>DAOUMB010000079.1:0-3417 GCA_034414335.1 Dehalococcoidia bacterium
CAACATGCATACCCCACCTTTCCTTAGCCCGCTTGGCTACGTCTAGAATGCCCCGCCACTGGGAGATTTTAGCTAGCTGGCGATAAAACCCGTCAGTAAAACCTTTGACATCAACCCTCCAGGCATCAAGCCAGGGCCCTATGGCATCCAGAGCCTCAGGCGTGGCATAGCCATTGGTCACATAGACAGTGTATAGATTATTTTCCTTAGCCAGCTTGGCCGAATCCAGGGTATATTCAAACCATATCGTGGGCTCATTATAGGTCCAGGCAATGCCCTCGCAATTATTTCTCTTAGTTAGCTCTATCTCTCTTTCAGGAAGCAATTGCTGTGAACTTGGCGGAATATCAACGCAGGAAATCTCCCAGTTCTGGCATCCCTTGCAGTGGAAATTGCATCCCCAAGTGCCTAAAGAGAAAGCAAAGGTGCCAGGGAAGAAATGAAATAAAGGTTTTTTTTCAATATGGTCGGCCGCAACTGAGGATACCTCGGCATAATTCATGGTATACAAAGTGCCATCCCGATTGATGCGCATACGGCAGAGGCCAAGCCTTCCGAGATTAATAAGGCATCTCCATTGGCAAACATGACACCTCACTCTGCTGCCAGGGACTGTCTCATAGAGCATCGCCTCCCTCTCCATCATCTATCATTATACCATCACAGCCTACCTCGACATAATCTACAGCCCCCAGCATAATTTCACACGGAGTCCCTTCTCTTTTTTAGGAAGGAGCAAACAGCCCAATCCATGGTGCGCGCTCCTAGGGTTGTGCCCCACCCCTAATCCCCCACCACGAGAGGAAGGATTACAAAGCCAGATTAATGCTGCTCCAAATACACCTTGCTCAGGTCAGGAACACCCAAGGGCTTAAGCTCATAACCCTTAACGTAAGGTTTCACCAAGATATAGTTGATGCCAAACCACAATGGGAGGCAAGAAGCGTCATCAACTACTAATTGCTCAGCTTGCTGATACAGACTCAGACGGACAGCCTCATCCTGTTCTATAGCTGCTTGGTCAAGCAGAGCATCTAAGCTGAGGTTGCTGTATCCAAAGGCATTGTTTTCGCTTCCAGTATGAAAGAGAGTATCCAAGAAATTATGTGGGTCGGGGTAATAAGCTATCCAGCCCAGTATGAACATATCATCCTTCTCTTGTTTCAAGTTATAAAGGAAATACTCCTCTTCCAGTTGCCTTACCGAGACTTCCACCTCGAGGTTCTGCTGCCATTCCTGGATGATTGCGCCTAAATAATCGGGAATGTTATTGCCATAGCCAGAAACAGTTAAGATGATGGGCGGCAAATTCGAAGCCTCTATATAAGTTGAGGTAGCAATGAGCTCTTTTGCCCTTTGCACACCGTAGTCCAGTCCCTCTAAGTCTTCGTTATAGCCAGGCATACCTGCAGGTAAAATACCTTTGGCTTCTTTCACCATATCTCTCAATATCAGTCTAGCGATACGCTCTTTATTCACAGCATGATAAAAGGCACGGCGAACATTAACGTCGTCAAAGGGAGCTTTTACAGTGTCAAAACCAATATAGAAAAGGCTGAGTTCAGGCGTTATGGCCAACTCTTTATGCAATGTGCTAGCCTCATCACTAACTTGGTCAATGTAACTCTTGGAAACAGGAACAACATCGATCTGTCCTTTTTCATACATAGCCATGGGCGCGCCAGTCAGAAGATGAAAGACAACCTGCTGCACTCTGGCCGGCTTGCCATAATAAAACTGACTACGCTCCAAAATCAACACCTGCCCTCCTTTCCACTACGTTAACTTAAACGGCCCAGTCCCGTTTGGCTCACGCCACCAGTCTTTTCCAGATTCCACATTTTGCTCAGGAAATAAGCCTTGGGTGCATCAATGGTAACCTGAAGCACATAGTCATTGATAACTCTGACCCCAGAGATTTCATCCACTTTCCCTGCCAGCATATCCTTGATGCCAACAATATCGCCCAGATAGGTAGCTGCTGCTTGAGATCCAGTGTCAGGGTCGCAGGCTCGCTCCCAGGAGTATTTGAAGTCGGCAGCTTTGACTTCTCTGCCACCATGAAATTTCACCCCCAGGCGTAGATGGAAAGTATATGTCTTGCCATCAGGGCTTTTCTCCCAGTTCTCAGCGATATCGGGCACCACCATCATCTCATCATCAAGACGAACTAAACACTGAAGATTTGCATGATGTAGGTATGAGAAGATAGGTCAGTGGAAATCGCCGGGTCAAGCGTTATGGGGCCAGTATCCCAGAGATTGAGGATGCCTTGACCGCTGGAAGATAGCTGCTCCGGCCGGCAACCATTCGAAGGCAAAAGCAATAAAGCAGATACAAGAAGAGATAATAAGGTGAGCTGCCAAATTCTTTTCAGTGACCACCTTCAACAAAAAGAGACTGTAGCGCTGCAAGCAACCGGGATGGCTCCCCGCAACTTTGCGCCAGTTTTTCAAAAGGACATAGGTCAGTGCCATCGTAGTCAAAAATATGAGGAACTACGCTCTTACTACTGATGGCCACTCCTTGCTTCTTGAGCATATCAAGTGCTCCCTCGCTCACTATGTCAGCATATACCGAGGCTATTCGAACATGAAGGCAAAGCATAGCTATGGCTAAGCCTACTATCCGATCAGCTACCGCAGCATTATGTAAATTGTTCTCCATATTCTGAACAGCCCGGAAAAACGGAGCCACCCCACTCTCCTTGGAACTGAAGAGAACCCGTCTTGCTTTGACTATGACAAGATTCAATTTCTTTTCCTCCAAGAGAGAGCGAGCGAGCTCAATATCTTCCATGCTACTTCACCTCATATAGTTGATATGCCATGTTGCCCAAGTCAAGCTCTTGAGCAGTCCTTATTTGAACCAGACTATCCGTACCATTTATCTCGCCCAGTACATCAGGAGAGCTTACATGCGCAAATTTCCCTACGGGCTTTGCTTGAGCGATCAAGTCCAAAGACGCCCTGTCAATAGCTACAACATCTGTGGAGGCGAGGATGCCAATATCCGGGATTACCGGTAAACCTGATGGCGTAGCGCAGTCACACAATGGCGTTACATCCTGGATGAAATTGATGAAGGTCACATTGGAGTGAAATCGGCTTAGCACCCCGGCTGCAGCATGAGCCAGATTAACTTGAAAGTTCTCCTTAGCATGGGGAGGTAAGTAAAAAACCTCCTCCGAGCAAAGGTAAAAACAGTTGTTGCAATTCATGCATTTGTCTTCATCACGCACTATTTTCTCCTGGAGCAAAGACAAGGCATTGAAGGCACAGTTCTCAACACATACCCCACAGCCTGTGCATCTAGAAGAGTCGATTATGGCTCGATTTACACTATGTTGAGCAGCATTCGACTCTTTAGTGACGCAGACCATAGCAAAATTATTGATAGCGCCGCCAAAGCCAGATA
>DAOUMB010000080.1:0-3232 GCA_034414335.1 Dehalococcoidia bacterium
GTACTGAATAAGACGGGTAACCGTTCCAAACAAGCACCGAAAGGTACCCGAGATCCTACTTTCATTCAATATTTGGCCGAAATGTGAAACAACAGAGATTTGTTGCCTAGCTTAACAAAATACTAAATAGTTAAGCAGCCATATTAGCTGCACGAACATAGGTTTCTTGCAAATATGGGGTATGTATTGCGTCAAAATAAACTGTTACCGAAGCCCTCCTTATTGCGTCATGATTCCGGTTACCGAACGGGGTTTACCGGGTGACCTTTCAGCCAGAGTCCATAGGTGTTCCACTGATTGCCTGATTTGCTTTAATAGGGTCACCGGGTTAAGAGCGCCGTAGATATAAGCTAACTCTCGCCTTTTATCTTCTGTGAGTTCTCCACTCTTAAGTAGACGCTGGTAAGGTGTTTGAGCTTTGTCGTATACTTTGTGCACCTTGGCACCATGCCGGCTTTTCCCCACCAGCTTTAACACCGGCTGGAAGAAATTGACGTATAGACGTAGTAGAGTATAGACATAATCCAGCGCCTTAAATGCTGCCTTTGAACTAAAGCGGTCATAGCCGATGACCCGCCTTATCACCGACCAGTTCTTCTGCTCCACGTGGCAGCTATCGTTCTTCTTGTAGGAGCGTGACCTGGTAAAAGTAATGCTGTTGCGCCGACAGTAGTCTAGAGGCTCTGATTGATAAATTCGCTGCCATTGTCTGAGGCCAATCCCGGCAGCGGCATGGGGAGCCGCTTTCTTACATCCTAGACAGCACCGCCAACACGGTCTTGTCCTTTGCCCCATACCGCCACCGGCTCACACCAGCCTGTTGCCACGTCAACGGTAGATAACGTAGTCAGATAAAAGCCCTCGGTGCTGTCTCCACAATGGGCAACAAGGTCAGCCTCCAGAAAGCCAGGCTTGTTCTCGTTCCAGTCACTAAAAGTTCGCACCGGGATGGCGTTCTTCAGTAGAGTGCCTGGCTTAGTAGTGCTTAGACCGCGGTGCCTACCGCTCCCACGCCAGCGCCGCAGAATACGGTCTATCGTGGATGGACTCATCCGATAAAGCTGCCCTTCGGCTTGCTCAGTTATACTAAGTTCTCCTGTCCTCTTCAGAATGCCTACCAGCTCTGGCAGAAAGGGATGGAAACGCTTGGGGCACAAGCGGTCGGTAGCTTCCCAGGCGACTTTGAGTGCTGCCATCACCTCTAGGCCATAGAGGCGTGGACGCCCACCCCTTTTCTTACCTGGTGACCTATTTCTCTGATTGAGCAGCCGTATCACTGCCTTTCGGTGCATCCCGGTCGTAGCCACAAATTCGTTTAGCATTTCTGTCTTTGCCTTTCTTGACGCCCGGAAATATCGTCCCCGGACTGCCTCGGCATATTCTGTTATGCTGCGTCGTGTCACCTCGCCTCCTTTCGGTAACAATATTATTGACGCAACGATACCTTTTTCGGTAACTTTAATTATGAGTCAATTCGAGAACTTGACAAGCACTCGGGAGAGTTGTAGCATTTTGGTATCACCCATTTGTCCGAAAACGACTAAACCAATACACAAGAAATATTCCTACGTGGTGGTTAAGGGCAGAGAGGGCAAGGTGGAACGAAGGGGCAAAATAAACAACAGCAAGGGAGAGTTCCGACAGCTACCAAAGCCTTATCAGGCGGGTAAAGTCGTCATGGAAGCGACCCGAAACTGGGGGCTTGTTTATGACTGTCTGGAGGAGATTCTGGATGATGTCGCTTTAGCTCATCCACTAGAGGTAAGGGCTATTGCTGAAGCCAGAATTAAGACAGACAAGATAAGTGGTAACATCCTCTGTGACCTTCTCCGCTCCAACCTTCTCCCTGAGGCTTACGTCCCCAACAAAGAGACTAGGGAGGCCAAGAACACCTTAAGGCAGCGGATGTTCTTTGTCAGAGTACAGACCATGGTCAAGAACCGCATCTATACCATTCTTGACCGGCATCCTGAGATAGTCTCCCAGGCTCCAGATGTCTCGGATGTATTTGGAGCTACAGGGATGGAATGGCTGAGACAGGCGGTCTTACCTGGTCAGGATAATCAGCTTCTTGCCTCCGAACTTGAGCTTCTTAAAATCTTAAAGCGAGAGATTTCCGAGAGCAACTGGATGGTAAAGGAGCTGGCTAGAGGTGGTAAAAGGGTAAAGCTACTCAGGAGCATTCCTGGGCTTGGTCCCTTCTTTTCTGTCCTGGTGGCTAAAGAAATCGATGACATCAGTCGGTTCCGGGATGATAAGAAGCTATGCGCCTACGCTGGGCTTGTGCCATCCACCTATGCCTCAGGTGGTAAAGTGTTTCACGACAGGATTACCAAGACGGGTAACAAGTGGCTAAGATACGCTCTTGTTGAAGCGGTTCAGCCTTCTATTACTAACGATGCTGACCTCAATGCCTACTATCAACGGCTCAAGATGAGGAAGGGGGCTAACGCTGCTAGGGTAACAACTGCTCGCAGGCTGTTAACTATTGTCTACCGTGTCTTAAGCCAAGAGCGTCTCTATGAGAAAAGGAGTTGAAGATCATTGAGGCATTCAGCGCCGGCCGCCCTCGTCACCTCCTAGCTGATGCAAAGCATCGAACTCTCGGAAAGGTTAGGGAGCTGGGGTCGAAGGTTATTGTGTGGAGGTTTTACCCCGACGAACAGGAGGACGACTTAAATCTAAAAATAATGCAAAGGGTTAAAAATTGAAAACGAGAAAAGGTCGATAAAAACTTGCACTATGCTTTCATAAGAGTAGGAGAAAGAATCGTGGATTATACCCGTATTATCTATAAGCCGGGGAAAGTAACCAGAATAATATTGAATAGACCGGAATGCCTCAATGCCATCAGCCATCCCATGTATAGGGAGCTGGTGGATGCCTTTGACCGTGCTGTTGATGATGAAGATTGCCTGGTTATCGTCCTTTCTGGAGAAGGCAGCTGTTTCTCGGCTGGACATGATCACCTCTCACCAGAGTCGTCACCTATGATGGCAGACGGTAGTATATCCTTGAAGCAGGAAAAGAACCGAGGGCGGCTAAACCCAGCTGAATGGCCCGATGCCTTCTTGAAGGAACATGAATACTTTTCATTTGCATTAAAGAGAAAATGGCGTAGAATTCCCAAGCCAACTATTGCCATGGTGCACGGCTATTGCATTTATGGGGCATTTAACTGTGTTACAGCAATGGATCTAGTATTCGCTTCAGAGGATGCATTGTTTATGGC
>DAOUMB010000081.1:0-10284 GCA_034414335.1 Dehalococcoidia bacterium
GTTATACCCTGGTCTATAAGTCGGGTGGTCCCTCTGGGGCGCAGTTTGGGGGTATTAGTCCAGGATCAACACAGTATTTGTCTTCTGGTGGCCAAGCAAGCTTCACTTTGACTTTCTACTCGCAAGCCACTGGCACTATAACCGTGCAGGCTACTCTTGATGGCGAGGAGTGGAGAACAGCTATTGGTTCAGGGGCAATTAACTATGCCATACAGGGACCGGAAACGGATTCTAGTTCTACCATACCAGATACCTTTAACGACCTACCTGCAGGGACTTATACTCTAGTCTATCGTTCTGGTGGCCCTATTGGGGCAACATATGTAGGGACTACACCCAACACAGTGAGGCTTGATGGGGGCAGTGGAACCTTCACTATGAATTTCGTTTCGCAAGCCAAGGGCACTGTGTACGTCAGCGCCACCTATAATGGCCAGCCATGGTCGGGACAGGTCAGATATACCCTTGCCGGTCCATATGTGGATTCCAGTAGCCAAGTGCCCGATAGCTTTACCGATGCTCCGAGCGGGAGTTACACTCTAAGCTATACTTCTGGTGGCCCTGCTGGGGCAATATTGACGGGCATTAGCCCGTCACCGACGCAGAATCTGCCTGCCGGTGGCTCGATAAGCTTCACGCTGCAGTTCGTCGCTGGCTTGGCGGGAGGCGGGTGACTGCCTGTGATTGAATAGCGCTCTATGCGGTGCGGAAACAGCCAGCTATGCTGTGCCTGGGTTCAAAGGCCCTCTGGGGCTCTTCCGTACCGCAAGGCCTAGCAAGCCGCGTGTCGAGCTTAAGATATTTGCAGTATAGGTTAAAGACAAACCGAAGATAGAAGGAGGGATAAAACATGAAATCGAAGCTGGTCCTAACATTTGCTGTGGGTGCCATTCTGCTCTGCCTGCTTGCCTGTGCTCCGGCTCCGCAGGAAGTATCGGTAGATGCTTCGTACTCAGGCAAGCAAGTCGAACTCGGAGTCGGTGGCTCGTTAATAGTAACTCTGGAGTCTAACCCTGGCTCAACAGGGTTTCAGTGGGAGTTGACGAAAATTAGTGATGAAACCGTGTTGCAGAAGGTAGACCAGAAATACGAGCCACCGGAAGAAGGGAGTGCAGTGGGGGCTCCTGGCAAAGAGATATGGACGTTTAAAGGACTTAAGAAAGGCCAAAGCAGCATATCCATGGAGTACAGTCAACCTTGGGAAGGTGGCACGAAGGCTGCCCAGACTTTCGAGTTAACCGTAGTCGTTAAATAGAGTAGCCCAAGGATAATCAGACATACCGCCTGCTCATGAGGTAACAAAAAGCTTTGACTAATTCAATCAGGCAAAATAATCGTCTGAAATGTGCAGTTCGGGCAACAAAAGCCTCCTATATGCTCAGATAGTGAGGTAAAGCAGCCTGAGTTAACCTATTTCTGGCGGGGGTGGAGCGCCTCGGGAAAGCAGTACCGAGTTTCTGGAGAAAGAATGACCCTAGGAGCTCAGAAACTGGCGAGGCTGGCTGCAGCCGGATAACCCTAGCACACCCAAACATCGCGGTATTTCGCTGTTCATTGTAGATATGAAGACACCCAGCATTACCATAAGGCCTATGCCCTGCATGGGAAATGAGAGGACCAATGAGACTTTCTGGGATAATGTCAAGGTGCCGGTCGCCAATAGGATTGGGGAAGAAAACGAGGGCTGGCGGGCCATCAGCACAGCGCTGGGCCTTGAGAGGATAGTCAGCTTCAACACGACATGGGCCAGGCTATTCTTCGACGAAGTGGTAACCTTTCTTAAGACGGTTGAGTATGATGGCTGGCGTCCGCGAGAGAGCCCATATATTCGAAGCAAAGTCGGCCAATTGTCCACCGAGCCGAGGTATGCCAGGTTCTGGAATACAAGCTGCTCTGGATGTTAGATGTGGGACAAATGCCCTTTGCGGAGGCAGCTATATTGAAGCTAATGGTTACAGAATTTTACCAACGTATGACCGATACTTTCACTCAGGTCCTGGGGCTCTACGGGCAATTAACTGAGGGCTCATCACAGCCTCCCTTGGGCGGCGGCCTTATGCAACAGCATAAATCCTCTTTGGGGCTACCATTCTCGCCGGTACCAGCCAAATCCAGCGCAACATTATCTCCCTTGCCGGGCTGGGACGGCCCCCAAGCTAGTGTTGAATACACCCTCCTAAGAGGGCCATGGCTGAAGGCAGCATTAACATTAGTCGCCATTGCGGCACCCAATGGTTGCCCAGGTGTTCAATGAACATGTCGAAGACTCTTATTGGCCTACAAATGTCTACAAAGACTACCTACCCTTAAACTGCGGCGCCTTGCCTGCAAAAAAGGCCTTGACGCCTTCTTCGAAGTCTTGGGAAGCCCGAGCGCTCAGGGCGGTTCCCTGCCAATATGCCATGTCGGAGCCGCCTATGTGACGATTCATAGCAGCCTTTATCATCTGAATCGCAACAGGGCCTTTCTTCACTATCTCCTTTGCTCTGATCCTTCCAGCGAGCTCTGCCAGCCTCATGGCTCCAAAGGGCGGGCAAGCCCCTAGGGCCGGCTCGGGAAAACAGAAGTTTGCTTTTTCCGAAGCGATTATCATGTCACAGGCTAGCGCAAGCTCAAACCCACCACCAAAGGCGTTCCCCCTGACTGCGGCAAGAACAGGCACCGGAAGGTCTTCGATCTGGGGAAGTAAACGCGCAAAAAAATCAGTTCTTCCCATCATAGCCTCCGTGTCTTCTATACCAGATATATCCATCCCTGTACAGAAATGTTTGCCTCTTGAAGTCAGTATCAGAAGAAGGAGCCGCTTGTCTTTGTCCACGATATTAAGGATCTCTGACAAATCTCCCATCACCTTCGAGCTCAAAGAATTCCCCTTAGCCTGGTTGTCAATCCAGACAATCCCAATAGACCCCTTCTTCTCAAAATCTGTCCTATCCTCTGCTATTTCGATCTCCTTTCATTTTTGTCTTGGGTCTGACAGCAATCAAACAACCAACGTCTGTGTCTGGCTGCTTTAGGCTGCCCACCTTATTATATCATAGTATAGCCGCCGCTGACGCTAAGGGGCTGCCCGGTTATGTGACCGGCACGGTTCGAGGCCAGAAACAGTACCGCATTGGCGATGTCATCGGGCTTCCCAATCTTGCCCAAAAGGTGAGCGTTAGCGATTATGTCCTGTATCTTATTTGAAGGGTAGTAGGGATAGTTCCACACACTCTTCTCCCCGACCTCGTCCGAACCTGGCTTGTAGTGCCCGGGTGGGTCTCCCGGAAGCGTCAGCCCAAGGCATAATACGTTTAGCCTTATCCCGTACCGACGTCCCAAGTCCCGAGCTATACTCTTGGACAATGTTATTAGGCCAGCTTCGCACGCGCCATATATACTCGCCAGAGACTCGCCCACCCGACCAGCATCAAAACCTATGTTTACAATAGCACCCTGCCTTCGCTCTATCATGGAAGGTAAAACAGCTTGAATGTACTTTGCCAAGCCCCAGAAGTTGATGGCCGCATCTTTCTCGTCATCTTCCTGTTCTCTCCGTAGCATAGCTAGTCACAGCTATGTTTAACAAGAAGGACACTGACCCTGACCATACACTTTGTGCACGCAGACATTATACCACCGTGATAAAGACATCAAGCACCCTATGACAGTTTATCCGCTAGCACCGTAGGCCGGGACCTGGATACCGTGGGCGGAGGTAAGGGATTTTGTGAGATATTATATGCCATACTACTCGTTCAGTTACAAGTATGGTAATAATCCGCTAGCTATGCGTATCAGAGATATGTTTGCGAACAAATTCCACGATATCCGGGATGGGCGTTCCTGTTCTAAAAATACCACCCACCCCCGCCTTCTCAAGGTCAGGGATATCGTGGTCAGCGAGAATCCCACCCACTATCACTAATACATCTTCCTTGCCGACCTTCTTCAGCTCCTTGATAGTCTCTGAGCTTAGAATTACTGGGCTACCTGTCATTACGCTCAACCCTACTACATCCACATCCTCTTGAACGGCTGTCGTAGCGATCTGTTCGGGTGGCATATTCCCGCCATAGATGACCTCCATGCCTGCATCGCGCAATGCCAAAGTCACAACATACATCCCCCGCCAATGCCCATCTACACCCGGCTTGGCCATTAGAACCTTGACCTGTTTCTCTTTAGCCATCTTCTTCTCCTAAACACTTATCCTGGCATAGGCATCTAGCCCATAGACCTTACGCCATACATCAACCACTTCTTGCAAGGTAGCATACACCTTGACCGCTTTCATAAGCGAGGGCATAATATTCTCATCACCGCGGCAAACCTTTTCCATTTCCTGGAGCGCCTCTGCGACTTTGGCATTATCCCGCTCCTTCCTGAGCTTCTTGACTCTCTCAATCTGTCTCTCGGCGCATGTGGGTTCAAACCTGTAAACAGGCACATTATATGGCACCTCTTCCGGCTGCAGTCTGTACTTATTCACCCCAACCACTACCCTCTCGCCAGTTTCCAACTTACGAACTGCGTCATGATTGGCTTGCTGGTATTCATTTAAGAAGAACCCCGCTTGTATGGCCTTTATCATCCCCCCCATATCCTCAATTTTCTTGATGTAGTCCCAGGTGCACCGTTCAATTTCATTGGTGAGCCACTCCACAAAGTAGGAACCAGCCAAGGGGTCCACGGTGGATGTAACACCGGTCTCTTCGTAAATTATCTGTAGCGTTCTGATAGAAAGCAAAGCGCCCATGTCAGTGGGTATGCTAAGCGCCTCGTCATACGCCGTGGGGTGCAGTGATTGCGCCCCTCCCAGAACTGCGCCAATCATCCCGAAGCCACAACGAAGCAAGTTATTTAATGGCTCCTCCGGAACGCAGATCGAACCATGATTTTGAACACGCATCCGACACTGCATAAGTCTTGGCTCTGTGATGCCATACCTTTCTCTGCAAATTTTAGCCCACATACGGCGGGCAGCTCTCAATTTGCAAATCTCCTCAAAAAAGTCATTGCCACAGGCCGTTTCAAAGGATATGCGCCTGAAGAAAGTTTCCGGAGGCATCCTGCCCCTTTCTTTCCAGGCATCAGCAGATGCCATTGCAGAACCCAGCATTATGCCCAGCTCCTGGATGGAAGTCATCCAGTTATCCTTAGGCCCGTAGACACTAATACTCGTATTGTGCCACTTGGGAACGTGCTCCGAGGTCCACTCAGCGAAATCCAGGCCTACCCTCTTGTCCCCCTCGATTGCCACAGACCAAGGAGAGTCAAGACACTTCGGTAGAGCAAAGCTCATGGCCGGGCATGTGCCCCCTATCTGCTTCAAATCGTATCCCCTCTTCTCAGCCATAGCAAGATACATGGCCGTGAGCGGAACTGTATAGGTCCATGTCGTTATCTTATCCAGGTCAATACCATCAAACATGATCTCCACGTCTTGGGCAGAATCTATGGGGGGCCCACAGAATCCCACATCACCTCGACATAAGGGATTGTCAGAATCAAGCCCCGTCGAGGTAGGAACATCGGGGGCAATGGCAAGGCCGGTCGAGCCCAACTCCAACTCATGGCGGAAAAGCTTATTGGTGTCCTCGGGAGTCTCAACCCCGCTAAACCGCCTTATGGTAGGATACTGTCCGCGATACATGGTGCGGTAGACTCCACGGGTAAACGGAGGTTCTCCCGGAAACCCGATATCCCTTTCAAAGTCAATATCTTCCACATCCTCCGGTGTATAAATCTCCTTTACAGGGATTCCCGAAAATGTAGTGAATTCTTTCTTCGTTTCCACCATGGAATGCTACCTCCCGCTTCTATAAAATATGTTTGTGTTTGTCTTGTAGCACTTCTCCTAATGTTTGTCAAGGTTTGCCGACTGAGTTGCAGCTTTAACCGTTAGCCACAAAAAAGGGGACGGAGTAGAGCTTATAACGCAAGCCTTGACGCTGTGGTAGCGATTTGGTGAGGAATTTCAAGCTATGCTTCGGGTTGACGATTAAGCCTCAAGCTATTCTCAAACTTCTCTGAGCTAGTGTATCTAAACAGAGGCGCTTATTGTTGAGTACTTCAACTAATGGTCTGATGGTACAGGTTGCGGTTGTTCATCGCTTGGCCACAAGTTCGGATCCTGGCGGAAGCGAAACGGGATGAAATCAAGAACCCTGGTCTTTGGTGGGGTCTTCCTGACAACAGTAGGGACGGATAGACAGCCACTCAAGTCTAAGAACGCACCAATGCAAGCGTGGCAATGTTCATATAGTGAGGCCACAAGGTTCACTCGGCGGCACTGTGCGCACTCACCTCATGTCGCCGCTTTCCTTGGGATGTGCGTAGGGGTGTCTCCACATAGTCTCGGCCTCTGGCGCCTGCCAGAATTGCTGCGTAAGCTGCTCCTTGGCTGTGCTATATATCTGGATAAGTTTATCCTCCACGGCATAGTCAAAGGGGTCACCAAGGGCCTTCTCCACCTCCCCACCAAGAGGTAGGGGATTTTCTAAATACCAATTCACCGCTATCTCCATCCCCTTCTCCACAGACACCACATCCCGATATCCGAGCTGGTCTCTGATTTTGGCAATATCTACTACTCTATGGTAGGGAATCAAGGCGTGGATGGGAGCGTGGTTGAAGTCAGTGCGGAGCATGTTGAACGGTATTTCTACAAATTCGAACTCATGGTTCATCAATTGTGCCACAAGCCTTATCCACTCCCGAGTGGTGAGTATCCTTTCGTCGCTTATGTTATATATCTGCCCAGCAGATGCCGTGGGATTATCAACAGCCAGCATTATGCCATGGGCCATATTCTCCGCGAATCCTCGGGAGATCAACGCCATTCCTCCACCAGGGACGATGAGTTGTTTTCTTCCCTGTTTTACCCGCCGGATGATGCACCACTCTGGGGGACCAGGATGACGAGGGCCATAGACTACGGGATAGCGGAAATGCGTGGCATTATAGTAACCATGTTGATGACCCTCCATTACCGCTTGCTCTGCTGCTCTTGCCCGTTCGGCAAAGTGGTCAACTCCTGGCGCTGTTGCCAGAGGGTCATCTTCTTTGATAGGCACCGGGGATTCCTCCATATAGTGCCAGGGGTGGGGCTCGGAAATCCTCATCCATCCTTTGTATATCGGCATTGATCCACCAACCGAGATAATACGAGAGGTTAGACCCTTGGTAACCTCAGCTATACGCCTTAGCCTCCCATAATCCACCACTACCAAGTCAAACTTCTTGCCTTCCAGGGCTTCCTGCAATTTTTCCGTCCAGTGGGGGTCAGCGTGAATGTGCTTCACCTCAGCAGGCAGGTCAGCCTCGTGCATCCCCCGATGAAGTACAGTCACCTCGTAGTCCCTTTTTAAGAGCCCGTCTATTATGTATGGACCTGTAGCACCTGTCCCGCCTATAACTAGTGCTTTCATCGTTGGTCCTCCCTTTAGCATTTAGTCTTGATTTCCAGGTTTGTCCTGAAATTGCCCATTTCAACCAATGTTTATCTAGTGCGCAACACTGTGAAAGATTCGACGATAATAAAGAACTTGACCTGGGTATGTCAAGACCCCTGAAAGCCCTTAGCAACTATTAGCGGCTACCTACGAACAGCAGAGCTCCGTAAACAGCATGAAGTAACTTGTAGTTCGGAACCACCCAAGAATCGGGTATGTCAATAGACTCTACTAGGTCCAGTAAGTGGAGCTGGGGTGACAATAGGCAGAATTTTCAGACTTGTCTTCGCTCTCACTTTCCAATAGTCTTCAAAATCTACTTGGGGAGTCAAGTAGTCAAAAGTATAGGTAGAAGATCATTCAAAATGACCCACTACCAAAGTACAGGTCAAGTTGTTGGTCAAACGGTTGGTCAACCAGTCACTATCCTATTGTAGCCGAAGGCACCTTTGTCGTTTACTCCAATTGCGCATTCTTGACAATTGTTGTCTAATTGCACAATTCAAACTATTGTCATTATACTTAGTCGAACACTGTATTTGGACTGGCCTTTTTCTAGGGAATGAAGCTTAAATGAGGTACATGTCCTCGGCTTGCCGCAATAGGTCATCTCTAAAGGCAGGGTGAGCAATACTGATGATATCCAGAGCCCTTTCTCGAGTGGATTTACCCTTCAGATTGACCACCCCATACTCAGTAACAAGATAATGGGTATCCATCCTTGGGGTAGTAATTGCAGTGCCTGTCTTAAAGCGTGGCACTACACGAGAGATCGCTCCATCCCTGGCTGTGGAATAAAAAGCGAGGATAGATTTACCGCCGTGAGAATTGAAAGCTCCTCGCACAAAGTCAAGCTGCCCTCCGGTGCCGCTAAATTGAGAGCCAGCAAGAAATTCCGCATTGCATTGTCCCAATAGGTCAACCTCAATGATACTGTTAATGGAGATAAAATTGTCGTTTTGAGCGATGACAGCGGGTTCATTGGTATAGGAGACAGGGTAGCTTTCCATGCTCGGGTTATCGTTTATGAATTCATACATCCTCTGGGTGCCCCAAGCGTTTGTAAAGACATTTTTCCTCGGGTGGAGCGTCTTTTTCCGTCCAGTAACAACTCCCACTTCTATCAAATCTATCATGCTAGAACAAAAGAGTTCACTGTGAATTCCTAAATCCTTATGGTCCATGAGACAATAGGCGATGGCATTGGGTATGCCACCAAACCCTAACTGAATAGTAGCTCCATCAGGAACCATCTCGGAGATATATTTACCAATAATCTCATCTTCAGGCTTCAAGTCCGCTGGTATCAGTTCCAAGAGTGGGACATGATTTTCTACTATGGCGTCCACTTCAGAAATGTGTAGGAGGGAGTCCCCAAAAACGCGAGGCATATTCTCATTCACCTCTACAATTAGCGTTTTGCAGTGTCTGGCGGCTGTGGAAGTGTAATCATTGACAGTGCCAAAACTGAAATAGCCCGCGTTATCCACGGGAGAAACGGTAGTGACGGTGACATCTATATCCATGAAATCCCTAATTATCTTTGGTATCTGATGGAAGTAATTGGGCACGAAATAGTGAAGCCCCACCTTGACCAGACGCCTATCTGCCCCACTCACAAACCAGGAATAGGCTTGAATACAGTCGGACAAGTCCGGAGCAAGAACCGTTTTGATAGCATGTTCTTGAGGAGCCATAGAAAATATTTTGATGTCTTTCAGGTCACCTTCTCTAGCCCTGTCAGCAATAGCAGCCAAAAGGGCAGGAGGTTCAGCATTAATCATGCCATGTACGATGGTGTCGCCACTCTTTATTGTCTCTACAGCCTTCTGGGGTGTGGTCAATTTTTGTCTATATTCTGAGATATAAGAATTCATGCTTCCTCCTTAGTTTTCTAATCTGATTACGCTCTCTGTGCTTTAACCACGTAAGCAAACAGTTCTTTCCCAAAATCAGAGGCAATTTGAACCTCTTCAAGGTCAGTGTCCACATTATTAAGATATTGCAAACGAAGCACATCACCGTCAAAGATTTCAGGGATGATTCCAGCAAAAAAGAATCCGAGCACTTCCATGGATGCACAATATTTCTGCGTAGCTGGGTGAGATAAAGGCAGATCAAGGTAAATTACATCAATGTGACGCAGACAAAGCTCCCGTAGACGAAATCCCACCAATTCTTCCAAATCAGCCCCATATTGGGTTACGCGAATAAAAGCTCGGTTTGCTTCGGTCTGCACTTTCACATCTACTTGGGAAGATGGCGGGACCTCTACCTGCCCTTTGAGGTCAGATGGATTCCTAATGTTTCGTCTCAATTTAGTTCTCTCATAAATACTACGGATCATTGTCTGGTGATGAAACGGTGGAAACACATCCCGTAGTGGCTCTTCATTAGCCTTGGCATAAAGAAGAATGGCAGTTCGACGCTGCTGCTGACCTTCTTCCTGAATTTTCTTAAAAAACATAGTTGCAGGAGTGAAGGCCAAAAGAGCACCCGTCTCGCACCCTCCGAGCGCAATCATCACCTTCTGAGTATATGGGTGAACTGTTACAGCTTCACCATAGGTTCCATACATCCCTCTTTCTTTGGTATTGTCCATCAAGAATTCTCTTAGTTTTCTGTAAAGACCATGGCCTCTATATCGTGGGTCAACTACTGCCTGCCCCGTCTCTCCAATTTTAGCGTTCGGTTGTTCCATGCGCAGTGCTATATGGCCAACGGTCTCGCCATCAGGGGGCAAAGCGATATAAGAAGTCAACAGACCACCTTCTAAAAGCTCTCGTACCCTATCAGGGAAATAGACATAATCGCTGCTGTAGGTATATCCGTAGCAGCGATACAC
>DAOUMB010000082.1:0-2188 GCA_034414335.1 Dehalococcoidia bacterium
ACCGAGAGGCCGGTATAAACTGCTGCCACATTTATCCCCAAGGCTCTGCCTCGCTCCTGAACGGGGAAAACCGATGTTAAAATGGCGATACCAGTGCCGAATATCATGGCACCACCCAGGCCCTGCATCGCCCTGAAGGCAATAAGCCAGGCTTCGGAACCCGAGGTGGTACAGAGAATGGAGGCAATGGCATCAATAGTGATGCCGAACAGAAAAACCCTCTTCCGGCCATAGATATCAGCAATTCGCCCGAAGGGCACGAGGAAGGTAGCCGCCGCCAGCAGGTACGCAGTTGCTACCCAGCTTAATGCCACCGCATTCAATGATAGCTCCCGGCCAATCGAGGGAAGGGCAATATTTACCGAGGATGAGGTAAAAGGGGTGAGGAAGGAGCTCATGCCGGCTATTATTAATACGGTAGTTCCCCTGTAAAGTGGCGTGAAGCTGAGTAAATAGGTACAATAATAGCCTTCCAAAACTCAGGAAAATTCTCTCCTGAGAGACAAATGTTTTATTATACGGTAAGACGTGGGAGGTGACTCACGTTGATGATAAGTTCCCCTGCGTACCCCGCCCAGCGGGCGGGATGACGATGTGTTGTGCTTCTATGCCACCGGGTCAGGTTTTACCTCGAGGTCTAACCTCAAATTTTCGACGACCCATGATCCCGCCGGCTTACCGCCTTGAATGGAAGTCTACGTCGTGCTGACAAGAGACAATTCTACTCTATAACCTAAATCCTCCAAACGGCGAGTTAACCTTTGCTCCAGAGCCTTCTGGTTAAGGTGGTCAAAGAAATCCCCTCCAAGCTCCAGGTATGATTTGTCCTCAAGCAGTTCATGATAGATTGCACGCAGTTGTTTGTGTGCTACAGCGATGATAGCCCGGCCTTTGCCACGCCTGGTAGCTACACGGCGATAGAAGCTCTTAAGGTATGTATCCTTCGTACGACAAGAGGCATGAGCCGTCTGTACTAAAATACTTTTAAGCCAGATGTTTCCTTTAGTAGTACGTCCGCTCTTCTGCTTGCCAGCACTCTCATTATTACCAGGACATAGTCCTGCCCATGAAGCAAGGTGATTTTCTGACGGGAAAAGGCTGATATCACCTCCTATCTCAACAAAGGCGTGTTGAGCTGATACCCTATCGAAGCCCGGTGTAGTTCTGATTAATTCAACCTTATTTTCATAGGGCTGTATCTTTTCTGTGATTCTCTGGTCGAGTAGAGCTACAGTCTCTTTGAGGTAGCCCATATGCTCAAGATGCATACGAATCAGAAAACGATGTTGATCGCTTATCTCACCTTCTAACGCTTCGATGAGTTGTGGTATCTTGTCTCGTAGCTTACCTTTGGCCAGGTTAGCCATCTCCTCCGGGGTCATATCTGTGTCTAAAAGTGCTTTTAGAATGGCTTGACCGGAGACACCGAAGACATTGCTGGCTACCGTAGCTAGCTTGATATTGGCATCCTCCAGGACTTTCTGCACTCGATTCTTCTCACTTGAAGTTTGTTCGATCAGTTTCCGGCGATATCGGCAGAGATCTCTTAACTCGCGAATCGGTGTAGGAGGTATGAGGCTTGGTTTCAGCAAACCCCACCGCAAAAGGCGTGCAATCCACTGGGCATCTTTGAGGTCTGTTTTCCTCCCCGGTACTTGCTTCATGTGACGGGCATTAACCAGAAGTAAAGTCACCAGATCTTCCAGAATGTGATACACCGGCCGCCAGTAAACACCTGTACTTTCGATGGCTACATGAGTGCAACCATTCTGTTGAAGCCAGTCTTTAAGCCCCAGAAGTCCTCGTGTGGTTGTATGAAACGTACGAAGATATTCCCTCGGCTGCTCTTCCAGCGGACCAATCAGAAGGCAGGCTGTAGCCGTCTTCTGATGAACATCTAACCCGCAGCCGCGCTCCAATACCGCTTCCCAGACAGCTTGTCCTGAGTCTATCTCTGTTTGTGTCGTCTGCATAACTCCTCCTTGCTGTAACAGAATGTATCGAGTCTGTTTCCGATTATCCTGTCACGCGGAGGCAGTCAATGCAAGCCAACTTTACATTCTGGGTTGTGAGCAGGCGTCAATATCCTTAAAGGGTTAGAGGAAATGATTTCTCGAAAGTCCTTCGATAAATGGCCGAATGGTCGGCGTTAGCCTGCTCATGAATGGTTTTACCTTTTATCCACGAT
>DAOUMB010000083.1:0-6432 GCA_034414335.1 Dehalococcoidia bacterium
TTCCACAGGATGATAATAACGGCCGAAAATGTCTCCAAATTCCTTCCACCCCTGGAGTATTATCTCCTTGGAGTTTCTGAATGCCACTTCCTGGGCCAACTTTGTCTCGGAGTATATTTCCGGTGGCCCAAAAGCCCCGTGGGTCATTGGCTTATCAGGGTTCAGGGCGAAGGGGTATTGGAATCTGGGGAGAAATCTATCCACCTCACTCTGCTCTGGTAAAATCACCGGTTCTGTTACGTGTGATAACGTGAACCCATCAAGATGGACCATAACCGGAAACAAGACATTGGGGTCCTCGCCAACGCGAAAGGCCCACAGGGTCAGGTCAAACGCTTCCTGGTTATTCTGGCAAAATACCTGTATCCAACCAGTATCCCTGACAGACATGGCATCGGAATGGTCTCCCCAGACGCTTAAGGGCGCAGAGAGAGCCCTGTTGCACACCGCCATAACCACGGGATATCTCATGGATGAAGCTACATAGACGACCTCATGCATGAGCTCCAATCCCTGGCCGGCGGTAGCCGTGAAAGTCCTGGCCCCCACTGCGGCAGCTCCCAGGCAAGCGCTCATGGCCGAATGCTCCGACTCAACCGGAATATAAGCAGCGCTCAACTCGCCGTCGGCTACCATCTCGGCAAGCCTTTCAGGAATGTGCGTCTGGGGTGTTATGGGATAGGCAGAAATTACATCAACATCAGCCATTTTAGCCGCTTCAGCAGCGGCATGCGAAGCCTCTAACGCGACTCTTTTGCTCATTTTTCCTCCTCCTCCACCATGCTTATAGCTTCCACCGGACATATTTTAGCGCAAATACCACATCCTTTACAGTAATAAAGGTCAGCCTCGTAATATCCTTCCTCAGTGGGCTTTATGGCAGCATCAGGACAATTAATCCAGCATAAGGCACATTTGATGCATTTTTCCTTATCCAGTATGGGCCTTTCCGTCCTCCAGTCACCAGTCTTACGAAAGCTAGCATTCCCCGGTTCTTTTACTATATTGCCAACTTCCATATCCTTCCAGGTTAGCTTGTCCGCCATCTCTTACTCCTTTATCACAGTTTCATGGTAGGCCCTCTTCATGGCTTCGATATTTACCCCTGCTCGCAGGCCAAAACGCTCCTGTAACTGTTCTGCCAGGGAATCCATCTTCACAATCTCGGTAACCTTCAATAGTGCACCAATCATGGCGGTATTGCTAATAGGTAGCCCTATGGTTTCCCTGGCAATCTTTGTGGCATCAACCGCAGCTACAGGCCATTTATATTCAAATTCAGACTTCAGTTCATCGGGCGATTTCCTGGAATTAATTATGATTTTGCCATTCTCTTTAAGCCCTGATGTTACATCAACTGTATACAACAACCCCGGATCGAGCACAGCTATTACATCAGGCTCATAGATAGCTGTCCTGATTCTAATGAATTCGTCGCTTACCCTGAGAAAAGCGAGAACCGGCGCTCCTCTTCTTTCAGGTCCAAAGCTGGGAAATGATTGAGCATACTTCCCCTCGCTTATAGCAGCGCGGGCAACCAATTCTGCAGAAGTTACCGCCCCCAATCCCCCTCTACCATGCCACCTTACCTCAAGAAGCTCCATTTCAGACTTTTGAATTCCTCCTGGTCAGGACTTTTTCTTAAAATTCAGAATATCACCGCTTCCCTTATCCACTTCAACTGTGTATAAGCCAGCACCATAGTGAGGCTTGTAGACAACTACCCATCTTTCGCCTTCCAGACCTATTTCCTCCAGTTCGTAAATGTCCAATCCGCAAGTCCTGGTAAGGAAATCTTTAGCTATGCTTGCTGCTCTATCTAGATTAATCATCCTGCTCCTCCAGCAATTTCCCTCGTGATACTAATCATTCCCTGAGCAGCTTTAGGGTCTTCGCTATCGGCCGAAAGCTTACCCATGATTGCATATGCTTGCACCAATAGATTGCGGAAATCTTCCTTGTATTCTTCCAAAAGCTGCCTAGTTTCTGCGTCAGGAGAGCTACCTAGTTCCTGGTTTATCCTGTCTATGCAAGACCTAATATTTTTCCCCGCAGCAAAACCAAGCCTTTGTAGAATTTCACCTGCCAGTTCCTTTCCAATAGCAGCCATGATTTGCCTCCTCCTTCCATATAACTGCCCCTGAAGGGACTCGAACCCTTGCACCTGGCTCCGGAGGCCAGCGCTCTATCCTCTGAGCTACAGGGGCCGCTCAATATTTCAATAGTCTATCACAAACCTACCCCTGAACTAAATAAGGCGTAAGCGCCAAGAATATAAATCACGATTAAGACGGGCGCATACCAGCTAAGCACCCCAAAAACCTTGTGTCTTTGCCGAAACCTGAGCGCAACAATAACCACAACGCTCATCACCGTTACCACAGCAGCAGTGATAAGATGACTGCTTGACGCCACAGAAAGAATAGGCCCCTGAGTATAGGAAAGGTCCACTGGGGCAATGATAGCGATGTTGAACATATTACTCCCCAATATGTCTGCGACAGCCATATCTATGGCGCCCAGACGCAGGGCCGACATGGTGACTACTAACTCAGGCATGGAAGTGGTAATTGCCAGAAACAAACTACCGACAAAAGTGGCGCTCCAACCAGTCGCCTCACCAATTTCATCGCCGATGAACGATAGCCATATACCAGCAGCAACAACAGCCGCCGCTGCCAGAGAAAATCTGATGTACACCGTTCTTGTGGTAAACTGCTCATATTTCTGAGAGCTGGCTGGAGCTACAAGTAATTGCTGACCACGCTCATAGCGGAACATCCACCACACTCCCAGCAAATACACTATGAGAATCACAATGCTCACGATGCCCAGCCACCCTAAGGCTAATCCAGAGACCCTTTCCCCGGCAAAGATAGTCCCCGCTACGATGCCCATAAGCAATATTCCCCAGCCGGCTGAAATGACGTGCCCTGGACTTGCTTCGGTCAAGACCGGAGTTCGCTGGTGGAAGATATCCAGCAAAGCCAGGATGACAAGGTTAAGGGAACAACTTCCAAAGAGGGTGCCCAGGGCTAAATCAGGCAAGTGCACTACGGCAGCAGCGCTAATCCCTGTCACCAGCTCGGGTATAGAGGTGATAGCAGCAAGAAGCACCAGCCCTATCCATAACCGCCCCAACCCCGTCTTCTCGGCGATGGCATCCCCATACCGAGCCAGCTTTGTTCCCGCAAACAAGATAATAGCCAGGCAGATAACGAACTTGAACCAAATCAAAGGTGGCTCCTGAAATCAAGCAAGGCAAAACAATCATACTACATAGGAGGGAAACCCGCCAAGCATCGTCCAGCCAAAGACACTCCGTATGATATAATTGGCTATGTAATCAGGGAGAGGTGACCGAGTGGTTGATGGTGCCGCTCTCGAAAAGCGGTAGGCAGAAATGCCTCGTGGGTTCGAATCCCACCCTCTCCGTGGAGAGGTGCTGGAGTGGCTTAACAGGCACGCCTGGAGAGCGTGTGTCGCCTTTGGCGACCGTGGGTTCGAATCCCACCCTCTCCGCCATACCCAGCGCAGAAAGTGAAACATTTTAAAATAGATGAACACGGTGAAGCTGTTTACCGATGGAGGGAGTAGAGGCAACCCGGGGCCGGGGGCTATTGGCGTACTGCTGTTGGATGAGCGAGGCAATGAAATTGAAAGATTTAAAGAATGTATCGGGCATACGACGAATAATCGCGCCGAGTATAAAGCGTTAATCAAAGGTCTCGACCTGGCGGCAAAACACACTCGCGATACAGTATATTGTTATTTAGACAGCGAGCTGGTAGTTAAACAAATATCGGGCCTCTGGCGCCTCAAGAATGATGAACTGCGGACATTATTTCACGAGGCTAAGGACAAGGAACGCGCCTTCCAAAAAAATCCGATTTATACCCATTTGAGAAGAACTAACCCCACTATGCGGAAGGTTGACAGGCTCGTTAACGAAGCGCTCGAAGGGCGTTAAGCTTGGGATTTAGGTCAATAACAAACTCTTGCAAACTATCCCTATCAGAATTGTGCCCCAGCTATATAAGATAGCACTGGCAGGAAAGGGACGAGTTTCCCTTTCTCAGGGTTCATGGTCAGGTTAGCAGTTAAATGCTTTCTCCCTTCAGTTCGCCCGCCAGGGCCTCCAACGCAGCAATATATACCCTCCAGCCTAAGCCGCTGACCTGCCCTTTAGCTATCGGGGCTATTACAGACTCCGCCCGCCATTCCTCACGGCTGTAAATATTAGATAAATGGACTTCGATTATCGGCAATTTGGTGTCAGCTAGGGCATCAAGCAGGGAAAATCCATAGTGGGTTAGGGCACCAGGGTTAATGATTATGCCATCGGCTGAATCTGCTTGTTCCTGAAGAAAATCTATGAGCGCTCCTTCATGGTTAGACTGAAATGTTACTATTTCCACTTTCAATGCTGCGCCTTGTTCCTTCAGTAGTGCATCAATTTCGCTCAGAGTCTTTTCTCCATAAATTGACTTCTCTCTTTTGCCCAGCATATTCAAATTTGGTCCATTGATAACCAAGATTTTCATAAAGCTACCCCCTCTTTTTCTTTCTCTAGTTCCAACTCGGATAGTCTAACTTTACGCTGACAAACTGTGCATTTGGCCCAATCCCCCCTGTCTTGTACCAAGAGCTTGCCACAGCCGGGACAAGGCTGAGCTAACGGCCTGCGATTTATGGCGAATTGGCATTGGGGAAATTTGCTACACCCATAAAACACTTTCTTCTTTTTATTGATTCTTTTCACAAGCTCGCCACCACACTGGGGGCAAGGAACTCCGATTTTAACCAAGTAGGGCATCGTTGTTTTACAGTTTGGATAGCCACTACAGGCTAGAAATTTACCGAATCTTCCGACCCTTATCACCATGGGACAACCACAATTGGGACATGTCTCCTCGGTCATCTGGGTCATGTTAACCTTTTCTACATTTATCCAAGCCTTTTGCAACATGTCTTCGAAGGGAGGATAAAATTCCTTCAAAGCAGCTATCCATTCATATTTGCCCTGAGCTATCCTGTCTAATTGTCCTTCCATCTGCGCCGTGAAACCAAGATCAACGATTCTGGGGAAATGTTCAGTCAGGATTTTGTTGACAATTATCCCTAGTTCACCGGGGTAGAACTTGCCTTCTGCTTTGTTTACGTAATCTCTTTCCTGAATGGTAGACAGAATAGGGGCATAGGTACTAGGACGCCCGATTCCATTCTGTTCCAGTGCTTTTATCAGTGTTGCCTCGGTATAGCGGGGTGGTGGTTGGGTGAAGTATTGCTCGGGAAAGGTTCCCAGATAAGTTAATCTATCACCAACTCTCAACTTAGGCAAAGAAACAAAGCTTTCCGCTCGTTCATCTTCGTCCTTGCTTTCGCTGTAAACGGTTATAAATCCGGGGAACTTGATAATAGAACTGGTTGCTTTGAGCAGATAGCCCTGAGATTGCTTTTCACCCAAAAAATTCCGCGAATTTTTCGAAAGCCTATTTGCTTCTGGTTGGTGGCTGGCATTGCTAGCTTGTATCTCCACGTTGGTCGTATCATATAAAGCTGCTGCCATTTGACTGGCAACCATACGCTTCCAGATAAGCTCATAAAGCCTCAGCTGCTCTGAATTAAGAAATGGCCTAATCTGCTCCGGTTCGCGGTGAATTTTAGTGGGACGGATTGCTTCATGAGCTTCTTGGGCCCACTTTGCTTTCCTGGCAAAACTACGTGGCTTTGGTGGGAGAAATTTAGCTCCGTATTTCTCGCCGATGAACTCTCTCACCTCGCTTAGGGCAGAGGCAGCCACATGGGTAGAATCAGTGCGCATATAGGTAATAAGCCCCACGGAGCCTTTCTTTCCCAGGGGCAAGCCTTCGTAAAGCTGTTGTGCAATAGTCATAGTTCGCCCGGCGGTGAAGTGTAGTTTTCGCCAGGCCTCTTGCTGCAAGGTACTGGTGATAAAAGGCGGAGCCGGTTGACGAGCTACCCGTTTGGTTTGTACTGCCGCAACTGCATATTCAGCCTTTTCCAAATCAGCGACAACCCTGTCTGCTTCATCTTTATTGCCAATATCCAGCTTGGTGCCATCGGCTAGAGCTACAAGCCTAGCTTTAAAACTCGCCTCTCTTTCCCCAGGTGGAGCTAGCTCGACTTCGATAATCCAATATTCTTGGGGAATGAAGTCTTTAATCTCCTGTTCGCGGTCGACAATCATCCTCACCGCCACTGATTGAACCCTACCTGCAGAAAGTCCCCTCTGCACCTTTTTCCACAAGAGCGGACTCAGTTTGTAGCCCACAAGTCTATCGAGAATACGCCTGGTTTGTTGGGCATTCACCAGGTTCATCTCAATAGAGCGGGGGCTTTGGAAGGCCTCTTGAACTGCCTCCTTGGTTATCTCCTGAAAAACTACGCGATGAACGGGTATCCCATTCT
>DAOUMB010000084.1:0-18767 GCA_034414335.1 Dehalococcoidia bacterium
ACCTTCAGTATCAGTCAATTTGGCGGCAAGAATCAGGCCAAATCCTGTAAAAGTAGCACAGGTGAGAATCATCACTACTATCGCTAAAAAGAAGCCTGACACCCCAGACAATTTGACTCCCAAAGCCACGGCTACTCCCACTATAATAATAGCCTGAATTGTCGCTGCGGTTATGCCACCAAGGCTTCTACCTAGTATGACAGAAAAACGGTTAACTGGAGCCACCAGCACCTCCTTGAGAAAGCCAAACTCCTTATCCCAGATAACAGATGCCCCCGCCATAGTTGCAGCGAAGAGCAAAGTCATGCCCACTATCCCCGGAGCCAGGAAATCAAGAAAGTTTATGCCAGCTGGTATCCCTGGTATTTCCCTGGCAGGGATGAAGCTCATTGGCAAGCCCAGAAAAACAAGAAAAAGGAATGGCATTAATAATGAGCCGATAATTCTTGCCTTTATTCTCAAAAACCGCTTCATCTCCCGCAGCCACATGGTGTAAATCGGCAACGGGTCTATAATTCGCCGGGACTCAGTTATCTGCATGTTATCTTCTACCCCTGCTTCTTGTCATCATTGATTTCCACAGTTCTTTCAAACTTCCCCCTTCCTCCCTTATGGTCTTTCCAGTATAGTATACAAAAGCGTCCTCCAGACTCGGCTTGCGCAACTCGATGGATGATATGACAAACTCATGCTCATCGGCAAAATCAATAAGCTCGGGCACTTTCTCTTCGGCACCATCGATACTTAGTTCTACAACACCATTATGTTCTTCAATCTCCTTTACCCAATCAAGCTCCTTCAACAAATTGACCAGACCGTCACTCCTATTCTGCGCTATTTGCAGTGAAACCAAATTTAGACCTATGACCTTTTTCAGATTTTCAGGCGCATCCACTGCTACTATCTTGCCATGATCCATAATAGCTATCCGGTGGCAGAGATAATCCGCCTCTTCTATATAGTGGGTAGTTAGAATTATGGTTGTACCTTCTTTTTTGTTCAATACCTTGATGTAATCCCACAGACTCCGTCTTGTTTGCACATCCAAACCCAGAGTAGGCTCATCCAAAAATAGGACCTGGGGATGATTCAAGAATCCCCTGGCAACCTCAAACCTGCGCTGGATGCCGCCGGAGCAATGGCCAATCCTGATATTCTCCCTTACCTTTAAGTCCAGAAAGACCAGCACCTCCGCAATCCTTTTATCCCTGGTTTTCCCATCCATATGATACATTCGGGCATGGAAATCCAGATTTTCCCTACCAGTTAGGAATGTGTCAATGGTTGGATCCTGAAACACAATTCCGATGCATTCTCTAACCTTGTCCCTTTGATGTACGATATCATAGCCGCAAATCTTGGCTGAACCTGACGTAGGATTTAGTATGGTGCACAGCATCTTGATGGCTGTTGTCTTGCCAGCTCCATTCGGGCCGAGCAGACCAAAAATTTCTCCCCCCTCAATGTTCAGGCTAGCCTGGTCCACAGCTATCAGCCCATCGAATTCCTTCGTCAGGCCTTCAATCTCTATAACCCTACTCATGCTCTTCATTCCGCAACTTCTTCCCAGCGTAGTGTAGAAAAACGTCCTCCAAACTGGGCTTACGTTCGCTAATCGAGGAAATAGCAAATCCACGGTTTCGTGCAAATCTCACTACCTCAGGCATCTTCATTCCTTCATTTCCTATGCTTATCTCCAGCTGAGCATCATGCCTGCTAACCTTCTTGACCCAACTCATTCCATTTAGCAAACTCGCAAACTCATCAGTTAGGGCCTCTTGAGAAAGCTTAATAGAAAGCACGCTATCCCCTGCAAAATCCTTCAAATCTTTGGGTGTACCCATTGCCACGATCTTTCCTTGCTCCAAAATAGCTATTCTATCGCAGAGATGGTCGGCTTCCTCAACATAGTGAGTGTTCAACAATATCGTGGTACCTGATTCTTTATTCAAGCGCTTGGCATAATCCCATAGAAGCCTTCTCGTTTGCACATCCAGGCCTAAAGTTGGCTCATCCAGAAATAGGACCCTGGGACGATTTAGCATTCCTCTGGCTATCTCTAGTCTGCGTTGCATGCCACCAGAGTAAAATTTCACTAGTATGTCTTGTTTATCTTCTAGCTTCACCAAATCCAAAGCCTGAGATATTCTCTCGTTTCTAAGTTTTCTGGGAAGGTGATATATTCTGGCATGAAAGTCCAGGTTTTCCCTGCCTGTCAGATAAATATCCAGGCTCAGTTCTTGAAAGACGATGCCCAGGCATTTCCTGACCTGGTCCCGTTCCTTCATGATATCATAACCACATACCGTGGCTGTGCCGGAGCTGGGATTTAGTGCCGTAGCCAGCATCATGATAGTGCTTGTTTTTCCTGCACCATTGGCACCAAGGAAGCCAAAAACCTCCCCCTCTTCGATTTCAAAGGAAATATGGTCTACAGCAACCAGATGACCAAACACCTTGGTCAAGTTCTTGACTTCAATCGCCTTCACCTTGTGCTCCGGTATCATCGGCAGCTTCGGTTTCCCTTACTAACCTGGCAAACTCATCGAGCCGGCGGCTCATGATATTAAGTAGCTCTTCCACTGCCTCAACCTTGACGAAAATAAGTCCCCTATTCCCAAAATGACTGAAAACCAGAAGTTTACTGCCAACATCTATGCTCAGTTCCTTCCGGGCTTCTACCGGAATCACCAACTGGCCTCGAGGACCAACCGTAGTAGAACCAAAACACCTACCGATTGCACGCCTATCTCCTTGCTCCATTCCTACTCCCGCATAAGTTATGTCAGTATTGTATGATTTTTCCTACTAATTTGTCAAGCGGCATGAAGAGGAAGTTGGCGAGCTACCAGCATCAGACGAAAGCTGCAGAATCAGCGCGGGTATCTGGAAATACAAGTTCCTGGCCAAGGCGAAACGCATCTTGCAGAGCCGTAGGATGTTCCTCAATTTGACCTTTGTCATCAATCCCCCTAACTAACAAATCGCCAGAATATTTCACGCCTATAGCATCAAAGAAGTACTTCACCGTGAGCACTGCGCCATCAAAGAGGCTTTTCCCTCGAGTAGCACCAACTGAAATAAACACCCCTCTTCGCATTCGGTGATCCGCTTCCATTCCCAGCATATGTTTTCTTACCCAAAGCGCTTGACACCTGTCTATTATCGCTTTCGCCTGGCTGGTAATACCATAGAAAAATATCGGTGAAGCAAAGACAATGTGATCCGCTTCCAGAAGCTTCTTATAGAGCAATTGCATATCATCCTTAATCGCACAGTTGCCATCCTTAAGACAGGCACATATTTCCAGGCAGGGGGAGACTTTGAGTTTTGAGACCAGCACCTTCTCGACCTCGGCTCCTGCCTCCTTGGCACCTTCCAGCGCCTTATCAAGAAGGATTTCGGTATTGCTTTGCCTTCTGGGGCTGCCCATAATGCCTAATACTTTCATATTGCTCTTCTCTTATAATTATAGCGTCTCGAATCGAATTGGGCATAAACCCCTCGGGCTGAGACCTCAGGACAAAGCCCTCAACAAGAATTGAATCCTATTCCTTATACACCATACTTATCTCTCAGTATCTGCGAGAGCTTTGGCAAGAAGGCAAATGCTTTCTCAACAAGCTCTTCCTCAACGCTTGAGACCTGGCATTCGCTTGCTGTTTTACCGCCTGTGTTAACCTGACCTAAATCGCTAAGGCAGCATCTGGCTGGTGCCACTAACGCCTGCTCTGCAATCTGATTCGAGGACAAACCTGTATTTTGCGAGATTACCTCCCAGTAATCTGAGAGAATCGTAGCCAGCGTTTCTGGTGTCTGTTTCTCCAGAATTGTGGATTCTGTGGGGACAATGCCCCAGGAGATAATCCCGCCTTTCCTGATAAATTCAGCCACGCTACCAGCATATTCCTTGGGCATAAACCCAATTTGGTAGGCATCAAAGGATAGGATTTCTACTCCTAACTCCAATAAATAGGGCAAGTTTACCTCAGCACAGAGATGCAGCCCTTTGGGACCTTCTAAGCCTTCAATAAAATTATGATAATCCTCCTTAGCTTGTTGCTCATTGTATCCCGAAAGACCACTGAAGACATAACCCAGCCCTGGCTCATCTAGCCAGACAAAGGCATTGGGATTCTTTTCCTCAAGCTCCTGATACTGGATATTGGCTTTCCTCCGAATAAAATCAAACAGAATGGTTCTTGCAGCATCGTTATAAATGATTGGCTTAAGACTCTCATCAAGCACCTTAAAGCCAAAGCTCACTGGACCGGTGACCTGTCCTCTGATAGCCTTATAACCTTGAAGCTCCTTGGAGAGAAACTTGTGGAATACTACAGAATACTCCGCGGTGAGGGCAAAGGTCTCGGGGAGGTCCATTTTCACAAAGTAATCGTCAAGTTCTTGTTCAAATCGTGCAGTGTTAAAGGCAAGCCTCTCCCTGTCAAAGTCAATAGCTATACCGGGAAAATTCTGCGATGTTTGAACATACATATCTTCATGCAAGCTCACCTTGGGAAGCTGGGGCCAGAACGGGATATCCAGGCTCAAAGCAAGCTCCAGTGCCCGCTCAACATCTTTATGGGGCATTATGCCCATAGCGCTAGTGCTGCATTTTGCCTCGAATGCCATCATGCGAACCCAGCCAGTTATAGGCTTGCGTAAAAGATAGCGTTTTGCACAGCATTGGTCAAATAATTGCACCTGCGAGCGTTCACTGTCATTGCGAGCGAAGCGCGGCAATCACTGGCGGCAGTTGCTGAATGACCTTTTTAGCTGGACCTGAATGAAGAAATAAAGCAGGACTTTAAGAGCTAAAAGGGATTATAATAGAATTGCCAGGTAGCAGGAACAGAGGCGTATCCATGAAAGCACTCGCTATTTTTCGAAGGCCCCGTCATTCCATTTCTGTTGACTACATATAGCAAGAATAATAAAGATTGACAAAATGATGCAATTCCAACACCTAATTGAATATCCGCACTTAGTAAATTGCTGTAAGGAAGAACAGATCCCTATACTCGCATATTCACCATCCCATGAGGCATTAACACTAAGCTGCATAATAGCCTCAGGCGTGCCAGACAGTTCAAAGCTGATATTCGAACCCCGCAGAAAACAGTTAAATAATTGCCTAGGATTTGCATACAAGTACGGGATTCTCAATGAAGAAAGAAGGTCAAAACTAACAGGGAATACGCCAAAGGATTACTGGTCTTCAGTTAGCGAGTTAATGGTGGGTGTATGGCTAGAGAAGCAAGGTTTCAAGATTCTAAATGTTGAACCGCCGTCCTCGGGTGGTCGAAAAGGAGATTATCTTGTTGAAAGCATGGGAAGTACCATATTTATTGAAGTTAAGACTCTGTTTGGTGAGAAACATTTCCTTGATCAAAAACGGTTGGTAAGAGACTTAGCCCAATATTGCCACGAAAAACAACTAAAAGTAGAGCGGTTTCATCTCCTCCGTTATCCAAGTGGCTACGATTACAAAAGCGAGAAAAGCAATTTGTTGCAAGATATTGAAAATTCAATACTTGGATACTTACCTATATCAAGTAAGCAAACAATCACTTATAAGGGAAAAAGTGGCATTTTGATTAAAATTGAGATAGCCCCTGATGCCTCTCATCCTTCTTATGGATATGGCGGTTGGTCCCAAATTCAAGATTTCCTGCAAGTGAGGCTTGGTCAAAATAAAATTCAAGTTTCAGTACAGGACATCCCTTCCATATGCGTGATTAACGATTTCAATTCAAATGTTGAAAGAGAAGATATTGGAAGGTTTCTGTATGGAAGTCTCGTCGAAGACTACACAAAATCTCCTAAGGCAATTTTTCGGGAAGGGAATGGTAGATGGTCTCGTGAATCTGCTTCCGAATTGAATGCAGTGCTTATCCTTAGATTCGAGCTCTATGCCATGAACGTCAAGACACTGGATGCCTACTTATGCCCTAATCCTAAATATGAACTATCCAAATCAATCTTCTCCGAGAATAATATGACTTGGTGGGCACTCGATAAAAACGGCATATACATAGAAGCACTAACGAATTAGTGTTTGCGGCGTCCTTCTCTCGTCTTTACCTCTATCTCTTCAGTCTTGATCAAGACAGGTTAATAACATACGGGCATGATGATATGATTCGTCCGATGAGTAGTTAATAATGTCTAGGCAAGCAGGGACTACAGAACGGGGCTAAAGCAGGACGACAAATGTTAATCGTCAGGGAAAATGAGCCACTATTAGGGCAGAAAATTGTTCGGATGGCCTTTCACCTGTGACAACTTTCTTTCCAGAGAGGAGAGCCGAAATTCTGATAAAGTATGGGCTAGACTAATCCATTGGTGAAGAATTAGTCCAGTACTCAACTAAATAAGCTCGTAGTTGATAACACGCCCCTGTTGAGCATCAACTTCTATCTTGAAGTCATACGTATTTGAAGATTTATCAATGAAGAACCGGTCGAGTAAACCCGCCGACTTCATAGTGATTTTACCCTGCATCTCATATATTTGGCGACCATCTTGAGTGATGAGCTGGCTGACGCTGAATTTAATTCTGGACTGAAAGTATTTAGCGAGCAAAAACTTTTCCGCAATCCATTGAGCCTCAGCTTCAGTTAGCAATTTCTTGTCGCCCACTATTCTGACCTCTTTTTCGCCGGAATATCCTGTAATTCTGCCTACTCGCCTAATATTTGAATAGCAATCTTTCTGGACCTTGGGCGATTGTCAAAATCTACGAAAACTATCTGCTGCCAGGTGCCCAGAGTTAACCTCTTATTTACAAAAGGTATCGTTAGTGAAGCTCCAAGCGTAGAAGCACGCACATGGGAATGGCCATTCCCATCTCCCCAGGTCTTATCATGTTCATAAGGAATATTCCGGGGCATCACCCTACCCCACATGCTTTTGAAATTGCTAAGAAGCCTGGGCTCATATTCTATAGTCGTCACCAGCAAATCATTGAGAATCTAATCGCGACATTAGAATATTCTCTAGGCTTCTGCATGATACATTATATCTTAGAATAATATTTTTCGTTCCTTCTTCAACTCCGAAACGACCGTTGCCAAAGACATTGCCATAAATATCAACTTCAATGCTGCCAACCGAACTTCCAATAAAGCCTCATTCAAGCCGATTGCCGTTGACCTTAGCTGTCTCCTCAACCAATGATGGAGTCGAAACTATAGAGGACATATCCTCTTTGGTTAAACTCGTGGCTTTTTTGTGAAGCAACGCTTTCGACTAGGACAGGTTTTGGATGATTTAATTCGCCCCCCTTCCACAAAACACTGAAACAAGCTAGAATACACGACTTAGGATGAGTCTTCTTAAAATAGCTTTGGCAACTAAAACTGACAAGCTCAATGACAAGTTAGCTCTCAAGTGTTGCTCGTTGTTTCGGGCTCCATCCAAGTCACAGGTTGTTCATATTTTTAACGGACTGTTGCCAAAATTTGGCGCCCGTGGCAAGTTCGGTGTCAGCATGAATGAGTATAGGCCGAAGATAAACCTGCGTAAGTCGGTTTTCTGGATAGCTCTCGCTATTATTCTTATGGCAGTAGCTGGATGGTTTCTAGCGCGGGAGAACATTTATCAGATGTTTGAAGCCGTCAGGAGTGCCAACCGCTTATTTATCGCTTTAGCCATAGCCATATATTTTCTTAGTGTGGGGGTTTGGGCCACCCGCTGGCAAGCTGCACTTTCTTTCGTAAACTGTAGAATAGGTTTCGGCGCTCGTTATCTGATACTTTGCGCAACTATTTTCCTTAATAATATTACTCCTGGAGTACGTGTTGGTGGCGACCCATTCGGAAGAGTTTACATGCTGCGTAAGCTGGGGAATACGAGTTATTCGTCAGGTATGGCTTCTATCATTGGTGACCACATTCTTGCTCCCTTGGTTATTGTCTCGTTTCTAATGGCGGGCTTGTTTTTTCAATTTGGGAGGGGGTCACTTCAGTTAGATTTGGTTCTTATAGCAGCATGGGCTTTACTCGCTTTTGGAACCGTCTTTATTCCCCGCCTCTTTTTTAAGAAAAGGATTGCAGTCAGGGGCATAAGCAGCATTACAAACCGTGTTCTCGGTTGGTTTGGAAAGCGCGGGAATACTCAAGACACAATAGAAGGAGTTGAAACTTTCTATTCAAGTTCTTACGCTACGATAGACAAATGGAAGAAGCTATTGTTGATAGGGAGTTTGACATTATTATTGGGGGCGCTTGACGTTTTTCGACTTTACACTATATTTCTAGCCTTAGGCTATCATCCCAAATTTTCCATGCTCTTAGTTGCCTCCTCACTTCCGACTCTCGTTGGTCTTATTCCATTTCTACCAGGAGGCTTAGTTCTTATTGAAGGGTCATTAATTTCGATTTTTGCCCTTTTTGGTGTTCCTCTAAATCTGGCAATGGCAGCAACAGTGATCGAGCGAGGAATCTCATTTGTTCTGAGCACTGTAGTAGGGGCTGGAGTGTTCTCTTATCTGGGAGTCAAGATGGCAGCAAAACCCGAAGTTCAGAGTTGAGCATAGATGCACATAGCATTAGTGGGCGACGAGTACTACCCTGATATAGGTGGTGCTCCTCATTATGCTTTTGAGTTGAGTCTTCAGTTGGTTAAGTTAGGTATAGAAGCCACGGTGATCACCCATGCGCATCCTGCCCAACCTGAAGAGGAAGAAATTGCTGGGGTTACAATCAAACGAGTGAAAGGCTTAGTGCTAAATAATCCCCACCGTGCCGCCTCGCCACTTCTTTTCCGTCGCTGCCACAAATATATCCTGGATGGGAGTTTCGATGTGGTCCATGGATTGGACATTTATTCCTCTATGGCTCAAATGGTGATTCCTTTTGCACACAGACACCGAATCCCTTGTGTCATAACATGCCACACAGCGATGAACTCACCTTTTTCAATATTCGTGCAGCGCCCCATGGGGTTGGCATTCAGGAAGGCTGATCGCCTAATAGCTGTAAGCAGGGCATCGGCGCGCTTCTCCCGTTTGCTGGGCTTTCCCGAAAAAAGAATAACCGTTGTACCAAATGGTGTTGACCCATCGTGCTTCAATGGGAAAATAGATGCTTCCCTAATGCGAGAGGAATTGGGTATTGGTGACGAGCCTCTTGTAGTGACAGCGTCGCGTCTAATCAAGCGGAAAAACCCAGATCTGCTCATATCAGCCTTCGCCAAAGTATTGAAAGCCGTTCCAGATGCAAAGCTGGTTATCGCCGGCTCTGGTCGGGAAAAGAATAATCTGTCTCGCCAGATCAAGGGCTTGAACATTGCAGATTCAGTATTCATGGTGGGAGGACTGGCGAAAGAAAAAGTCGCTCAGCTCATGGCAGCGGCTGATGTTTTCGCTTTAGCATCTAAAATGGAATCCTTTGGACTTTCGCTGCTGGAAGCTTCAGCTGCGGGTGCGCCAGTAGTATGCTCAAATGCAGGTGGAGTTCCCGAAGTCTTTCAAGATGGTTTCAATGCGCTCCTATATCCCGCAGGAGATGATAATGCTATGGCAAAGGCAATAATTTGTCTGATCCAAGATAGGGAGCTAGCAAAGACGATTAGCGCAAACGCCGTAGGAACCGCTAGCAGATTTACCTGGGAGATGGCTGGCGAGAGGACACTCCAAGTTTATAAAGAGGTGTTACGAGAAAATGCCTCAAGTTGCTCTCACGATTGACGTTGAGCAAGACGCTCCACCCTTTCTCAACACATGGCAGGGTGTAGAAAAAGGGTTACCATTAATGCTAGAAGTTCTTGCCAAACATGATGTGCCAGCTACCTTCTTTATAACGGGACTAGCTGCAGAAAGATTTCCTGGGCTCATTGCTGAGATTTCCCAAAGGCATGAAGTCTCGTGTCACGGATATGAGCACGAAAGGTTTGATATGCTGGCTGTAGAGGAGCAACGGAAGCGGATTCAGAAGGCGACAGAGATTTTGCAAAAGATAACGGGGACAAAGCCTCTGGGATTCAGAGCGCCGAATTTCAAACTGACCGTGCAAACCCTTGCCATCTTAGAGGAAACTGGATACGTCTACGATGCTTCAAAAGCGAGTTATAAACGGGCCCCGAGACGGAGTAGTTCCAGCCTTATAGAAATTCCTAACACCTTGCCATCTAGCTTTCTTCGTTTGCCCATCCGGCTTTCCCGGCAAGTGCTAAGTCTATGCTTTTGTTTCTTGCCCTTGGTCGTCCTAGATTACCATCCCTGGGAGCTGGTTAAAATATCGAATGTCAAATTTGACATGAGATTTGCCACTGGGGATAAGGCATTGAATAGACTAGACAGGACAATAAGCTATCTGCATACCAGAGGGACAAGATTTATAACATTGAAGGAAGTCGCCTTATATCGAGCGACACAAGGCTGATCAGCACGATTCTCAAATCTCGATTCCTCAAAATCCAAAGATGAAAATCTTCCTTATTAAGGGCTTCCTTGAGCCACACAGGCCCTCCTTTCCTTTCACGGGATTACGTGGTTTTGCCTTGTTTACCTCCCCAATTATCATCCTTGATGTGTGCTCTTCCCAATCCATTACCAAGAGCAACCCTGGAGAAGGGATTTGCCTTAGCCTGCGATACACATTACAATCTCTCAACCATTGGCTACGAACTCCCAGTAGTTGGGTTGATATATAATGAGAACCCCGCAGAATCCTAGATGGCCAGGTAACCAGCTAGTTCAGGATTAAGGAGGTGTATGACGGTTTATTATTATGAAGATATTACTGCGAAGATATCACTATGATATTCGGTAAAAGGTATTTTGAAGAAATCTTTAAGAAGGAAGACCCTTGGGGATACTTCGTATGTGAATATGAAAATAGGAAATACGTTAGGCAGATAGAGGCTATCAAACAATATTCTGTTTACCCCCAGAATATTCTCGAAATAGGATGTGCCGAGGGGGCTCATACATTGATGCTGGCAAGAGCGTTTCCAGGGGCCAGCATATTGGGCATAGATATATCAAAAATTGCCGTTAAGAGGGCGAAACAAAATTGCGAATACTGTCAGAATGTAAACATTATTGAAGCAGACATAATAGAACTATTCAAGCAGGCCCATTTTCCAGAAAATACATTTGATGTTATTATCCAAAGTGAATCACTCTACTATTTGTTCCCTAGATTGTTCATTCAAATGAATTTGATACATTATCTAAGATCTATGACCAATATTGTGAAAAATAACGGTGTCTTTGCCACATCGAACCAAATTAATATTCAGACGAGGCCTGCCATGGAAATATATTACTTGATACTGAAACACTTCTGCAGGTTAGCACAGAATTCTGAATATAAAGAATGGAATGATATTAGATATAAATATCTTACTTATGACTTGAAGGTCTTCACCAAAGCAAAATGAGGTCTTGCAAGGTATCTGCCTACCAAATCAGCCGTTCAGCATCAGGGAAAATGGGACAGTTAGCAGACATGATTTAACCGACACTTCAGGGCTTGCTCCAGAGCTGGCAAAGCAGGCAGATTAGCGATACAAGAAGGGGTAAGCCATGGTTCAACAGATCGCAGACAGCTTCTGGCGGACTGAAGCTAGGAGTGAAGAAATTAAAAATTCATCGAGGATATCAAACATCTTATCCGCCGCGAGTTTACCACTGAAGAGAAGATGCGTATTGTAAGAGAAAGCAATGACCCTTAAGGTGTTGGGTATTCTCAGAAGCCTACCTGTCTCAATGTCGCCGGTGACATACAAGCATAGGCAATCGTATTAAGTCTCAATTCTTGGTCCGTCAGGTCGCTAGAGCTATTGTTTATTCTATCTCGAATGTGTGTACGACGTAGCCTACTCACCTAATATTTGAATAGCAATCTTTCTGGACCTTGGGCGATTGTCAAAATCTACGAAGACTATCTGCTGCCAGGTGCCCAGAGTTAACCTCTTATTTACAAAAGGTATCGTTAGTGAAGCTCCAAGCGTGGAAGCACGCACATGGGAATGGCCATTCCCATCTCCCCAGGTTTTATCATGTTCATAAGGAATATTCCGGGGCATCACCCTATCCCACATGCTTTTGAAATCGCTAAGAAGCCTGGGCTCATATTCAATAGTCGTCACCCCCGCCGTTGAACCAGATACAAACAGAGTGACTATTCCGTTATCAACTTCAGATTCCTCTACATTCCTTGCCACCTGAGAGGTTATGTCGATAATGTCGCAATTACCTTTCGATTGAAATGCGATGTCTTTGGTGACTACAGTCATATCCTTACCTCCGGCCATATTATATCCTCTAACTCGAATACCGGCCCGTCACGGCATACCTGCTTTAAGCCGTTCCTGGTATTTATCGTGCAGCCATAGCACGCTCCGAAACCACATCCCATCCTCACTTCGAGGGAAACCTGACATTTTAGGGTTATCAGCGCGATTGCCTTGTACATATCTACCGGGCCACAGGCATACACCTGGTCAGCCCAATCTAAAGAATCAGGTAGAATATCCGTGGCCATGCCTTTTTTACCCATGCTGCCATCCTCGGTGACGGGAATAAATTGAATCCCATTTGGCAAAGACGCGAGTTTGTTTCGCTTCTCACTCTTGCCCTTCCCTACTCCCTCCGAGGGAGAGGGACTGTGGTTGAGGTACAATGACGAAACGGGATAGATCTGAGCTGCAGTGCTCACCCCATGAATTAAAATTATCCGATGCTGTGCTGAAGTATGCTGCATCAAGAAAACAAAAGGAGCGATGCCAACTCCTCCAGCCACGAGTAGCAAGTTCTTTGCTCCTGGTTCAATACTAAACCCATTACCTAGAGGGCCAAGAATGTCTATCCCCTCGCCTGTCTGTCTCTGTGAAAGCCAAAGAGAGCCTTTGCCAGTTACTTTAAATAACAGGGCAATCTCCCCCCCACCTGAAACCCGATGAATGCTGAGGGGGCGGCGTAATATAAAATCTCCACACCGCACTGTGATGAATTGCCCCGGCTGAACTAAACTAGCTATGTACGGTGCCTCAATCCACATGAGGTATATGCCAGGCATGATCTCCACATTAGAAGTTATCGTGCACAAGTCCTGTTTCATGCTCAGGATTTATCCTATACCCTGCCCATCATTTTCTGCTCTTCAGATACTCCCTGAGTGGTTGAACGTCAAAGATTTGGCTGCTGTCTGCCAACGCACCTATAGCCACCCGAGCGGTATCCAGTGAGGTAAAGCATGGTATCCTTTTTCCTGCGGCGGCACGTCTGATATCCAATCCATCTTGCAACGGAATGCGCCCTCCGGTTATGGTATTGATTACTCCGCTCACCGAATTATCTAGAATGACATCGATTACATTAGGATGTCCTTCGCTTAGCTTCTTGGTCACCATTTTTACCGGTAGCCCTATAGACTCAATCATAGCTGCGGTTCCCTCTGTGGCACAGAGCCTGTAATCAAGGGAATGCAAGTCCTTAATTAGAGGCAGGGATTCAGCTTTATCCCTATCTGCAATACTAAGTAGCAAACTGCCTTTTTGAGGCAGCATTAGTCCAGCGGCTAAAAGTGCCTTAACTAGTGCCGCCTCAAAGCTGTAATCAATACCCATAACCTCACCTGTGGATTTCATCTCAGGACCAAGGTAGCTATCTACTCCAGTCAATTTGGACATGGAGAAAACAGGAGCCTTTATACCTACCAACTTCTGTCTCTTCCATAAACCACCTTCATAGCCTTGCTCCTTGAGGCTAATCCCAGCCATTACCTTAGTGGCAATTCTTACCATGGGCACACCCGTTACCTTGGAGATAAAAGGCACAGTTCGGCTGGCGCGAGGATTTACCTCAAGCACGTATATGGACGAGTTGCCATTTTCCGGCAAAATCACCATCTGTATATTTAAAAGGCCCCTGACTTGAAGCGCTAACCCAATCCTAATAGCATAATCCACCATGGTATCCACTTCATTCTTGGTTAAATTCATCGCAGGATAGACTGCTATAGAATCGCCACTATGCACACCGGCCCTTTCAATATGCTCCATCACGCCAGGAATAAGAACCTTTTCTCCGTCGCAAATGGCATCCACCTCCACTTCTTTGCCTTGCAAATATTTATCAATGAGCACAGGATGCTGGCTATCCATCTCCAAGGCCAGTGTCAGATAACGAATTAACTCACTTTCATTATGCACAATTTCCATAGCCCTGCCGCCTAAGACATAGCTAGGGCGCACTAACACAGGGTAGCCCAAGACCTTGGCTATATTCAGCGCTTCTTCCGTTGATGTCACTCCAGCTCCCGGGGGCTGAGGAACGCCCAATCTATCCAGGAAATCTTCAAAGCGATGACGGTCTTCAGCTATGTCTATGGTTTCGGCACCTGATCCAATGATTGGCAAATTGTTGCGAGCCAGGAGCCCAACCAAGTTCAGGGGTGTTTGCCCACCAAACTGGACGATAGACGGTGGAGCAGAACCGTTATTGCTCTCATTCTCAAGAATATCCCGGATACTTTCCTCATCTAAGGCTTCGAAATAGAGGCGATCACTGGTATCAAAATCGGTGGAAACTGTTTCGGGATTAGAATTGACCAAAATGCTCTTTATACCTGCTTCCTGAAGTGCCCAAGCTGAATGGACGCAGCAATAGTCAAATTCAATTCCCTGCCCAATGCGTATAGGCCCGCTGCCGATAACCACAGCCTTCTTCTCCTCCAAAGGCTCAGCTTCGTTTTCCTTCTCGTAAGTGCTGTAGAAATAAGGGGTCTCAGCATCAAATTCGGCAGCACAGGTATCCACCATCTTGTACACCGGTCGAATATTCCATTCGTGGCGAGTCCGTCTTACCTGCTCGGGCAACCTATCGGCTAAAGTGCCCACTTGCTCGTCTGAAAAGCCTAGCCTCTTTGCCTCCCACAAAATTTCCAGTTTCAATGGCTCAGAAAGAAGTCGTTTCTCCATGTCCACAATATTCTGAAACTTATGAATAAACCAGGGGTCTATTCCAGTGAGCTGAGAAAGCTCCTCGGGCGTGGCTTCCCTTCGCAGCGCTGCCATAATGGCCCATATTCTTAAATCATTGGGGTGGAGCGGGTAGGAATTAAGCCCTTTCGCTTTCCTCCAACCGGGGTCTTCCCAAAGAAGGGTGCGTTTGCCAAATTCCAGGGAACGCACTGCCTTTTGTAAGGCAGCCTCAAAACACCTGTCAATAGCCATCACTTCACCAGTGGCCTTCATTTGGCTGCCAGTCCCTCGGTCACCTAGAGCAAATTTATCAAAGGGCCACCTGGGAATCTTGACCACGCAATAATCCAGGGCTGGCTCGAAAGACGCCAACGTTTTGCCCGTAACCTTATTGGGTATTTCATCAAGCCTTTTACCTATGGCTATCTTGGCAGCCACTCGAGCAATAGGATAGCCAGTGGCTTTACTGGCTAAAGCTGAACTACGGCTGACACGGGGGTTAACTTCGATTACGTGGTATTCGCTTTTTGTAACTCCCTTCTGGTCCGGAGCCCATTTTTCCGCCACTATGGGACTAGGGGTCAAGGCAAACTGTATATTACAGCCACCCTCGATTCCCAAAGCCCTTATGATTCTCAGACTGGCCGACCTGAGCATCTGATACTCTTTATCATTGAGAGTCTGGCTGGGAGCCACCACGATGCTATCTCCGGTATGTACGCCCATAGGATCGATGTTTTCCATATTACAGACGGTGATGCAGTTGTCGGCAGCGTCCCGCATGACTTCATATTCAATTTCCTTCCAGCCCAGAACGCACTGCTCCACCAGGACTTCATGGCTCATGCTACTATCCAGGCCGTTGGCAACAATCTGCTCAAGCTCTCTCATAGTTCGGGCGATGCCACCGCCGGTGCCGCCCAAGGTATAAGAGGGGCGGATAATTAGGGGCAAACCAATGGAGTTTGCCAGTTCTTTAGCTTCCTTAACCGACCTTACCGTGGCACTTGCAGGCACAGGCTCACCAATATCAACAAGAAGCTGCTTAAATAGAGACCTCTCCTCAGCCTTCTTTATTGTTTCTATAGGTGTGCCCAGAGACAGCACATTATACTTGTCGAGTATGCCGGCATCAGCCAGCTCCACCGCCAGGTTGAGCCCCGTCTGCCCTCCCAGAGTAGGCAATAGCCCATCGGGGCGTTCCCTCTCAATTATGCGAGCTAAAACTTCCATGGTAAGCGGCTCGATATAGACGATATCGGCAATGCCCTCGTCGGTCATGATGGTGGCCGGGTTCGAGTTCACCAGGACCGTGGTCACGCCCTCTTCTCTCAGTGCCCGGCAGGCCTGAGTACCGGAATAATCGAACTCCGCCGCCTGCCCGATGATTATCGGCCCCGAGCCAATGACTAAGACCTTAGATATTTTGGACATATCTCCTCTAGTTTTTTCCTTTTCACTTCATGCAAGAGGTAGCTACGTTGTATAAGTCATCAAGTTGCCGGCTAGTCAGCACAGCCGGGCTATAGTCCCAAATCCTGAAAAAGCCAGAACACGGATTATCTGCACAAAAGTTCTTAAACCAGGCATTAGCAACCTTCTTATTCCACAGCAGGCCTCCTGAAGGCCGGCCATCTTCTTTCAGCCCCACATCAACCGTCAGACCCGCCGCACTTACACTGAAGCCTCTTAATCTGCCGAACTGCCGTGACAGCCAAGGTGGTGGGAGAATTTGGTATGCCTGACTTATAAAGCATTTGCTTTTTGCCAATACCTCGATTTCCTTATTTATTAGGACGGGTCTTATGCCAGTCCAAGTTGCCGTGAGTCCTGTCTTTCTTCCTGTTCCCGTAATTTTTACTTTTGATATCCGCCTAGCGAAAAGAGGGTTTACCCCTAGAATATTTGCTGGCGCTCCACTTTGGTACCAGTCATTCTCTCGTGCTTCCCCTTCTCTTTTAGCTTGTGCCCAAAAGGGGATATCCCCAACCCATGTAATAGAGCCGCCATTATCTAAATACTGTCTAATTAGAGCTATAGGAGCATTGTCATCAAGAACTGTATCAGGAGCAATATCTTGGGCGAACACGATGGACATTTTTGGCTTTTCTCGCTTTACCACTGACAACATTACTTCCTTAAGCCCTTCTGCTTGTAGCACTTCGAAACTTTTGCCTCTTAGGAATTCTACTATTCTTTCACTAACGTCCTCACTGATGAATTTTCTAGTACAACCAGGGTCGTATCCTGGGTCATAGTAAACGAATAGTTCTTTCATTATGCACTCCCCCTCACCATCTCCAGAAATCTCTCGAACAGATACATGTTGTCCAGCGGGCCGGGGGAAGCTTCGGAGTGGTACTGGATAGACAGGATGGGCAGGTCGCGGTGGCGGAGTCCCTCAACCGTGCCGTCGTTTAAGTTTATGTGGCTAACTTCGAGCCCTTCTTTCAGAGTATCAGCGTCTACGGCGTAGCCATGATTCTGGGCAGTGATATAGACCCTGCCTGTGGCTAAATCCCGCACAGGATGGTTGCCGCCACGGTGTCCAAACTTCAGCTTAAAGGTCCTGGCTCCTAGGGCTCTGCCTATAAGCTGATGCCCCAGGCATATGCCCATTATCGGCTTCTTATCCAAAAGATTTCTTACCGTTTCCGTTATGTCATCAAGAAGGGCAGGGTCACCAGGGCCGGGAGAGAGGACGATGCCATCAGGGTTTAAGGCCAGAACATCTTCCGCTGAAGCAGTACACGGGATAGCAGTTGCCTGGCAGCCGAGCCGGCTCAGGATACGCAGTATGTTGTATTTTAAGCCATAGTCGATAACTACAACATTGAGATTGCTTCGCTGCGCTCGCAATGACAGTGGTTGGTCATCGCCGTTAACAGATTGCCAATCGTATGCTTTCTCGGCGCTAACCTGGTGAACGAAATCAATAACATCATATCTGGGCAAGCTCTCTAATTCCTTCGATGCCTCTTCAATGGTCATCTCCGAACTGAGAATGCCCATCATCACCCCGCTTGACCTCAGATGACGGGTTAAAGCGCGGGTATCTATGCCGCTGATGCCAGGGATACCATAAGCCAGTAGAAATTCTTGCAGAGTACGGGTGCTTTGCCAGTGGCTGGGCTGAGGGCAATATTCCCGCACCGCAAAGCCCCTTACCTGGATTTGCCTGGATTCAAAATCGGATTCGTTGATACCATAGTTGCCAATCAAAGGATACGTAGGGACAAGAATCTGACCGGCATAAGACGGGTCGGTGAGCATTTCCTGGTAGCCAGTCATGCTGGTAGAGAAGACCACTTCACCATGGGTAGTGGTCTCGGCACCAAAGGCATCGCCTTCGTAAACCGAGCCATCCTCCAAGACCAAAATTGCTTTTTTAGCCATGAGACTCTTCGCTCCGCTCAGCATGACAAGAGACAGGCGCAGAATGATAAGGGATGGGCGTAAAACGACTTCTTAGCAAGTCATCCATATATGCCATCTTGCCATTTGCTATGGTTGCCATTACCTTGCCCTCAAACTTATAGCCATCGTAAGGGGTATTCTTGCCTTTGGAGGCAAAATTGCGGCTGTCCACTATCCATTCTCTGTCAGGGTCAAATATGGTGATATTAGCCGGTGTGCCTGCCTTTAAGGTGCCCAGTTCATCATCTCTGCCAATGATTTTCGCTGGCTCAAAAGTCAGCTTGGAGAGCAGCATGGGCAAGCTTATTCTCCCCTTATGAACCAGGTCCATGAGACAAGCAAAAGCGGTTTCAAAGCCACTGATGCCAAAAGCAGCCAGCTCTAGCCCACAATCTTTGTCCGCCTGAGTATGAGGG
>DAOUMB010000085.1:0-26866 GCA_034414335.1 Dehalococcoidia bacterium
CAGTAAAGCCTCTAGCTTATGCCGCAAAGCATGATACAGACAAAGACGTACGATGGGCCGTTGTATACTCACTGGGCAAAATAGGAGGAAGCCAAGCCAAACAAGTTTTGAAGCTTGCCTTGAACGATGAGTCCCCTGAAGTACGCTCACAAGCATTATGGGCGCTTTCGTTTCTACGCGATACAAGCGCGGTGGAGCCTCTTCTGAGAGCTTTGAGAGATAAGGACAAAGACGTGCGATGGAATGCAGCCGACGCCCTCGGTTGTATTGGAGCTGCGAGCAAGGTAGCTGAACGTATGATTCGGGCGGCTTTAGAAAACGCTGGAGAAGATATTCGGGAAGAAGCGAATTCTGTGCTGATGGGAATAACACAGGACTATTCATGCGATGTGCTCAATACTGAGACCTCGGAGGCCTGAGGATACTGGGCGTAGTAATGGAAATATTGTAGTAAGGAACTGATTAATCGAAATAGAATAACTGGATGGAGTAAGGCCACTAGCTAGCGAAAGGAGGTGCAAATAGAAATGGGCAAAAATAAATTCGATGCTCTTCTTAGAGCTCATCTGGAGGCACTTGACCCGGAATGCAGGTGGTGTTTCGCTATAGACATGAAGAGGGTGAAAGGGGTGGAAATTTCCCGGCATGACTCTCCAGATGCGATGCTGCTTCATTTCTTCTGTCCTAGATGCCTAGGCGAATGGAGCGAATACATCCGGGGCTTCGAGGGAGAATATCTACGAAATAGGATATACAAACTACACCCTGAATTGGAGGGAAAAAATGTTGACCAAGAGTTCGAGGAGGCAATCGGCCGACTGTGGCCCGAACATCCCGATGGCCCTCCGAAACTCTACCGTGGCATATTGGTTCCCAAGGATGATTGGGAGGCGAGCTGAATTGCGCAAAAAGCCATTTTGTGTAGCGGTCCTCGCATCAGAGCAACGCCCGATTTCTGTGTCGGAAGGAGCGGCAAGGTTCAGCCGATTGGCAGCGATCAAACTCGGGGAAGAGCTCTCATCTCGGTCGTTGAAAGGTAGCCCTGTTTATTATTAGTGAAGCAATTACAGGGTTTGATATACGGCGCAGGTATGGAAAGCAATCTAACTAATAACCTGCTCTCGATTTCTCCCTTTTGTACCACTCCAGGTTCTCTTCCATAATGTCCTGGATGGGAAGGTGATAAGGACATCTTTCCTCACAGTCGCCACAATGGGAGCAGGAAAAGCCTTTTTCTAGCTTTAGTCCTCTGCCCTGTAGACCTTGCACATAATCCCTCTGAGCACCCATGTTCCGCTGGCTTCATCGCAAATATCGGGTATGACGGCGTTGATGTTCGATTGCCACAGTCCGTAAAGCGAGGGCTCACCTGCGGGCTGTTCGGGGAACCACCAGCCGAATTCCGCGTAAATCACTTGAGGAGCAATCCCATGGAAATACTCACACTTAAATTTACTCCTTCCCACGGGCGTCTCAATCCACACCCAGTCACCATTGTTGATGCCCAGGTCCGTAGCTTTCGAGGGGTTAATCTGCACCAGTGGGTCGGGATGCTTCTTTCGAATAGACTCGACCTGGTGAAACTGAGAGTGGTACACTCGTCGTACTTTGCGTCCTGTAATCAAAATCATGGGATATTTTTTTGCCATTTCCAGGGAGGTGATTGGGCTCGCTGATGGCTCCTGATACCAGGGCAGGGGGTCATATCCCGCCTTTTCTAGCACTGTGGAATATAGCTCAAACTTCCCCGTTGGCGTTCCGAACCCTGCCTTTTCGTATTTCTTATATTCAAGTGGCGAACTATCATGGCCGTGCTTCTCTTCTATGAACTGCTTGAAGGTAACGCCCAGTGGAGCCAGGCGGTAGTCAAAAGCCTCCTCCAGAGTCTGCCAGGGCCAGTATGCCTCCTGGCCTAACCTTACCCCGAGCTCACGCCAGAGGTAGAACTCCGGTTTGCGTTCGTACAGTGGGTCGACGGCTGCCACTCCGCCGTCGATGCCGTGCATGTATTCACCGCCAAAGAGCCCGGGCTTCTCCAGTGGAGAAGCCGCAGGGAGAACATAGTCTGCAAGCTGGCAGTTGGGGGTCATGAATACGTCCATAGCTACATGTAAATCGACACTCTTTAGTGCTTCGTATACCAGTTTTGCGTTGGGGAAAGTGAGCAGGGTACTCGTGGCCTCTGTTATCACGGCTTTGATAGGGTAGGGTTTCCCCTCCACGATGGCGTGAAGGACGGATGGTGCATTGGCCACAACAGACAGCCAATATACAGGAAGAGGCCTGGCAGTGACTTTCTTCACGTTCTCCCTGATTTTGTCATATGTTTCCCAGGTCGAAAGTTTGAACTGTCGCCCGATAATCTTCTCCTTCTGCTCGCGGGGGAGCTTATCAGAGAGTTCGATCTCTGTAAGAGGTAGAATACCAGGGTGCCCTGTTTCCAGTGTCTCGCCCCCTGGCACATCCAGGTTGCCGGTTATCGCAGGCAGTATGCACCTGGCATGGTGGGCAGGTGTCGCATTAGGTATCTCCTCCATGCCCATACCGTGTCTGATCTGTGCCGGTTTGGTCGTAGCATACAACCGTGCGGCTTCCCTGATTTTGTCGGCGGGCACCCAGGTAATATCAGCCGCCCTTTCGGGTGGATAATCCTGGACGCGTTGCACAAGCTGCTCAAACCCATGACACCATCGGCTAACGAAATCTTTGTCATAGAGTCCCTCGTTCATAATGACGTTCATCATACCCAGCAGTAAAGCAGCGTCGGTCCCCGGCCTGTGTTGCAGCCAGATATCAGCAGCCATCGCTGCCTCGGACCGCCTCGGGTCGGCGACTATCACCTTGAGGCCCTGCTTCTGGAAAGCACGGAGGAGTCTCCAGATTTGGGGGTAGCTTACCTCGGGGTTTATCCCTATCAGCATTAAACAACGTGTCTCCGGTCGCAGAGGTGCCATGCCAATTACAAATCCGGAAACAATGAGGCCCAGCATTGTGAAAGCGCCGAAACAAACCGGCTGATGACCGGCATAATTCGGCGTCCCGAACAGGTGTTGGAAACGCGCTCGGAATTCCTCGCTACAGTTGTGCTCACCATTGGCCTCGATAACTAAAGCCTCGGCCCCGTAGTTGCTCCTTATCTCCGCCAGTTTTTGTGCTATTTCATCCAGCGCTTGCTCCCAGGAAATCCTCTGCCATCTATTTTCTCCCCGTGCTCCTGCCCTCTTCAGGGGGAAGTTGAGTCGTGATGGATGGTAAAGATACTCTTTGGCTGCATTAGCTCTGGGACAGCTCGTAACAATACCACCTAATAACTTACCTATTGCCGACCCTTTCCCCCAGGGGGACTCTACACCAACAAGCTCGCCGTCTTTGACCCTGAGGCTTATGCGGCAGTGCATTCCACAAAGGCCGCACATCCCTGTCTTAACTCCTTCAGCCATTTCCCCTCCTTAATATGTGTTTGGGCATGTCAAATTGTAGCATGTAATTCCCTTATGGTCAGATGGTTCGTAAGTAATACTCGCAAGTCCATAAGCATCGAGGTCCTTGAGGCTATCCATTGCCTCCTTTATGGCACGACCATCAATGTTTTGGCGCCCCACATTTTCTGAGGCTCTACTTATAGCCTCACAGATTGGGACTTGTTTTGCTCTGAGACCTTTCCCCCTTATGTCTACCGTATATCGCTAGCGCGCCATGAGTGCGCCCCCACAAACGTTGAGCGCCTGTCCGGTGACATAGTCAGATTCGGGAGAGGCCAGAAAATATACAGCATTGGCTATTTCCTCGACACTCCCGAGTCTACCTAATGAAATCTCTTCAGGCTTTATCCCAAAAGAAGCCATATGGAGTAATGATTCCTTCATACTGATGCCTTTCTCTTTGGTAAGTTTCTTCATCCATGGATAAGCTATATCTGTTAGAATTCCCCCTGGGCAAATAGCATTCACATTTATTTTGTATTGGGCAAGTTCCCGAGCCAGCGTCTGCGTCAAGCTAATTACACCAGCCTTGGATGCAGAATAAGCAGCCTGACCAGCTTTTGCATCCTTGCCAGCCACTGAGGCGATCATAATGATCTTTCCCCCTTCACCTCTCTCCATCATTACTCTGGCCACTGCCTTAGACATTAGAAAACTGCCTGTCAGGTTAACCCGTATCACTAACTCCCAGTCGCTCTCCTTCAGGTCCACCACAAACGTTCCCATTGGACCCATAATGCCAGCGTTGTTCACCAAGATATCTATTCGATCTAACTTCGTCAGAGTGTGACTTATTAGCTGCTCAACGTCTGTGCTAGACGTTATATCGGCATTAACGGCCAAAGCGTGGCCTCTACCCAGCGCTTGAATTTCCTCCACTATGCTGTCCAGACCCTTCCAGCCGACCTTACTTGCCTCCGATGTGAAGTCTCTGAAAGCATCAGATCGGTCAGCCACTACAACATCAGCACCTTCCTTTGCCAGTCTCACGGCGATAGCCCGCCCTATCCCCTTCATCCCAGCAGCCCCACTAACCAGAGCTACTTTACCAGTCAGACTTTGCATGGTCTCCTCCTCATGTTCTTTAGGCTCTTTCCTAACTCCAACATGGCGTTTGAATGAACGCTGCAGATCCTGCCACAATCTAGGTTATTCTTTGGACGATACCTTCTCAGCATGCAATTCCTGCCTGCACAGACCCCGTGTTACAAGAACCACTAAACCGCCCGCCCTATCTTCTACAATCACAGCTTCATAATCGCCTGGGCCCACTCCCTGTCCATCTCGTATCCCCAGGGGTTCTTTTGAAGGCGTATAGGCGCCCACTTCTGCTGCCACGGGCTCTCAAAGATTGCCAGATATATAAAGCCCAAACGGAAGGACATCTCCTCCGCACTTATTCCCAGCTCACGGACAATAGCATCCTTCAAGCAACCCTCGGGTTTCTTGGCTATTACCCTCATTACATCTCTGGTACCTTCACTGAGGTAGTTCCACACTACGCGTATCTGTTCCTCCGACCATGGCTTGCCAGCTTCTTGGGGATACTTGGGAAGGCTTCTCAGCGTCCTTTTGTTTGCTTGCCAGTGGGGGAATGGGTTTTCCTCTGGTTTGACTATCTTGGCCTCCCACTTACATGCTATCTCCTCTTTGTTTTTCCGCGGAGGCAGCTTGACAGCTTTCCATATCAGGTTGGGATTATGGTAGAAAGCCGTGTTGATCATCGTCGGTGGTTCCTCTACATGACACATGGGAATCTCATACCCCACGCCTTGCATCTCTTGATAGATTAGTGCGCTGCACTTCTTCACTGTGACATAGCCCAGGTTTGGGTTCACCAGTTCCCACTCTATATCAAATAGCTTCATCGGAAACCCGGGGTCCATCTGCATCTGCTTGAAGAAGGACTCCACATTTCCTCCCTTTATGTTCAGCGCCTTACAGAGGTTCCTCGCGACCAATGGACCACTGACCATCCATTGAGAGTTATCGCACTCTATCGCCGCCACTTCGCCATACCTCTCCCGCATCACCCTCTGCCACTCACCCAGGATGGTGAGATAGGCTCTCTGATACTCCCCAAGGAGCTTCATCATCATCTCGTTGGACAAATCCTCGAACTTTAGTTTAGGGTTGAAAGATCCGCTGTAGTCCTGTAGCCCTTTCATGTGACCTCCTCCTCTTTCATTCTATATTAGCCGAAGAGACGGGTATTGGCAAACCACCTCTATGTCTTTGGTTCTATCTTCAACTCCCACTGGCAGCATAGTCCACCCCACCCCTTCTCATCCCAGCCCTCTCTAGGAGGCAACTTCAAAGGCGTGATTCTTATATCGGAATTGACAGCCGCAGCATACGCCCTCATGCTGGCAGGCTCCAGTATCTGACATAGCTTTGCTATTCTTCCCTTTTCATTGTGTCTCTCAAGATAGGTCAGCGAAGGGCATTTGGTAATAGTAAACAAGACATGGTTTGGCCTTTTGAAATCAAAAGTGGAGTCATATACGTCCCTGGCGAACGCTCCTCCCATCTCAATAAGTTTTGCGAAAGCATTGAGGTCGTTTCCCTGAATGTTCAGCGCTTCCTTGGTCCAGTTTATTTCAGGGGCGCCTATGTCTTCCCAGACCTTGACCTCGCAGGCGAAAGCCTGCTCCTCTCCGTATCTTTCCTTGACGGCGTTATACCAGAATGCGCTCAGCAGCGCTATTTCCTTGCTGTATGCGTTCAGCAGTCTTGCCAGCGCATCTTTGGAAAAGTCCTGATATTTTATGTCCGGGTCATAGTTCCCGCTGTATTTTTCTAAGTCTTTCATCTGACCTCCTTCTATCTTCTTACCCACAGGTACATCGTCCTCCTGAATCCATTCTACCATCAGCCAACCTCAAATAGAAGACAGCCTTGTGCCGCGCTTGTCTTTCGTAGCAAAAGGGAAATTTGTGGCGAGGTGTGTGTCGAAGAGGCCATTCCGGCCTAACGCTACAATCTTGCTCTAAATATAGTGCTACGTGAGCCTTCTTGATGCTTGACGAGTTTTACTAGGTGGACTACCTTGGCTATTAAATATGCGGATGATAGCACTGTGAGTTAAAGGGTGTATGACGTATGTTTGAAGTATGGTACAAGGGGCTTTTGATGAAAATTCATCCTGAGCACCACTTACTTTTATATTGCGTAATCGCCTGCGCTTGGTTTTACCCCGCACAACTTTATAACCACAGTGTATTTTCCTATAGGTATCATCCTCTGGCGAATAAGCAATATAACCACATGTATAGCATCCGACATACACCCTAGCGCAGTTGAACGTCAACATATAGGTATTCCGTTTACAGAGTGTCTAAGCCAATCCAGCGTGCAATCATGCACCACACAACTATGGCAAAAAGTCCATGGCTTTCAGTTTAACCATCTCAGTAAACGACCAGGGTTTCAGTTCATGTCCTAACATACAGGTATGATATATCTCAACTCGTTTGCCGTCCCGAATAGTAGTGAACCTGTCCCCTTGTTGTGGGTTCTTGCCAACTCTTCGCATTAGCCTAATTGTGGATTCAGGATCGTCTGACCCCACAAACTGAACAGAATTGAATAGACCTGACACATCGAAACCTTGGCTAGCCGGTTCTAAACCCTTCCCAACCAATCCTGAAACGATGCTTAAGTCGGCATATTCGTCTATTGGCAATAGAGCGGTGCTCAGAGCTGGGTATTCCGTGTCTATTCCTATGCAGCCTATCGTTGCTGCAACGGGATCTCTGCTCGCACATGTGTTAGTCGCAGCGTCTATCTTCGCATAAACAATCCGCGGAATAATAGCAATGCATATTTTCCCCGAAGAATCCACGTACCACAGAGCAATCTCGTCACGAGATTTCAATTTCACACGTCCCGCGCCTATAGATATCAAATTCCTCATGTTACTTTCTTGCGTGGTAGCTACCTGTGGTAGTTCCCGGTCGCGGTCAAGAAGCCTTGGCGATTCATTTCCTTGAAGTCTCTGACCACAATTTGGACAAAATCTCGTGCTCTCTTCTAGTCTATTTCCGCAACTAGGGCAACATTTACGCCAATTCTCCTTCACTTCCTCTAGGAACTAGCCACTTAAATCTCTCTACCATAACGAACTATAGCCTTTAATCACATTATTTCACAAGAATCACGAAGAATGCCGATGACCGCGTTGAAACAGCGATTGTTGTGCCTGCTGTTCATCCTGCACTCCAGCGCCACCCCAGTGTTCAGGGGCGAGCCCTGTGATACACTGAATATTAGGATTTGTCCACGAATTTTCTGGGCGATACCGGGGCAAGATGAATATAGGGCACTGTAATCGCTGTTTTCAACTTAATGGTGGTTGCTGGTGCCCTTCTAGGTTGGATGGGGAACTTGGGCGGCTTTCGTGAAAGTCGACTGAGCTTGTCGACTCGCGTATAATCTACACGTGCCTAGCCTCGGTTGTGAAATACACTCTAAATAAATCAAATAGGAGGTAAGAAGCATGAGTCAATACTATTACGACGTTGAGGGGCTGAAGCATCTGGGTCTGTTGATCGAAACCAAGAAAGAACTCTTCGATAGCTTTCTGGATTTCGACAGAAAGGTATTTGAGCCAGGAGCAATTCCGCTTAAGTACAAGGAGCTTATTGCTGTAGGTGCAGCCCACATTACTCGCTGTCCTTACTGTATTGAGGATCACACAAAGAGAGCCAAAAACGCCGGGGCTACTGAAGCGGAAATCGCCGAGGCCATAATGGTGGCTGTAGCACTTAACGCCGGGGCATCCATTGCCCACGCCTCGATTGCTATGAAATGTCTAAGCGACTCTGCGCCCGAACAGACAAACCCTAATGGTTGATGTGGTATTGGCTAACGTCTATCTGCGGTTTCCACATTTCCAGTATCTATTGGGACTTCGCCCTTAACCCATACGATGTTAACTCGTCTCGCATGATAGTAATTTCTGAAAAGTCGTAAGTATGCCAGAGATATGGGATTATGATGGGATTGGCTACAATTTTGCTCAAATCGGCTGAACTGTTATAGCTAAATCACGTATAGCTATTAAACCCCGCTTGGATACTCTACAAAGAACCACCTATTACAGTCCTGGCAGTGAAGCCACCGCTGATAAACCGGCAGGGCCAGCTCCAAGTAATCACATCCCTCTCTTCCGTGATATGCCTCTTTCCATTAGTTGTTACATCATTTGTATGCCCGCTTACAGCATTCTGATTGCCTCCAAAGGGCAAGACTCAACGCATGTACCACAATCCTGGCAAAAGCCCGGAATGGGATAGGGCAAATCGTATGGTTCTTCTTGCTTCCAGAGCTTAGTGGGACATTCAAGAACTGCAGCACAGACCCCCTTGTCGCATCTCTCAGGGTGGCACTTTTCATAATCCACCGCGACTTTCAATTTAGGTTGCAACATTTCTATATCCTAACTAGAGATACCATAGAGCTTGGGCTACACCCATTCTATCATTTCACCCAGGAACTTGGCAGTATAAGTGAGGGCATTTCTGGATAAAGCCGCAGCACATGCGCTCGTCCTTACAATTCCCATACAATTAGCTTCAACGATTATCCGGTTAGCTTCAATAGCCCCAGCTTCAACAGTTTCCAATTTCTTCCCATAATCATTTTGGTTTGCCTTGTGGGTTTGGTTGAATTGAACTAAACGATGTTTTGTTCAAATGCCAACCATTGCACTCAACTGGTGCTCCACCCGGGACCAATAGGCCCTCCCGCGCTCGGGAACATATTCACCGCAAACCATACATGACCAGCCCGTTCTCGACAATTCTCCTCACTCTTCCCTCCCAGCGCAAGCACTCCAGGTGAGCAATAGTCTCAGTGAGAGCGATGCGCTTTTGTAGAGGCGGGAATTGGTTCCAAGTGAGCCCTGGGAGATTCCAGGTAATCACGGCAGCTATTTCCCACGCCGCACGGGGACCGACCTTGATAACCTGACAGACTTCCTGCTTTCTTTCTTCATGATGCGCGACTATTTGGCTGATGCGCTCCTGTAAATCATTGAACGGATCTTCGTGGCCGGGAAGGACACTGGCCACCTCCAGATTCTCTAGCTTCCTGAGGGCGTGGATATAATCGCCCAAAGGATTCTCGCCCGATTGGACATGGTAACTGATGTTGGTGGTTATGTTCGGGAGGATGTGGTCGCCCGTGAAGATGAGACGGTTCTTAGGCTCATAAAGGCAGATATGTCCTGGGGAATGTCCCGGCGTCCAGATGATTTCTAATTCATAGACTCCAGTACTGATGACCTCCCCGCCGTACAAAGGTTCGTCGGGGAGTGTGACAGTGACGAACTGCAGGGCAGCCATTGATGCCGAATCAAGGTCGTAGAGTTCGGGAGGAGATACTCCATGCTGGTTCAACAAAGCACTCATCTTTTTCCTGAGATCAGCAAACCTGATATAGCGGGGCTCTATGAAGTCCCACTCCCAACGATGGACCAGCAACCTTGTGTTCGGGGAGACCTCCTTAACCCTACCTGCCAAGCCGAAATGATCAGGATGCACATGGGTGACTATTATAGTAGCAAGATCAGTTAGGGCCAGTCCTAGTTCCTGTAACTTGGCCTCAAGCACGTGAAGGGTCTCTTCGGTGTACCAGCCAATGTCCACCATCAACCACCCATCTTTCCCCTGTATTAGGTAGCAATTAACAAACTCCAAAGGATTATCGGGTATCGGTAGCCTTAGCAGATAAATCCCAGGTGCTATCTCCAACTTGCTTCCTCGTAGGTGTATTTCCAGATTATAGCCGAGCTTGAATAGACAATCAATTCAGCCTCTAGGGTGATAGTGTTGTCAGTGTTCTATGTGTCTCCAGGGCCAACCATTCTTTCCGCCAAACCGACACAATTAAATGCCGTGTCTAATCAGCACCTTCTCGCTTTAATAAGCTTTCCCACCAGTATGCGAATCTACCAAGCTGACTACAATGGACACTATCCAGACAATCTTTAAGGTATTGATAGGTCTTTTAAGGTACAAGATTCCCATAGCAACTGTCAGCAGCACTCCCAATGCTCTATATATTCGAGGCAGTTGTAATAGTTCCTTGCAATGACAACGGAAGCAGAAAAAGTATCACTAAGGTAGTGCACGAGTGCGTGGGCTTGACAGATGTGATATAATAAATGCTATGCGTCACCCTTGATTTACCATGGTGAGTGGAGTGGAGGGTGAAAAGTGAGCAGTGGGATCGCCTCTTGATGGTGATTGCCAGTGCTTTTTTTGTGGGCTAAAACGCACAACTAAGTGATTAAAGGAGGCAAGGGAATGAGAAACAAAATGGTGGAGAGGAAGAGGGTGGTAATTATCATCCTGGCAGTAGCAGTGACAGTGGCACTTCTGCTTACTGCATGTGCTCCTGCGCCAGCTGTAGAAGGGCAAAAGGTGATACGAATCGGAACCATAAATTCTCTAACTGGCGGCGGCGCTTCGTCAGACCAACTGAGTCTAATGGGGTTTCAGGATTACGTTAGATACTTTAATGACCAGACAAGCATCCCTGGGTGGACCATTGATGTCGCATGGTCAGATGGTTCAGATTCAACGGCTACATTTATTAGCGCCTACCAAAGGCACCTCGACGAAGGTATTACAGTCATGTATTCCAATGCCGAGTGGCTGAATGGATACCAATCAACCCTGGCAAAGGACCAGGTGGTTATGTTTACGAACAATGCAGATCAGGCTTTGTTTTACCCGCCTGGTTGGCTCTATACCTCTTTGCCAACCTGGACTGAGCAATTCGGCGCCTGGGCTGATTACGTTATGGCTAATTGGAAGGAGGCAAGACCACCTCGGGTAGCGATTTTGGGGGCAGATCATCCATTTACCCAGAATATAGTGCCAGCAGCAGAAAAGTATGCTGAGAGTATAGGTATGCAGATGCTACCTACGGTAATAGTGCCCGCTTTGCCCCTGGATACCACTACCCAGCTGTTACAGCTAAAAAACGAAGGGGCAGATTTCGTTTACATTCAGTGGATTACAGTTGTAACATTGCCTGTATTGCTGGATGCTGAGAGGCTAGGGCTTCTGGACCAGATACACTTCTGTGGTAATGCGTTTTCCGCTGGAGAAAAGGTGTTCGATAGGGCAGGAACTGCTAGTGAAGGTTTCTTGATGGAAAAGACTGAACCTGGGCTTAGCGAGACAGACCTTCCGGGCATAGAGCTGATACGAGATTTGCAGATGAAATATCGTGGACAGGCAATTCTGGAGCCAGAGTACATTGCTAATTGGTTACTGGCAGCCGTAACGTGTGAAGCTGTAAAGAGAACCGGAGAACAGGTAGGTTATGAAAACGTCGACGGCCCCGCGGTAAAAGGGATAGCCGAGACCATCAAGGACTTCGATGTTTATGGGCTTAAGACATTCACTTACACCCCTGAGAGTCACTCGGGCTCTCGCGTCGTAGCAATATACGAAGTAAGAGACGGGAAGCTAGTTCGTATAACCGACTGGAAACCGGCTCCTGTTATTGTGCCAGGGGAGTGATGTAGCATTAGAGTCAGGATACCTTGTCGCGGATCGACGTAGTAAATCCTGGCTTTACGGTGCAAGCCGAGAGGTAAATCATTGTGCGAGCTATACTGAAAGGGCTTAGAGTGTGAACAGGAGATATAGCGAATGCACTATAGAACGCTGGCTCTTGAAAAAAAGAATGGCATGGCCATTTTAACGCTTAATCGCCCGGAAACATTGAATGCTATAAATTTGGATATGTCGGAGGAGACAGCGGACGCTGTTAATGAATTAAGCCACGAAGCAGCTACCAAAGTGGTTGTTATCACCGGAGCAGGAAATGGCTTCTGCGCTGGGATTGATGTGCGGAAGTTACTGGCAAGAACAGCAGAGGGTGGGGCAGAGACGACTTTTGAGGGCGCAATGCAGGGCAAGTCTACTGTATTGACTGTACCTGTTCGACTCCGAAGCATGGGCAAGCCCGTTATTGGTGCTATAAACGGGATAGCCGCTGGGAGTGGCTTTTCTATTGCCTTAGCCTGTGATGTAAGGATTGCTTCGGAAAGAGCAAAATTCTCTATGGCTTTCATCCTGAGGGGACTTATCCCCGATTGTGGAGGAACCTTCTTTCTTCCCAAGCTTATCGGCAGTGCTAAGGCCTGTGAATTAGTCTTCACGGGAGACACAATCAATGCTGAGGAAGCAAAGCGGTTGGGCTTAGTGAATAGCGTCGTTCCCCAAGAAAAATTGATGGAAGCCGCGGAAGAACTGGCAGATAGACTCCTTAGACGCCCTGCCACAGCCCTTAAATATGCCAAGCGAGCTGTATACAAAGGACTTGTCGAGTCAGATTTGTCCTCACATCTCGACTACGAAATTGCTATTAACAGGATGTGCACGGATTCAGATGATTTTAAGGAGGCGGTAAAATCGTTTTTGGAGAAGAACGGCACTATTCGAGGCAAGTAAGAGTGGCGTATATCAAGACGAAGGTGAGACTGTTATCAAAGTAATTCAAGATAGACTCTCTCCACTGCCTCAGGGTGTTAAGCCACCTTATTAGTTATCCAACATCCTCTGATTTAAGATTACAGTGTACATCATATCCTGGTGTCTAGAGCTATGCTAATCAACCCCCAGAAATACTCCTTACTTTTCCGTTACAAAGCCCAGCACATCTCCATCTATCTGCCCTTCCAGGAGACGTCGCATGGTGCTATAGCTTATCACCAGTCCCTTCTTCAAGTGACTCAAGAGCCGAGGTACTTAAGCTGCCACAAGGCTTAAGTACCTCAGCTTGCTTAGTGAACCTTGGGTGGGGACGCAGAAGTCCTACACCCTCGGTGAACTAATATCCACAATCGCGACATCCCCGGCGATGACCAACAATGTCGGCGTAGACTTTCTTACGATGACTCCATCCATGAACCACTCTCCCTTTTTAGCCCTCCCACGACGGTATAACTTCACTGAGTTGCAACGTGAGCAGGCTGTCTTCCTTAACTCAGTCCCTACCTCTACCACTATCCCTCCTTCTTTTCCAATTACTTTTCCTACCTCATACCCTTCAAGCACTATTAGAATCGGGGTACCATTTACTTGGCTCTTAGCCATCGGTGGTAAAACCTCTTTCCTGTGCTATCTTTCTTTACTCCAGGTTTTTACCACGTCCTCACTTTTCCACATACATCAGAATAGAGCCATCGCCTCCTTGACAAAGAGGGCCCAACCACATAGAATGTCCTTGCAGCCAGATATAGATTTTCAGGAAAGGAGTCAATATGGATAAGAAAATACGAATGCTGCTCACCAGGCATCCCTACGATGGTCACGAGAGAGGTTACAATGTAGTTGTCACAGGACTTAGAGAGCGTGGAATAGAAGTGATCTTGGGGGGAACACAACTAGCTGGAGAAATCGCGGAAACTGCCATTCAAGAGGACGTGGATTTCATCGGCTATCGCATCACATCAGGGGAACCCAGTATTCTCGTGGATCTCCTATTCCAGAAGTTAAGGGAAAAAGGTGCTGACATACCTGTTATTGTGGGGGGCGTAGTGCAGGCCAAAGATATCCCTCGCTTGAAAGAGATGGGAGTTATCGAAGTATTCCGCCCTGGTGACTCAATGGATTCCATCGCCGATTCTATCAAAGAACTAGCATCGCGGCGATTAAAGAGGTAAGGAGAAAAGCTAATGGACAAGAAAGAAATAGAAAAGATCAAAGAAGCAAGAAAGGAATACGATGAGTTAGTAACTCGTACTGTGCAGAAAACTCCAGAGCAGAAGGCTAAATATGAAACTGACTCCTGGATACCCGTTGATCGGCTCTATACCCCAGCCGACATCGAGGGGACAGACTATTTGAGGGACATCGGCTTTCCCGGCCAGTATCCCTATACCCGCGGAGTATTTCCCTGTGGACTTCGGACAAGGACATGGAGCAAGAGGCAGGTGGCTGGCTATGGCACAGCGGAGGACTGCAATAAACTATGGAAGAACCTTATAGCCCAGGGACAAACGGCACTGAACTCATCTTTCGCGGTTCTTGGCGGAGGAACCAAGATACCATGGGAGACGGACGACGAGTTAATGGTGGGGCACGGGAATAGGACATATGCCAAAGGGGATACTGTAGCCGATTGGGAAGACGTAATCGAGGGAATCGATCTCAATAAGGTCAATATCAATTTACCCGTAGATTCCTGGGTTAACTTTGCCTTCTTCATTGCCGCAGCAGAGAAAAAGGGCTACGACAGGAGGAGACTCTCAGGTAGCGTGTCCGGCAAAGTCCGGATGCTCCTGTTCCCGGAGAACAAGGGTAATCCCTATATCGACATGGTTGAATTCTGTACCAAAGAGATGCCCAACTGGAATGCCTTCTATGTTGATGCCAGAAATGTTCGCGAAGGGGGCCTAACGGCTGCCCAGGAACTCGCCTGGGCTATAGCACTGGGTATGGATGGCGTCAGGGAGGTGATGAAGAGGGGTTTGGATATCGACCAGTTTGGCCCCAGGATACAATTCTACGTTAACGCCGCTAGTGATTTTTTTGAAGAGATAGCCAAGTTTAGGGCGATGAGGCGAATGTGGGCCAGGGTAATGAAGGACAAATTTGGTGCCAAAGACCCGCGCTCTTGGAGGATGCGGGCGGGGGTTCAGACCTCCGGCCCAACCATGACAGCACAACAGCCTTTGAACAACCTTGTTAGAGCTGGCTTCAACGGCCTGGCGGCAATTCTGGGAGGGGCTCAGTCTTTGGCCATACAAACCTATGATGAAGCTCTGGCAACGCCGTCGGAGTTCGGCCAGATACTGTCGCTGAGAACAGCACAAATCATAGAGCACGAGACAGGGGTAACAAACGTTGTCGACCCTCTGGGGGGCTCATACTATGTGGAATGGCTGACCAATAAACTGGAGGAGGAGGCCCAGAAGATGATAGACAAGCTTGAGGAGCTGGGGGGAGCCTGCAAGTTTGATGCTTGCTCCTGGTTTTACAGCCAAATGAGGGCCTCTGCTGCCAAATATCAAAAGGAGATTGATACCAAGGAAAGGATAATCGTCGGGGTAAATGAATTTGTAATGGATGAAAAGGATCCAATGGCAACTCTTGCCCCCAGTCTAAGAGAGTTCGATCCTGCCCTTAACCAGAGGCAGATAGACCGCTTAAACAAGGTCCGAAGGGAAAGAGATAGTACGGCGGTTGGGAAGGCCAAAAAGATGTTATACGAAGCGTTCAAAGCCCGAGAGAATATCATGCCACCTATGATCGAGGCTGCAAAAGCATACATAACTGGTGGGGAGGCAACTAAGGTGCTCATGGAAGCTCGGGGGGAGAAGTATGGGCCAAGGGGAGGAGATGGATTAGAACACGAGCTGGAGTTAGCGCTCTTCACCTACCACTGATCTGTTAAATGGTTTTGACTTCTGTTGTAAGGCCTATAGGCAGTTTTCAAGCCATTCAGCATATGTGTGCCGACATGTCCACCTATGTGGAAGGCTGCCGCTGGATGACCTGGTACACGGTGTGGGAGATGGAACAAGGCCTGCCCTGTGCCATTGATATCTCCAGGACCAAGGTGTGGGCGAGCGAGGCTGTCCAGCGAGTAGTCCGGCACGGACAGCAAATCTATGGGGGAGTAGGTTTCACCTTAGAATATCCCATGCACTTATATTTCCGTCGGGCGAAATGCGGCGAGGTAGTGTATGGGAACCCTGAATGGCATCGCAGAGTTATCGCTGATGATTTGTTAGGCTAACACCGAGAAAAAGGGGGTGACCATGGATTTTGGCCTTGGCAAAGAGGCGGATCGCCTTAGAAAAGAGGTACGCGAGTTTCTGGATAAGGAATGGCCCCAGGAGCTCAGAAACTGGCGAGGCTGGTTGCAACCGGATAACCCGGAATTCCTTGAAAAGGCAGAGGAGTTTGGCTGTAAGCTTGCGTCTAAGGGTTGGCTGGGCCCTGCCATTCCCAAGAAATATGGCGGTACAGAGCGCTCCATCATAGAGCAATTCGTCTTGTTCGATGAAGTGAGGCGCGCCTGTTGCCCTCCTAACCTGATAGGGGACGGCCTGATATTTACACCTACTATCTTGCGTTATGGCACGGAAGAGCAGAAGCAAAAGTTCCTCCCCGCCATGGCCAGGGGCGAGATGGACTTCTGCTTGGGGTACAGCGAACCTAACGCAGGTTCAGATGCGGCTGCTTTACAACTGAGGGCTGAACGGCAGGGCGATTTCTATATCCTCAATGGCAACAAGGTATTCACGACCCAGGCGCACTTTATGAAATACTGCTGGCTATCAGCCAGGACGGACCCTAACGCACCCAAGCATCGCGGCATTTCGCTTTTCATCGTCGATATGAAGTCACCCGGCATCACCATAAGGGCCATGTCCTGCATGGGAGATGAAAGGACCAATGAGACTTTCTGGGATAATGTCAAGGTGCCGGTTGCCAACAGGATCGGGGAAGAAAACGCGGGCTGGCGTGCCATCAGCACAGCGCTGGGCCTGGAGAGGATAGTCAGCTTCAACACGACATGGGCCCGAATATTCTTCGACGAAGTGGTAAGCTTTCTCAAGACGGCTGAATATGATGGCTGGCGGCCGCGAGAGGACCCATATATTCGAAGCAAAGTCGGCCAATTGTCCACTGAGCTCGAGGTATGCCAGGTCCTGGAATACAAGCTGCTCTGGATGTTAGATGTGGGACAAATGCCCTTTGCTGAGGCAGCCATATTAAAGCTAATGGTTACAGAACTTTACCAACGTATTACCGATACTTTCACCCAGGTCCTGGGGCTCTACGGACAATTGACTCAAGGGTCAAGGCAAGCAGCCCTGGACGGTGGCCTGATACAACAGCACGAATCCTCTATTGGGGCTACCATTCTTGCCGGCAGTAGTGAGGTCCAACGAAATATTATCGCCCTTGCCGGGCTGGGAATGCCAGCAGGCTAGTGTTGAATATACACTCCTAGGCGGGCCATGGCTGAAGGCGTCGTTGACGTTAGCCGCCTGTGCGGCGCTCAATGGCTGTCCAGGTGTTCAATGAACATGTCGAAGACGCTTGTTGGTTTACAATTGCATACAAAGACTACCTGCCTTTAAACTGCGGCGCCTTGCCTGCAAAAAATGCCTTCACCCCTACCTGGAAATCTTCGTAACCCCGGGAACTCAGGTCAGTCCCTTTCCAGTATGCCAGGTCAGAACCGCCTATCTCCCGATTCATAGCAACCTTTATCATCTGAATCGCAATAGGGCTTTTCTTTATTATGTCCTCAGCTAGACTGGTTGCTGAATCTATGAGTTCTTCATCGGCTACCACTTTGTTAACCAGACCGATGCTTGCTGCTTCAGCGGCAGGCACTCTCCTGCAAGTCATCATGATCTCTTTCGCTCTGAGCCTTCCAACGAGCTCTGCTAGCCTCATAGCCCCGAAGGGCGGGCATCCACCCAGGGCTGGCTCGGGAAAACAGAAGCTTGCTTTTTCCGAAGCGATTATCATGTCACAAGCCAGGGCAAGCTCAAAGCCACCACCAAAGGCAGACCCTCTAACTGCGGCGAGTACCGGCACAGGAAGGCTTTCGACTGCAGGGAGTAGGCGCGCAAACAAGTCAAGCCTTCCCCTTACTGCGTCCGTGTCCTCTATGCCAGCTATATCGAATCCCGTGCAGAAGTGTTTACCCCTTGAGCTCAATATCAAAAAAAGAAGCTTCTTGTCTCGCTCCACAATGTTAACTATCTCTAACAAATCTCCCAAAACCTTCGAGCTCAGCGCATTCCCTTTCTCGGGGTTTTCAATCCACGCAATTCCGATCGCTCCCTTCGTTTCAAAATCTGCTCTTTCTTCTGCCACTTCAGTCTCCTTTCACTTTTTATGGTGGGTCTGACGGCAATCAAACCACTAGACTCTATGTCTGGCTGCCTTGCATGACTCCGTTTCTTATATCATAGTATAGCCGCCACTGACGCTAAGGGTCTGCCCGGTTATATGACCCGCCCGGTCTGAGGCTAGGAACATCACCGCATTGGCAATGTCCTCAGGTCTTCCAATCTTGCCTAAGGGGTAAGCCTTAGCGATGATGTCCTTTATCTTGTCCGGAGGGTAGTAGGGATAGTTCCAAATGCTCTTCTCCCCGACCTCATCCGAACCTTGCTCGTAGTGCCCCGGCGGGTCTCCCGGGAGTGTCAGCCCAGGACATACTACGTTCAGCCTTATCCCATAACGGCGTCCTACCTCCCGGGCTATGCTCTTGGATAGTGCTATTATGGCACCTTTGGAGGCGCCATACAGACCTGTTAGAGACTCACCCACCCGACCAGCATCGGAACCTATGCTTACAATAGCTCCGTACTTCCGGTCCATCATGTGGGGTAAAACAGCTCGAATGCAGTTTACCGGGCCCCAGAGGTTGATGGCTACCTCCTTCTCGTTCTGCTCTATGGATCTCTCTATGAACGGCTTGCCGCCACCCCAACCTACATTATTCACCAGGACATCTATCTGCCCGAATTTATCCAAAGCCTTCTTGACCATCGCCTCAACCTGAACATTTTGGCTTATATCAGTTTTGACAACTATGATCTTAGCACCAAGAGCCTCGACCTGCTTAGCCACCTTCTGCCCCTGGGGCTCGTCTATATCAGCCAGCACTATGTTGGAGCCTTCCTGGGCAAAGCCGAGAGTGATGCCCCTGCCAATATTTGAGCTACCCCCCGTGATTATGACAGTCTTCCCTGCCAAACCTAGATCCATTTTCTGTCCTCCTTCGTCTGCGTATTTTAATCAAAAAGGGGCGTTAACTTACCCCTTTCGGATTCTGGATATATTCTCAACGCCACCTTGCTCCCTTGCAGGTTGGCGCTCTATCTGTAGCATAACTAGCGTCCTTGCTTAACAATGAGGATACGGACTCTGACCACACCCTTTATCAACAAAGGCATTATACCACCGTGGTAAGATATATCAAGCACCCTGTGACACTCCATCAACTGACGCTTACGTCAGTTGATGGCTGCCATGCCACACCTCAATCTTCTATCTTGAATTCCCACTGGCAGGCGATCTCATCGGGACTTTTTCTGGGGGGCAGCTTCACAGGGGTTGCCTTTGCCTTGGGATGGACAAGATACTTTTCCATGATCTTACCCTCCATTGGGCAAACCCACGCAATTCTTTTCGGTTCTTTCTCCTCCAGGAATTCCAATGTGCGGCACTTCTTCATAGTCAGTATAGCAACATCCTTGCTTTTGATATTAAGCTCAGCTGTATTCAATCCCCCTGTGATGTTGTCTAGCGGCAACTGAATACACTTCAGGCAATCAGCAATCGTATTCAACTGGATATTTGCCACCTTGGCATACCTCGGGTTTACCCTCTCACCTACTGTTATCCAGGCTTCATTCTCGCACTGGTTAGCCACATCAGCCCCAAATCTCTTCTTGACTGCACCATACCAGGCTTCCGTCATATGAAGCCATGAATACTGCCATATTTCTATCAACTTCAGCAGGAAATCTTTGGAGAAATCATCAAATTTCAGGTCAGGGTTGAACGGACCGCTGTAATCTGTTAACTCTGGCATCCTGGCCTCCTTTTGTTATGTTATTCCAAATGCTTTAGTCTATTAAAGAGGTTATCCATTGTCAATCTGCTTTACTGAGTGGTTCTAACCACCACGCTATCTTGCTTTTTGTGAATTGATCTTGTATCATACGGCGTGGTCGCTTGTTTGGCCGTACAAATCAAAAGCGAATAAAAAACGAAAGGAGTACAAATGGAAGACATTAAGGCGATTGACATAATGAATTATCCCATTGATGCAGGGTTCGGGCATTATATGTTTAGGTTTGACGAGTACAAGGTAATGGCCCTGACTACTTTTAAGAGCCAGTACGGAGGGAAGATCCCCACTGAGGAAGAGTACAAGAAGATGAAGGCTGGCGGCGGATTTATGTCTGGCCACGCCAGCGTAGAGGACTTAGTAAAGGACATGGATGAAGCGGGGTATGATTATGTTGTTATAACTGATGTCAAGATGTGGTCCTACAGGCGGCACTTCCAATTGATAGAAGACTATGGGATTGAGGTGGTTAATGAGTGCGTTCAGAAAGGCAAGGGCAGAATTATAGGAGGGGTTAGCTATAACCCATTCCGTATTGAGGAAAGCCTTCGGGATATAGAGAAGGCGGTCAAGGAGTATGGCTTTAAATATGGATATTTCCACCCTATCACCTTCGGCCTTTCCCCGAATGATAAGAGGTGTTATCCTTTCTACGCCAAATGCGTCGAATTGGGCATACCAGTAGGTATGCAGGTTGGGCACTCGGCAGAAATTTTGCCCAGTTGGGTGGGACATCCTATGGATGTTGATGAAGTTGCTATAGATTTCCCGAACCTCAAGATCAATCTTTCCCATACCGGTTATCCCTGGATTGACGAGTGGTGTTCCATGATCTTCAGGCATCCTAATGTTTACGGTGACATCTCTGCCTATAATCCTGCTCACCTGAGTCCCACTACAGTCCAATTTATGAATGGAGGACGAGGTCGAGAGAAAGTAATGTTCGGGACCAACTCATATGGTCTTAAGCTTACCAAGGATCAGTTATTATCTCTGGATATAAAGGATGAGACCAAGAGAAGAGTCCTCCGTGAGAATGCAATTGAGTTTCTCGGTCTAAAGTAGAGAGGCAAAACTCAGGGTGGAGTGCTGAATCCGTTAGTTGTGCTTGCAGTCATGGAGATTGACTTGCTTAGTATTGCTGTAAATAGTCTCTAGGGCCAATAAAGCTTGTGAGCCTCTTTTCTTAGCTCGGCACGGAAATCAGGATGGGCAATAGCGATAAGCTCGTTGGCCCTCTGTCGCAAGGTCTTCCCCTTGAGCTTAGCAATGCCATATTCTGTGACTACGTAATCGCTTAGAGGTTGAGGGATACCTACTGCTGTACCTGGCGGAAACTGTGGCACGATCCGAGAAGCACTGCCGTTCCGAGCGGTGCTGGGCAGCACAGATATTGAGCGTCCTCCTTTAGAAAATAGGGCGCCGATAACAAAGTTGAGTTGCCCCCCTACTCCAGCATATCTGCGCGGGCCCAGCGATGTGATTGCCATTTCCCCAGAAAAGTTGGCAGCCAAAACATTATTGATGGCTACAAAATTATCATGAGCACCGACAACCCTGCAATCCTCAAGATAGTTTAAGTCAACCATCCAGAAGAGAGGGTTGTTCTGGACCCAGTCCATCTCCTCTGGTGTGCCTCCCCCGACGGAAGTCACGACTGCTTTGCCCGGATTAATCGTCTTATACTTGCCGTTAATGACCCCGGAACGTACCAAGGATATTATTCCGCGCAGGGTAAGCTCACTGTGAAGGCCTAAGTCATGTTTATCCGCCAGCATGCCCAGCCCTATTAAGGGTTCAGTTGTTCTTCCCCCACCGATCTGGAGCGTATCCCGATCTCTTACCAACTGTGAGACGTTCTTAGCGATATGCTTAAGGAAAGGCTCGGCAGGCTTGATGTCCCTGCCAATCAAGCTGCCACCAGATAAGCCACCTCCGAGAGTTCTCCCTGACGAGACATGCTCGACGAAATAGTCAATTTGAGAGACATGGACAAAATTTTCGCCACATGTGCGGACCAATCGGGGATTAGCCTCGGCTATTACGAGCTTCGCCAGCTCGGTGAGCTTTTTCTTATCCCCAAGGGTATTACCATAACTGCAAAAGCCATGCTCATCAGGGGTGGAAATCTCAACGAGGAAGACATCCAGTTCTTTCTCTCCACTGTACCAGTCATAATGGTGGGTGATTGCTGGTAAGAGAGGCGGCACGAGTATGTCACACCTTCTCTCATCGACCATCTCTTGGCTCACCGCTGTAGGAAAATACATCGATATTTTGAATGATTCATCCCACCCGGGGTCATACCAGCCAAAGTCATACCCGGGACCCACCAATGTAATTTGGACATCCTTCAGGTCTTCCTTTCTGGCAGCAAGTGCTAACCCTATAGCCAGCGGTTCTCTCCCTGTGATCATAACACTGTCACCCGGCTTAATAAGGTTAGCCGCTTCCTCAGCCGAGATGAGCTTTCTTTTATATTCTTCTTGCCAATCCAATGCTGCTCCCTGCAATATTTTGTTTGCCACGGTAATTGTTAGCCAAAGGGAGAAAAGGGTTAAGTCCCCTTAAAGTCTGGCTCCCTCTTCTCCATGAAAGACCTTGCCCCTTCCTTGTGGTCCTCGGTCTTGAAGCATAATGATTGGGCGTAGTCCTCAAAATCTATTTGCTGCTCCAAATTGTTATCAAGTGATTTGTAGGCAGCACGCTTTATCAATCCGATAGCAATAGGTGGCCCCTTGGCTAGCTTTTCTGCCAATTCTCTTACTTCTTCCATTAACTTGTCTTGGGGCACTACCCGGCTCACCAGACCTATTCGTTCCGCCTCTTCGGCATTGATCATGTCACCAGTACACATTAGCTCTATGGCTTTAGATATCCCCACCTTTCGAGGCAGAAAATAGGTTGCCCCGGCGTCGGGGACAAGCCCCACTTTCACAAAAGCCAGCCCGAACTTGGCATTCTCTGACGCTATCGTTATGTCACAGGCTAAGAACAGGGAGACGCCGGCTCCAACGGCAGCGCCATTTATTGCTGCGATAGTCGGCTTCTCGAGGTTCCTCAGGCTGATGGCAACTGGCCCTATAAGAAAGCGGCTCCAGCGTTGGGAGAGCTCCTGATAGGTCTTGCCTGATCCCTTCGTGCCGACATCGCCGCCAGCGCAAAAAGCTCGTCCTGCTCCAGTCATGATGAGCACTCTGATGGCATCGTCCTTGCGCACATCTTCGATAGCCCGCGGGAAAGACAGGACTAATGTAGGGAGCAGGGCATTTAACCTCTCAGGACGATTCAGAACAAGTGTGGCAATAGCCCCTTCCTTTTCTACAAAAAAACCTTCGTATTCCGTTCGTTCCATTTCGCATTCTCCTTTTCACCTCTGGCGCCCTTCCTGGGCGCCTCATCCCGCTGTTTTCTGCATTGTTGAAATCTGCAGAAACTTCCCTATATCATTCCCTCTTCTTTCTTGACATGCGGAAAAGTGGTGCTACCATGCTATCACGCTCAGCCAGAGCGGCGGTTAAGCCTTTGTCCCTTCTTGCCTTCATAAATCCCCACTCATCAGGTTGAATTTTCAGGTTAGTGAGCAAGGTATGCCCGAAGGCAAACATCAGTGAACCCAATCCCACGCCTCGGGCTTCTAGAGATATTTCAAATATTGCCTTGCCAATAGTGATGCCGTCCAAGGGCATCACGGATATTGCCTGAGCGTATTCCATTACTGTCTCTTCCAATTTGTCCAGAGGGACAACCTTATTCACCAGGTCACACTTTAATGCTTCTTCGGCACTCAATGGCCGCGCAGTAAGCATCATTTCCTTCACCTTCCTCAGGCCTATTGTCTCAATCCAGAGATTCATGTTGCCCATGGGGCCGAGATATCTGAATGCAGGGTGGGCGAATCGAGCATCCTCCGAACAGATGACTATGTCGGAAGCCATGGCCAGCTCAAATTGGAGCCCGTAGCAATAGCCTTGCACCTGACAGATTGTGGCTTTGACACAGCGATATGTACGCATCTCGGGATTATCCCAGCCCATTGTCCGACGGTCATCTACCAACCTCTGGGTCTGACCTGGCTTTTTTCTCTCCTCTTCAGTTTTCCCGCTTTTGAAGCCTATCTGAAATCCAAGTTCAGTAGCATCCGCTCCCACCCCGAAATGCGGTCCCATACCCCTGAAGATTACTACCTTCACCTCAGGGTCTTTTTCCGCTTGCTTTAAGTAATCATTTATTCTGTCAATAATCAGGAGAGGCATGGCATTAGACCTTTCCGGTCGGTTAAATGTGATCCACGCCAATTTCTTTTCGGGGTCTTTCTCGAACAAAAGCCACTTGTCAAACTCGGCAAATTGTTCCGGCAGCATACCATCTACCTTTTGCTTTTCAAGGTCACTCTGTTCCATTTTATATTTATACCTCCTTAAATTTTTAGATTGATTCTCGTATCTTAACATATTTTGGGTTGCCTGGAAAAGGAATCAGAACAAGGGCGAAGAGAATTGCCAAAGCAGGTGGCAGCAGGGATATAACTGACTCTTCTTGGAATTTCACTCTGGCTTTCTCTTTTCTACTCACCCACTTGGTTCACATAGGGCAAAGCGATAACATGCCCTATGAAAGGACTAAACCTAGAGTCCCAGCCCTTGGGCCACCTTCTCTCGATGGAAGTTGGCATCGCCCATGGCGAGTTCGGCTACTTTAGCTCGCCGGTAGTAAAGTTGCATATCATGAACTCTAATGAGGCCTACCCCCCCATGAACCTGATGGCCTTCTGCGCAGACTCTGCGATAGGCCTCATTACACCACGCCTTTGCCATGGAGACTTCCATGGCTGCGGGAAGCCCTTTGCTTAGCTTCCACGCTGCCATATAGGTGATGCTGCGTATCCCAGCTACATCGGTCAGCATATTGGCGCACTTATGCTGGATAGCCTGAAAGCTCCCGATAGGGCGGTCAAACTGGACTCTTTCCTTAGCATAGCTTACCGTCATATCCAGCACTTCCTGTGCCCCACCGAGCATCAAAGCACATTGTGACACGGCGGCATACTGCATAAGGTCTTCGACAATCGGCCAGCCTCTGCCTAGCTCTCCTAGGATATTCTCCTTAGGGACCCTTACGTTTTCAAATGTCACCTCATATTGCTTGTCCGAGGCGATGGTCTTGAGCTGAGTGCAACTTATGCCTGGTGTCTTGCCTGGCACCAGGAACAAGCTGATACCCTTCTTCTCATCCTCAGACTCTTCACAGGATCTGGCGACGCAGATCATCCAGTCGGCGACATGAGCATCTGGAATAAAGAGTTTCACCCCGTTTATGACATAATGCTCTCCATCGGGCATAGCCTTAACCTGCACTCCCCGAGGCTCAAAAGTAGCACTGGGCTCGGTGAGGGCGAGGGTCATGATAAGCTCCCCGGCGGCTATTTTGGGGAGGAAGTATTTTTTCTGTGCCTCAGTCCCGTACTTCATAATAGGGATGGTGCAATAGACCATGGTGGGGACGAATGGGCCAGGGATCAGTGCCCGACCAAACTCTTCAAGAAGAATAGTGAAATCGAGGAAGCTGCTTCCCATCCCGCCATACTCCTGGGGGATGGGCAGTCCCATCCACCCAAGATTTGCCATTTGCTTCCAGAGTTCGGGTGAATACCCTATTTCATCTTCCTCCATTTCCCTTACCATGTCCTTTGGGAATTCCTTGTGGAAGAAATCGCGGGCTATTTTGCGCAGCATCTCCTGTTCTTCACTGAGTGATAAATCCATTTCTTATCTCCTTTTGTTCTTTCTAAAACTCGCATTCCTCAACCGCGAGGGAGGCCTAGGCCCCTGATAGCAATAATATTACGCAAGATTTCATTGGCTCCGGCGGAAATCATGCGACGGCGCGTATATCTATAGAGATACTCAAAGCGACCATATAAAGGAGCCCACTTCGAACCCTGTTGGAGTTGCCCGTAGAGCCCTAAGATCTCCAGTCCAGCGCAAGCCATGTGCCACATAAGCTCAGTCCCGAATATTTTTATCATCGGGGCCTGCCACTCCGGAACTATCCCACTGTCTGCCAGCAAAGCAACCTGATAAGAAAAGATCCATGCGATTTCAAGCTCTATCTTGAGTTGAGCCAGATTCTGTCTTGCCAGAGGGTCTGTGTTCTTCCCCGTTTCCTTAGCATACTCCGTCAAGTCCTCGTAGTTGCGCCGCAGAAATCCCACAGGGAAGTTTCTCTCAAAGGCCAAGGCGGTGGCCATATAGTAGAAGCCTTTGTTCTTCTCTCCCACAAGGTATTTCTTGGGGACCTTTACGTCATCATAGAAAACCTCGTTCGTCCTTTCACTATCCATAGTATAAAGAGGGGTGAGGCTAATACCAGGAGTCTTCAAATCCACAATAAAGAGGGATATACCACGATGCTTCGGGGAAGCGAAATCAGTGCGTGCAGCCAGCCATACGTAGTCAGCGAAGTGACAGCCTGTGTTGAAAGTCTTGACGCCGTTGATAACAAAACAATCGTCCTTCTCATCTGCCCTGATGCTCAGATTCGCCAGGTCCGAGCCTGCATCGGGCTCGGTGTAGCCAAGGGCAAACTCTATCTCACCCCGAGCTATCTGTGGAAGGAATTCCTGCTTTAATTCCTCGTTCCCATACATTACTAAGGTCGGAGCAACAACTTGTGACCCCACCATCATTGGCGGGACGGCACGGTGATACGCAATTTCTTCGTCGAGGATCAGTCGTTCGACATGGGTG
>DAOUMB010000086.1:0-5068 GCA_034414335.1 Dehalococcoidia bacterium
GCATTCCGCCACGAATCCGGATGGCTTTTTCGCCAACCCGCAAGTGCCCGTTCAGCCACATAGGGCATTGTTGTCCATCGACCCTTTGTGCGCGAAGCGTACAGACCGTACCGACGAATGAGCCGTATTCCCTTCGGTGGCAGGTGCTGGGTCAATTCCGCCAGGAAGTCCAGAGCATCAAAGAGGTGTACGTTCTCTTTGAAGTACTCCGAGTAAGTCGTATGAAACAAAACCCGTCCCTTGAACGGCTCATAGCGAATCTTACCCCCCCTCAGCGTTTGTCGATGTTGATCGAGCCACTCACCGTTTCGATATCAACTGGTACAGTACACTAGCTGATCACACCTTTCGACCGGTTTCTCTTAGCGCTGGTCACGGACACGTGATCCCTATCCCAGACTGTAAGAGTTATCTGTCCGGCGGTATTGGAGACAACCGCTTCTTCGATGTCGCCATCTGCTTTCTACTCTCCTTCTTGAATCGCTTTTCAGCATATTGTCCCGAACAGTATTATGGGGCATTCGCGTGGTGGCATCGAAGGACGAAATGAAACAGAGGATTCTCCAGTACCTCAAGGAGATCAACGAAAATCCGGTTGTATTCTGCTGGAAGAAGCACGAGTTTGAGATCCAAAAGGTAGCCGAAATAGATGCTGTATAATCATGGAATCGATCTAATAGTACATCTTTGATTCTACGGACCAGATAGCCTTGTGGTACCAACTGCCAGAGGCCTATGGTATAAAAAAGCTTTTTCTGCTGTTCTTTTTCCCTGCATCGCCCCTCCCAGACAAGTCATTGGCATGCTCCACCAATGACGTTACCGATGCAATTTGAGGGTTTAGCAACATCCACCTCACAGGACATAATCCAATCAACTTCTGTTTTCCTCGTATTCCTTAAGGGCAGCTTCGTTAACCTCTACCCCAAGGCCTGGTTTTTCGGGTAATGTAATCCAACCTCCTTCAGGCTTAGGGGGATCGACAAATATAGTCTCATTGAGCCTTGTCACCTTGGCATGGAGTTCCAGTAACCAACCGTTGGCGACCCCGGCAATCAAGTGCATATTGAGATGAGGCCAGCCATGGCTGGTGATGGGAAGGTCGAAGGCCTCGGCCAGGTGGGCTACTTTCAAGCTCTCCGTAAAGCCGCCAACGCTGGATACGTCAGTCTGTACAATATCAATCGCTCCGCCAGCGATTTGGTGCCGGTACTGCCAACACATAGACTGCGATTGCCCCGCAGCAATAGGGATGGAGGTGCGGGTACGCAACATTGCCATGTCATGGAAATCATTGTGGTTGACGGGCTCCTCAAACCAAGTTATGTTATAGGGTTTGATGCGTCGTGCAAACTCAGTTGCCTGACATAGATTGAGTTGCTGAACGGCGTCTACCATGATCTGGACACCCTCCCCCACCGCTTCACGCACCGCTTCCACACGAGCTTGGTCCTCCGGCAAGTTCTTAGGCTCATCTCTGCACACCGCTACCTTTATCTTTTGATAGCCCTCAGCAACCCGCTCCTTGGCTACTTTCACCAGCTCCTCCTTACTGTAGGAAAAGTGCCCCAAGGTGGCATATACCGGGACTCGCCGTGAATAACCTCCGAGGAGACGGTACACCGGTTGCCCCAGGGTCTTGCCCTTTATGTCCCATAGGGCGATGTCCAAAGCGCTCATAGCATAGGCCATAACCCCGACCATGGTCTTATGACCAAAGGTCCTGAAAACCTCCTTCCAGATCCTCTCGGTACTCAAGGGGTCTCGTCCGACTATGAAGGGGCCTAACTCACGGAGGACGCTTTCCCACACAGCAAATCGGTTCACGCGGCCGCCAGTAAAACCTATCCCGGTGATGCCCTCATCCGTTTCAACACGTACACAGACAACGCCATCCCATTGAGGCTCCTTTCGGTAGGGTAGGGTCAAGGGCACATTGTGGCAGGTGGCTTTTACGACAGAAATCTTCATTTTGACCTCCTTAGTCTAGGTTCCTAAAGCATTTTGTTCAAGGTTCCCATATTCAACTACCGTCTATATGCTAACATCCCTGCTCGCTGGCTGTCAGGGTAGCCAGCTTCCGCAAATACCTTGTTTGATGATTCAGGCTCATACGTACAAGCTTGCCTGGGTTGTGCCCTGAGCTCAACTAACCGCGTGCGGACGGTCTCCGGCCAGATTGAAGAGTATGACTCGTCTAGCATGACGGCACTACTACGGAACATCTCGTTTGCTATGGAATCCTGTTCCATGATCGCACTCACAGCCCGTCTTACCCTTACGTCGGTAAATGTTACCGTGTTCTCTCATACCTGTCCTAAAACAGCCCCAAGCATCCAATTCCCATCTGCTGAGAACAGAGCAGGTGGCAGTTACGTAAAACTACCTGACATTTTACATAGAGTCGGCGTTACCTGTACGCAGGGCGGCTACTTGGCTGGATTCGTCGGGTAGATGGCACATATAAATGGGTAATCGTGTTGCCATACCTCACCCTCTTAACTATGATGAGCCCAAAAACTATCTCTGGTTAAATCACTAAAAGAGGTGACAAGAGACATAGTGCTGGCTGTTGATCCCTTTCAGGTTTGGTTCTTCTTCAGAGCAGACCTTCATTACCTTGAAGCAGCGCGGATGGAAGCGGCATCCCGGTGGCACATTAACCGGACTGGGTACTTCTCCAGAAAGGGTGATCTCCTCCCGTTGCACATCGGGATGGAATGGCAAAGCAGCTGAAAGAAGAGCTTGGGTATAGGGGTGTAAAGGATTTGTAAATATCTCCTCACCGGGCGCCGACTCTACTATCTTACCTAAATACATAACCCCTACCCGGTTACTCATGTACCTCACGTTGGCTAAATTATGTGCAATAAGGAGATACGCAACTCCTAAGCTCTGTTGAAGGTCTTTCAAAAGGTTCATCACTTGTGCCCTGATAGAGACGTCTAGGCCAGATACAGGCTCATCCAGCACTACTAGCTTGGGCTTCAGTGCCAGCGCCCGAGCTACCGCTATTCGCTGACGTTGCCCCCCACTAAACTCATGTGGGTATAGTTCAGGGGACTCAGCTGGCAATCCTACTTGGGAGACTACTTCCCTTACTCTGTCATCTATCTCGGCCTTGGTCATATCAGTGTTTACTTTTAGGGGTTCAGCGATAATGCTGTGTACTCGCAACCGAGGGCTAAGGGAACTATAGGGATCCTGGAACACAGCTTGAACCGACTTGGGATAAATGGCGTGCTCCTCGTCCCTAAGCTTATTTATATCCGCCCCATCAAGGCGGATGATACCAGAAGTAGGGCCATACAATTTTAAGATGAGGAAAGCAGTTGTAGTCTTGCCACACCCCGATTCCCCAACTAACCCAAAAGTTTCCCCAGGATGAATGGCAAAATCTATCTCGTCTACAGCTTTAACCCAGCCAAGAGTCTTAGCAAACACAATACCCTTGGTAACGGGGAAGTACTTCTTCAATTTTTCCACTGTCAAAATAGGTTCAGACATAATGCCAGCACCTAGCAAAATGGTTTTCAGTCACCTCCACCTCGGGCGGGAATAATTCAGAGGAACATTTACTGAATTTCTCGGGACAACGAGGAAGAAAGGAACAGCCGGGAGGAAGATTAAGCAATACAGGAGGCTGCCCTTCGATACTGTATAGCTTCTCCACCCTTTCCTCCACCTTGGGTACCGAGCCCATTAACGCCTTGGTGTAAGGATGTACAGGATGATCGAAAATATCCCTCACCTCTGCCTTCTCCACTATCCTTCCGGCATACATCACCGCCACATCGTCACACATCTTAGCTACAATGCCAAAATCGTGGGTGACAAACATCATCGCCAACTGCTCTTGCTGCTGAATACTCTTAAGCAGGTTTAGATACTGCCTCTGGATCGTTACATCGAGCGAAGTCGTAGGCTCATCTGCAATAAGAAAGTGAGGCCTACAAGAAAGGCATACTGCTCCCACCACCCGTTGCCTCATGCCACCACTGAATTGGTGAGGGTAGTCTCCAACGCGGGTCTCGGCAGCGGGAATAGCAACCTTACCCAGGGTCTCTACCACCCTCTCTAGCAATGGCTTCCCTTTGATTCTGTCGTGGATAACAATTCCCTCACCTACCTGGTCTCCAATGGAAAAAACCGGGTTAAGCGAGCTCAATGGGTCCTGGAGTATCATGGAGAGGTGCCTGCCTCGATACTTCCTCATCTCCTTTTCACTCAGGGAGAGAAGATTCACACCATCAAACGTTACACTCCCGCCTATTGTTCTTCCTGGGGTCGGAACAAGGCGAAGAATGGAAAGAGAGGTGACCGACTTGCCACAGCCTGACTCGCCTACAAGCCCTAAAGTCTCTCCTTTTTCGATGGAGAAGCTAACATCGTCCACAGCCTTGACGACACCACGACGCATGAAGAAATAAGTCTGTAGTCCTTTTACTTCGAGCAAAGCCATATTAAAGCTGTCTCAATTTAGGATCTAGCCTGTCTCTAAGCCAGTCACCAAAGTTGTTGAAAGAGAACACAACCAAAGTCAAAGCCACGCCTGGAAAGACGCATATCCACCAGGCGCTGGTAATGTATTGTCTACCATCGGATACCATGTTGCCCCAGGTTGGGGTAGGGGGTGGTATTCCCGCACCGAGGAAGCTTAGCGAGGCCTCCGTAAGAATGCACCGGCTCACCTGGAGAGTGCATATGACCATAAATGTATTGAGAACGTTGGGAAGGATATGAACTAGCATTATTCGCAGGCTAGAGCAGCCGGCAACCTTGGCCTGCAAAACGAATTCACGCTCTTTTAACGCCAAAACTTCACTCCGTATAATCCGGGAAAACCGGGCCCAGGTGAGAATAGAGATAGCTATAATAACTGTCTGTAGACCAGGCCCTACAGTCATGACGAAAACCAGGGCAATGAGCAGAGAAGGTAGAGCCATAAAGACGTCCGTAAGCCTCATTAGCAACGCATCCGTTTTCCCCCCCACATAGCCTGAGACAATGCCTATGGCGAGCCCAAGCCCTCCTCCAAATAGCAGGCCAGTGCCGGCTACTATCAAGC
>DAOUMB010000087.1:0-9658 GCA_034414335.1 Dehalococcoidia bacterium
GAGTGGCTTTCCCCGGCTCGCTCAGGTAGACTTCCTCATAGGGCCCCACAATCTCGTAGCCATTCTCCGCTATCCAAGCCTCCAAGGCATGAATGGTGTGTCCCACCTGCTCAAACGGCCCCTTGCATGGTGGAGGCCACCTCTGCCCCTTCCACCCTCTTGACGCCGAGGTCCTTCTCATCTGGACCGCTTGGGGCAACATCCCATGCAATGGGAGACCGTATCTCCCACAGAAGCTCTTCAGCGGGCACTTGCTCCGGAGCATTGAAATAAACCCCCAGTGGAGGGCCAGCAGGCATGTAACCCTTCTCCCCAATCCAGCTATAGAGTTTGCCAAAGACATTGCTTATCAGGGTGTAGGGGCCCTTCATGGAGATAAAAGCCACCGTCATCGGCTCTGCCTTTTTAACCGTTACCTCGATGATGGATGACATCTTTGCTCCTTTCTTCCTGTCAATATCCTGTCTACTTCAACTACGCCAGGAGAAACATAGCGGTTAAATCCTTGAGCGCCTCAGTGGGCTGTGCGTGAATAGTCACGCCGCGAGCATCCCGGCAGTAGCGCTCGATAGGAAGGTCGCAGCAATAGCCTGTGCCCCCGTGAATCTGTAATGCCTTGTTGGTAACTTCGACCGCCATCTCGGTGGTAAAAATCTTGGCCTTGAAGGAGTCAAGGGTTACTCCAGGAGCTGCGCTATCCAGAGCAACAGCTGCCCGATAGGTTAAAGCTCTAGCAGCATCCACCACAATGCTCATGTCAACAAGCATGAACTTGACCACCTGGTAGGCAGTGAGGGGCTGTGCCGGCTGTAGCCTTTCCTTGGCATATTTGATCGAGGCTTCGGTAGCTATCTGGGCAATACCCAATGATATTGCTGCGGCTCCCAGCATCATCCCTCCCGAAATAGCGCCCTGAATCATCATGAATCCCCCCTCAGGCCCGAGAAGATTAGCCTTGGGCACACGGCAGTCCTCGAAGATAAGCTCCCGCGGGGAGACGCCATGAAAGCCCATTCGCTGATACTTGGTGCCGAAGGTAAAGCCAGGGCTTCCTTTCTCTATTAACAGCATAGACTGACCCATAGGGCCAGGCTGCCCAGGGTTGGTCCTGACTGTAGTCACGTAAACATCGGCCTCTTCGCCATTGGTGATGAATGCCTTGGTGCCATTGACCAAGTAGTGGTCGCCATCGGCTCTGGCGCTCATCTCTACGTTGAATACATTGGACCCAGAACCTGGTTCAGTAACAGCTAAGCTACCTAGCTTCTCCCCTCTGGCGAGATCAGGCAAATACTGCTTCTTGGTATCCTCACTTCCCCCAACAACGATAGCAGAGCTTGCCTCTACATGAGTGGTGAATATTAGTGCGATGGAAGCACAGACCTTAGCTAGCTCCTCTACTGTCAACAAGTAGGACAAGGTGTCGCTTTTACTTCCGCCAAAATCGCTGGGAACGCCTATCCCCATCAACCCCACCCCAGCAAGCTTCTTCAGGCTATCTTGAGGAAAGGCTGAAGTGCGGTCGATTTCGGCTGCCTTTGGGGCCAGCTCTTTCTGGGCCAACTCCCTTACTAGATTCTGAATTTGCAGTTGCTCTGTTGAAAAGCTCAAATCCATTTTCCCCTCCCTTAGTGTTGATGAATAGTTAGTAACAATTAGTTCGCCTTATGTCAATACCTATTGCTGTAACCCCAGAAATGTTATTATGAGACTCTGCAATGCTACTCTGAAGATTTTAGGAGGTTAGGGTGATACGAGATTTAATACTAAGGAATAGAAGCTACCGGCGGTTTTATCAAGAAGTTGACATAAAACTTGAGACTCTAAGAGCACTTGTGGAACTTGCGCGGCTCTCGGCATCGGCGGGAAATATGCAACCGCTTAAATACATTCTTTCCTGTGATCCCCAGAAGAACTCGTTGATATTCACACATCTCGCCTGGGCTGGCTATCTTAAAGATTGGCTCGGCCCTTGTGAAGGGGAAAGACCATCTGCGTACATTATTATTCTCGGGGATACAGAGATAAGCCAGTCTTTTGGTTGTGACTACGGAATAGCTGCTCAAAGTATTCTGCTGGGTGCCGTTGAGAAAGGTTTAGGTGGCTGCATGATCGGTTCAATACAGAGGCAGGGACTTTGTGAAGCTTTAGAGATAGCACTACGATACGAGATACTTCTTGTCCTGGCTCTTGGGAAGCCCAAGGAAGCGGTAGTGGTAGAGACGGTGGGAACTGGTGGAGATATCAGATACTGGCGTGATGGTGAGGGGGTACATCACGTGCCAAAGCGACCCCTGGCTGATCTAATAATTGAGTCACAGGTACGCGGAAGTGCTAAGTGAAAGCACGGTACCTATTGGGGAGGCAGAAATGCGGTACAGCAATATTCTTAAGAAACTGAAATCCTTATATAATCCCAAAGCAGTTGAAGGCATGGCGGGGTATTCCGTACAAACCAAAATCCAATCCCAACTTTTAGCTTCTACGCTAGTTTTCCCAAATTAGGCATTTTAAATTATAATTGGGAAAACTGAAGAGAAAAGAATGAGCTTATCTTTATTCAGCTTAGAAGGCAAGGTCGCAATCGTGACCGGGGCTGGCCGTGGGATTGGGAAAGCGATAGCCTTGAATTTAGCTGAGGTTGGAGCCGATGTGGTCGTTGCTGCGCGGACCGCTAGTGATATTGAGACCACAGCCAGTGAAATTACTGCCAAGGGCAGGAGAACTCTGGCCTTGCCTACGGATGTACGCCTAAGTGACCAGGTAAACAAGTTAATAGAGAAAACCGTGGCTCAACTTGGCAAGATTGACATCATGGTCAACAATGCTGGGGGTTCATTTTTTGCTTCAACCTTGGAATTAAGCGAAGGTGGTTGGGATGCCCTCATTCGGGAAAATCTGAAAAGTGTATTTTTATGCTCCAAAGCAGCGGCTAAAGTGATGATAGAGAAGAAGGAAGGAAGCATTATTAATATCTCTTCGGTAGCAGGGTTCAGACCCTACTCCTCTAATGCTGCCTATGGAGCAGCCAAGGCTGGAGTTATAAATCTCACCATGACAATGGCCATGGATTTGGCACCATATAATATCCGGGTTAATTCTATCGCTCCGGGATCCATAGCTACTGAAGGAGCAATTCAAATACAGAAAGCTGATCCAGAGCTGATGCAGAGAAGGCTTGCCTCTATTCCGTTGGGGCGCCATGGCCAAGCACGAGATATTGCTGGCGCTGTTATCTACCTGGCATCTGAGGCCTCATCCTACATAACAGGCCAGACCTTGGTTATCGATGGTGGTGCGGCAACCTACATGGGTCAGAGAGAAGTATAGGTATTATGCCGCGCTATTTTATTTGGACCATCGGCTGCCAGATGAATAAGGCAGAATCGCAGCGAATAGCTAGCTACTTGGATTCTGCTGGCTATCAGGCAGCGACCTCTTTTTCTAATGCCGATTTAGTGGTTCTCAACACCTGCGTGGTAAGGCAAAGCGCTGAGAGTAGGGTCTTGGGCACCCTGAGTTTATTGAAAGGCTTGAAAAACAAATACTCCAATCTCCAGATACTTGTTACTGGATGTTTTGTCGATTCCGACACGGAAGGACTGAAGAGACGATTTCCCCACGTTGACTTCTTGTTCAAGCCTGGTGATTACCTTGAGCTAATCTCTTGGAGCCAGAGCCAAGGCTTACCTGTTGAGCAGGAAGTAAGTCTCCCCACAACTTTCTCACCATGCGCTTTTATCCCCATCATCCAGGGCTGTGATAATTTCTGCTCATATTGTATTGTCCCCTACAGGAGGGGGCGAGAGGTGAGTCGCCCTCTGGGGGAGATAATGTGTGAGGTTAAGGAACTAGCAGGGCAAGGCATAAAAGAGGTAACTTTGCTAGGGCAGAATGTTGATTCTTACGGACATGATTTGCCTGGTCATCCTGACCTGGCTGATTTACTGAACGAATTAGGTAGCGTTGATGAACTTGCCAGGATTCGTTTTCTGACAAATCACCCTAAAGATATAAGCCTGAAGCTCATTGAGACTGTAGCTTCTTTGAACAAGGTCTGTGAGCATCTGGAGCTACCTGTTCAAGCTGGTGATGATGATATATTGAGGGCTATGAGGCGAGGGTATACCGTAGAACGATATAGAGAGCTTGTGCACACGGTTCGCCATAAGGTGCCGCAATTATCTCTGAACACTGATATAATAGTTGGCTTTCCCGGAGAAACAGAGCAGCAATTTGAGCACACCTTTTCTCTACTTAAGGAAATGAGGTTTGATGTTGTTCACATAGCAGCTTATTCCCCTCGCCCTGGTACCATTGCCTGGCAGGAATATAAAGATAACATTCCTTCAGAGGTTAAGAAAAAAAGGTTCAATAAGGTTGAAACACTTCAAGCGGGTATAGCTAGCGAGATAAATTCGCAGCTTCAAGGCAAGTGGGTGGAGGTGTTGGTGGAGGGCAGTTAGAAAGGAAAATGGTTTGGACGTACCCGAGGTGATAAGCTTGTGTTCTTTGAGGATAATGCCAATCGACTTGCGCAGTTAGTCGAGGTTAAAATTGGTAAAACCAGCCCTTGGGCACTACAGGGCGAGGTTGTAGATAATGGTGGCAATCAAACCCGAACTTAAATTAACTGGGCTTCAACAAAAAGTCTTGGAGTTAAGAAAAGAGCTTAACGCTATTATCCTGGCTCATAACTACCAGCGGCCTGAGATTCAGGATATTGCTGACCTTACCGGTGATTCTCTCGAGCTAGCACAAAAGTGCGTGGGGACCGAAGCGGAAGTGATTGTCTTTTGTGGCGTTCGTTTTATGGCAGAGACGGCAGCTATACTTAATCCTTCTTCCCTGGTACTTCTATCTCACCATGAGGCTGGCTGTCCTTTGGCAGATATGATTGATGTAAAAACGCTGAGACAGTGGAAAGAGAAATATCCACAAGCTGCCGTGGTGGCTTACGTCAACACTACAGCAGCAATCAAAGCAGAAAGCGATATTTGCTGCACTTCGGCTAATGGAGTTGAGGTAGTAGAGGCAGTGCCCAAAGAAGAAGCCCTTTTTATCCCCGACCGGAATCTTGGACACTATATTTCTACCAAGACCAGCAAGAAGATGATTCTTTATCCTGGCTTTTGTCATGTTCATGATGGGATTACTGCCGAGGAACTTAGATTGGCTAAGATACGCTATCCTCAGGCTGAAGTTCTAGTCCATCCGGAGTGCCGTCCGGAGGTCGTAAACTTAGCTGATGCTGCTCTCAGTACTTCGCAAATACTCCGCTTTGCTAAACAGAGCACACACAGGACTTTTCTTATTGGCACAGAAGAAGGGATATTGTATCCTTTACGAAAGCAAAATCCAGAAAAAGAGTTTCATCTCCTTTCTAATAAGTTGCTCTGTCCCGATATGAAGAAAACCACCTTAGAGGTAGTTGCTGAGACCATGCAGACAAGGAGCAATGTGGTTACCGTGCCTGAAGAAATAAGGATAAGAGCCAAGGAGGCTATTGATAAGATGTTTGCTGTAACCTGGAAGGGAAAATCTTCTTCGACGGAAGAGAGACAAGGTGGGGGTGAATGAATCATTACGACTATATTATAGTTGGCAGTGGCATTGCCGGGCTTTATATTGCGTTGCTTGCTATAGAACAGGGCACCGTTCTTATCCTGACCAAGGGGAGCATAGATGACTGCAACACCAAATATGCACAGGGTGGCATTGCTGCTGCCATGGGCAAGGATGATTCTCCCGAGCTTCATTTCAGGGATACCATGGCTGCTGGAGATGGTTTGTGTGATGCCGAGGCGGTGCGCATTTTGACCGATGAGGCTGCTGATTGCATTGCTGACCTAATCAAAGCTGGAGTACCCTTTGATACCTTGAATGGGGAAATTACTTTAACTAGAGAGGCAGCTCATAGCGTCCCACGTATTATGCATGCTGGGGGAGATGCCACAGGGGAGCATATAGAGGTTACATTAAGTCGCCTTGTGCGCTCAACTCATATTAAGGTTCTGGAAGATTGCCTGGCTAGCGAAATTTTGGTCCAGAATGGCAAGGTGAATGGTGTGAGGTCTCTCGATTGCCGGACTGGTTCTGTGGAGGAATATGGTTGCCGATTTCTCATCTTAGCTACTGGTGGTGCCGGACGCTTGTTCAAATATACCACTAACTCCGATGTGGTTACTGGCGATGGTATAGCTTTGGCTTTTGAGGCCGGTGCCGACATAAGCGATATAGAATTTTTCCAGTTTCATCCCAGTGTTCTTCGCCTGCCGGGCGTGGCTCCTTTCCTAATCTCTGAAGCGGTCAGGGGGGAGGGTGGCATACTTAAGAATGTGGAAGGCCATCGCTTTATGCCAGATTATATTGCTGAGGCTGAGCTGGCGCCGAGGGATATAGTGGCTCGCAGCATCGTCTACGAGATGAAGAAAACCCACAGCGATAGAGTTTTTTTGGATGTTACCCATCTGCCACCTCGTTTGATTACCACCCGCTTTCCCCACATATATCGCTTTTGTCGGGACCATGGCCTGGATATCACCAAAGGGCTTGTTCCCGTGGCCCCAGCCGCGCACTACCTTATGGGAGGGGTGAAGGTCAATAGTTGGGGGGAGACAAATATCGCGGGGTTATTTGCTGCTGGCGAGACTGCTTGCACCGGAGTGCACGGTGCTAACAGGCTGGCCTCAAATTCCCTACTTGAATCAGTCGTTTTTGGCAAGAGGGTAATGCAAAGAACTGAGATAGCCACCCCCTCTTATAATTCTGAGGGAGAGGAGCAAGCGAAGAATCTCAAACGGGGTTTCTCACCTATGCCCGGAACGAGCTCAGCAATCTCTTGCTCTCCTCCTAGGCGCAAGCCTTTGTCCAGCGTCCCACCGCTTAATTTGCCCAATCTGCAGTCTCTTATGTGGGATAAAGTAGGTATTATTCGTTCTGGCGAAAGCCTTGAGGAGGCCGCAAAAATCCTAGCCACCTGGCAAGGCTACCTGGCTGAACCTAGTGATCGCCCGTCTTATGAACTGAATAATCTGGTGTTATGTGCTAGGCTTATGACTGAGGCTGCTTTGTTCCGTAAAGAAAGCCGTGGCGCTCACTTTCGCACTGATTACCCCCGGACTTTGTCAGAATGGCAGCGGCACATCGTTTTCAGAAAAAATGCAGCTAAACGAAGCTCAGATTGAGGAGATTATCGACCGCGCTTTGACGGAGGACCTTGGGAGAGGCGATATTACTACCGAGGCTTTAATACACGGCGACCGGCAGGGGACTGGCCTTATTGTAATCAAGGGGGAGGGTATCCTGGCTGGTATAGGAGTAGCCAAACGGGTTTTCCATCGGGTTGATCCAAATTTGAAGGTGGAAATTTTTTTGGAAGATGGGTCTAGAGTTAAGCCGGGCAACAAAGCGGCCAGGGTGGTAGGCAATGTCGCCAGCATTCTCAAGGCAGAGAGGGTGGCTCTGAATTTTCTTCAGCGCTTGAGTGGCATTGCTTCAGAAACAGGTCGCTACGTCGAAAAAGTTGAAGGATTGCCGGTGCGCATTATGGATACCAGAAAAACTACACCGGGCTTGAGGGTGGTGGAAAAGTATGCAGTCAGGGTAGGAGGTGGTGAAAATCACCGTATGAATTTGGGCGACGGCATACTTATCAAGGACAATCATCTGGCGGTGCTCCGTAGACAGGGATTGAATATCAAGGAGATTGTGGCGAAAACAAGACAAAGTGCTCCACAACGGCTAAAAGTCGAGGTGGAAGTCAGGACTGTGCCGGAAGCTTTGGAAGCCGCTGAGGCTGGGGCTGATATCATCTTGCTTGACAACATGGATTTCGAGGAAATGCGTAAGGTGGTAAAGTCTGTTCATGGGCGTGCTTTAATCGAAGCCTCGGGTGGAATTACACTGGATAGTGTTCGAGCTGGAGCGGAAACCGGCGTTGATTTTATTTCAATTGGCGCTCTTACCCACTCAGCCAAGGCTTTAGATATCAGTCTCGAGCTCGAGGCTGAATGATTACTGAGGGGTAAATGAAGAAGCCAAGGCTTTGTCAGCTATTGGGCCTTGAGTATCCCATAATCTAGGCGCCGATGGCTTGGATTACTTGTGCTGAATTGGTGGCAGCGATTTCCAATGCTGGGAGATTAGGCACCCTTGGCCCCGAAGCGGGGGAAATGACCCAGAAGGAGGCTGAGGATCTGGATACCGTGGAAAGATGCTTAAGAAAGCAAATTCGCAAAGTGAAGACCCTTGCCGATAAACCGTTCGCTATCAACTTTCCCATTGGTTGGGGAAAGCAAAAGATATTTAATGAGCGGCGGATAGCTGCGGCCATTGATGAAGGAATACGCATAGCTATCGTATCCATGGGCTCGTCTGACCTGTTTACCCAGGAATTGCACAACGCTGGGATTAAGGTTATCCATGTTGCTTTAATGTTGACTTAATTGCACCTTTTCGCTTGTTTAATAGATAATGATTTGCCCTAATTTGTACGTGGACATGGCCCTGAGCAAGGAAAGCTAGCATGACCAACGACCTTCGATTGCTCCCTATTACCCTAAAGGGCAATAGAACGCTACTATTGTGACCCTATTTTCAAGAATAGATGAATGTTATAGGACATTGGAGATTGAGCAATCAGGGAGCGTTGGAGCGTTATTCACAATATGTCTTTTCGTTAGCTCCCTAATGTTGGTGCTGATGCTCATGTAGGTGCGGATGACGATGCACTAGTTCCTTATGCCTGTGGGAATGTTCATGAACGAGATTAGTACGAAGAAGAAAATCGGGGTCGGAAAGGAATTCTTCCGGCTTACCGTCTGCTAGCATGTTATGTTCAGTCCCCAGGACAATTACGCGGTTAGCCATCTCCTCAACAATATCAAGGTCTTGAGTACTGAAAACTATGCTCTTTCCCTTGTTGGCCCATTGAATTAGGAAGTCGATAAGATTTCCCTGGCTCCACGGGTCTAGACCAGTTGTAGGCTCGTCAAGCAGTAGAACCTGGGGATGTAAAGAAAGCACACAAGCCAAAGAGATCTTCTTTTTCTCGCCACCGGATAGAAGGTAAGGCGGCCGCTCTCTGAGATGGGCTATATTCAGGAGTTCCAAGACTTCTTTACTTCTGGATATCACTTCATCTTTTGAAATTTCCAGTTGGAGGGGGCCGAAAGTCACCTCATCCCAAACCGTAGGAGAAAAGAGTTGCACGTCCGGGTCTTGAAAAACCAGACCTACCCGGCGGCGAAATTCCGAAACAAAAGTTGCCTCTTGGAATGCCTTCTCAGAAAGTGGTTGCCCAAAAGCCAGCAATTGTCCATTCGTAGGGAATATAAGTCCATCCAGTAGTTTCAGCAGGGTACTCTTGCCAGAGCCGTTAGCTCCTATCAGAGCTACCAATTCCCCCGGCATAATAGAGAAGTCTATTTGTCTCAAGGCAGTTATATTCCCAGGATAGTCATAGCTAAGGGTTTTTGCCTCGAAAATACACTCTGTGTCCAATGTGTTCATAGATAGTTGCTCCATAACAAAATTGATGCGATGATTAGGGCAAAGGCTACCCATATGAAATCGCGGCGCTTCAAGCTAAAAGCATTCAGTACGCGCACCTCGCCTTGGTAACCTCGGGAAAGCATGGCGAGATACACCTCCTCAC
>DAOUMB010000088.1:0-6175 GCA_034414335.1 Dehalococcoidia bacterium
CTGTATGACCTTGACTTCCAGGCCAGCAATTCTTAGTCTCTCGGCTATTTCCTTCTGGGCAAGTTTTATGTCAACATAATCCTTGAGACATTTGAGAGATACCTTCATGCTGTCACCTTAACATTTAGAACTGCTTTAGATACCTGAGGTCATTGCCGTAAAAGAGACGAATGTCATCGATACCATGGCGACGTATAGGTATTCGCTCAACCCCCAATCCAAAGGCAAAACCGCTGTAGACCTCAGGGTCAATATCAACGCGTGACAGGACATCGGGATGTACCATGCCCGCACCTAATATTTCGATCCAGCCGCTGTAGCCGCACAGTCGGCAGCCAGCTCCATCGCAAGCCGAACAACCGATGGCTACTTCCACTCCAGGTTCCACAAAGGGAAAGTAATCGCAGCGGAAGCGCACTTTTCTTTCCTCACCAAAGAGGCAGCGGCAAAATTCGAACAAAGTGCCTTTTAAATCAGCCAGGGTAATGTTCGTATCCACAGCTAAACCTTCAACCTGATAAAACATAGATTCGTGGGTGGCATCGGTTGCTTCATATCTGTAGGTTCGCCCCGGTACTATGGCTCTTATCGGCGGACGTTCCTTCTCCATCAACCTAATCTGCATTGGGGAAGTGTGAGTGCGCAGGAGTCTGGCTTTGCCACCCATACCGTTATCTATCCACAGGGTGGCAAACATATCTCGCGCGGGATGATGTTGAGGAATGTTTAAGGCTTCAAAGTTGTAGTAATCCCACTCCACATCAGGCCCCTCGATTACCTGGAAGCCCATATTTTTGAAAACATCACAAATTTCCTTAAGTATTTGAGTGGTGGGGTGAAGTCGCCCTACGGGGAGAGACCGACCAGGCAGGGTAACATCTAATCTTTGGGACTCCAAAGGAAAAGTCAAAAGGGCTTCCCGTAATAATTTTTCCTTCTCGCCCAGGCTTGACTCTAAAGCTCTCTTAATTTCGTTAGCCTGGGCACCCATCCTTCGCCGTTCTTCCAGGGGCAGGGCGGCCAGGGAACGTAGAATTTGCGTTAGTCTGCTTTTCTTACCTAAGTAGCGAACGCGCCACGACTCCAGCTCCCGAGGATTATCAACTTCATTTAGCTCATCGAGAGCTTGTGTATGAAGGCCTTTGAGTTGTTCCAGCATTAACTGCCAAGTAGTGTTATCTCTGTTCAATGTTCCTGGAAGTTTCGGAGCATAATGTCATTGCAAGCGGGGTGAGTCAACCTCGGTTACCGAAGCTACCAATGTAGCAAAACCTTCAGGGTCTTTGACTGCCATCTCAGCTAACATCTTGCGATCGATTTCTATGTTTGATTCTTTCAATCTTGCTATGAATTGACTGTAAGTAAGTCCTCTAGCCCGTACAGCAGCATTAATGCGAGTAATCCATAGCCTTCTGAAATCGCCTTTCCGCTCACGACGATGACGATAGGAATAATCCAGGGCATGAAGCATGGACTCATGAGCATCACGATATAAAGCGTGCCTGCTCCCCCTATGCCCTTTAGTCAGCGCAAGTACCTTTTTATGTCGTCTGTGGGTAACTTTCCCACTTCCAGCTCGTGGCAAGATTCCTCCCTTTACTTCATAATTATTTATAAGGCAAAAGCCTCTTCAATCGCTTCTCATCTGCAGAAGAAACTGGTATCCTCTCATCATAGAGGCGCTTAGTTCTAGGAGCCTTCTTTCGTCTTAAATGACTTTTGCCACATTTAGTACGCATGAGCTTGCCGCTACCCGTTATATGAAAGCGGCTCCTTGCCCCCTTATGGGTTTTGAGTTTTGGCATCTGTTCCTGCCTCCTTAGATTTCTTGAGGGAAACCGGGGATAAGACCAAGGCTATACTTCTCGCCTCATTAACGGAGCTAGTTACTACGGCTATCTCCTTCGCGGCTTCGGTTACTTTCTGCAGGACCTTCCAACCCAGTTCAGGATAAACAACTTCACGCCCTCTGAACCTTAGTACTAACCTTACTTTGTTGCCCTCCTCCAATAATTTCTTCGTGGTCCTGATTTTGGCCTGTAAATCATGTTCCTCTATCTTCGGTCTTAAACGGACCTCTTTGAGCAAGCCAACTCTTTGACCCCTCTTCGCCTTGCGTTCCTTTTTAGTTTGCTCATACTTATACCTACCATAATCAAGAAGCCGGCATACCGGCGGAGTCGTGTTTGATGCTACCTGCACCAAATCGAGGCCTTGTTCCCGAGCAATTTGTAATGCCTTTTGCAGAGGCACCACGCCAAGTTGTTCCCCCTCCCCTCCTATGAGGCGAACCTCCCGGGCTCTGATTCTCCTGTTGGTTGGTAATTCTCTAACTATGCCCTTTCTACCCCCGGAACAGTATTCAAGACTTAGCCTCTATAGCTGCCCTTATTCTATTTTTGACTTGTTCCAAAGTCTCTAAGCCCAGGTCCTCGCCATTCCTTAAGCGAAGTGACGCACTAGATGAAGCCATCTCCTTATCACCGACTATAAGCATATACGGGACTTTCTCCAATTGAGCTTCCCTTACTTTCAGATTCATCCGCTCCGAGCGGTCGTCAACCCGAACTCTGATTCCCTCATTTTTAAAATCGCTCTCTATCTCATTAGCATAGCCGACATGCCTGTCTGCTATGGGAATTACTATTGTTTGAATCGGCGATAACCATACTGGGAAGGCACCACCGTAATGCTCTGTAAGGCAAGCTAAAAAACGCTCCATGCTACCTAAAACTGTGCGATGTATCATCACCACATTGTGCTCCAAGCCATCTTCACCAATATAACAGACATCGAAGCGTTGTGGCAAATTGAAATCGACTTGGATAGTCGGACCTTGCCAAACATGCCCCAAAACATCCTTGACTTTAATATCGATTTTAGGCCCGTAGAAAACCCCTTCGCCAGGGTCCACCTCATAACGCAAGTCAAGCCTATCTAAAACGCGTTTCAGAGATTCTGTGGCTTCCTCCCACATTTGAGCTGTGCCAGCATATTTCTCAGGGCGCGTTGATAACAACAATTCATACTCATCAAAGCCAAAGGTAGTCATCATGAACTGTGCCAACTTCAGAACTTCCATTACCTCCTCTTCAACCTGGTCGGGTCGGCAGAAAATATGGGCATCGTCTTGAGTAAATCCCCTTACCCTGGCAAGACCATATAGCACGCCAGTTCGTTCATACCTGTATACTGTGCCTAGCTCGGCATACCGTAAAGGTAAAATGCGATAACTGCGCAATTTGCTTTTATAAATCAAAATATGCCCCAAACAATTCATGGGCCTTAGCATATATTGCTGGCCTTCAATTTCCATCGGTGAGAATAGATAGTCCCGATAGAATTCCCAATGCCCGCTAGTTTTCCACAAGTCCAGCTTGGCAATATGGGGAGTGTAGACAATGTCATAGCCACGCTTGATGTGCTCTGCCCTCCAGAAGTCCTCGATGATTTGTCGAATTAAAGCACCTCTGGGATGCCAGCAAATTAAGCCAGGACCAATTTCTTCGTGAGTACTGAAAAGGTCAAGCTCTTTGCCTAGCTTCCTATGGTCCCGTTTGGTAGCTTCAGCCTGACGCGATAAATAATCCTCAAGCTCCTCTTGGCTTTCAAAAGCCACACCGTAAATTCTTTGCAGCATGGGTTGCTTTTCATCACCTCGCCAGTATGCTCCAGCTATATGAGTAAGCTTAAACGCTTTTACTCCACCCGTCGAGGCCAGATGAGGGCCACGACACAAATCGGTGAAAGGACCTTGTTGATAAGTCCTTACAGCAGTATCGGGAATCTCGTCGATAAGCTCCAATTTATAAGGCTGGGTGGCAAAGAGTTGCCGCGCTTCCTCTTTGCTTATCTCCTGTGTAACGAATTGTGAATTCTGACTGATGATCTCCCTCATCTTGTCCTCAATTACGGGCAAGTCATCCGGTGTTAATGGGCGTGGCAAATCAAAGTCATAATAAAAGCCATTCTCAATAGTCGGTCCAATCCCAAATTTAGCCTCAGGAAAAAGATGTTGTACTGCCTCAGCCATGATATGAGCCGCGGAATGCCGCATCCGCTCCAGTTGCTCATCCTTCTTTTTCGAGTTCATCTCAAACTTCCCATTCTAAATCCAGAACTCAAATATTATTTCACCAAAAAGTGGGCGGTACTGGACTTGAACCAGTGACCTCTGCGATGTCAACGCAGCGCTCTAACCACTGAGCTAACCGCCCGTTGGGCGATTGTAGCAAACATAGCTAAGTGGGTCAAACCTTTGATAGTATGACAGAAATAGAAGATTAGTTCTCATTAGGTGGCTTGGAAATTAAATATTAATAAAGAGTAAGGTGCTTGCAGTGTTGATTATTCTTTACCTCGCAGCCTTACGCCACTGGTGACATTGATCTGTATAGTTTGGCCACAATTAGGGCAGGTCACTTCCACAACAAGAGGTCTTCCCATCACCCTTTCTACAAGCGATGTCACTACAGAATCCATATTGTCTAGCCTATCATCTAACATATCGAGACGCTTGATTACTTGCCCTATGTCTGGGTCTCTTCTGGCATGTTTAACTAGATCAGATTTATCCTGTGGTAGCAATTTATAGACCTTTCTCTACAACGCCCAATGATTCTAGCTCAGCTTTATCACTTTTCATTAACTTGTCTATTTGCTCAGCGATGGTGCGTTCCAAATACTTGCGAAAGGCTTCCCGTGCTACCGGTGATGACCTCACTGCTTCCTTTACTCTCTGCCATTCATCGGAGATCACTTCGTTCATCTGCTCAACGCTTATGGGCTGTTTTCCCTGCCATAAGTCCTCTATCCTATCCAAAACTCTGCTTGTCATAGCCCTCTTGATGCGATCAAAGGAGAGTATCTCCTCCGGAGTATATGGTTGCCCTGCTTTTCTCTCAGTCACGGTTTGCTACCTCCAATCAGCTTTATTTAACGATATTATCATAAGTGGAGCAGCGCGACTTGTCAAGGTATAAAATAATCGTTTGTATTGATTTTTGATTGGAAAGAGTGTATTTTATCTAACCAAAGGAGGAATCTGGAGATGGAAGAAGTAGAAATTGGCAAGGTGTCCGATTTTTTTGCTAAGCCCGTGGTAGCCGGCATAGCGTTAAGCGGCACACTGAAAATAGGTGATAAAATTCATATCAAGGGCAGCACCACAGATATGGAACTGGCTGTAGAATCTATGCAGATCGAACGCGTTAACATCACTGAGGGCCAGCCCGGCGACCTTGTGGGTATAAAAGTTCCCGATAGAGTAAGGCGAGGTGACAAAGTCTACAAGGTCACTGAATAGCCTTGAGCAAATTTGCCATTTCAATAGCGCCTACCGCAGCGTCAAATCCTTTGTTGCCCTCTTTAGCCCCAGCCCTCTGGATAGCCTGCTCCAAAGTATCAGCGGTAATGATACCTTGTATTACCGGTAAGCCAGTGTCCAAGCTCACCCTGCCAATTCCTCTGTTTACCTCAGAAGCAACATACTCGGAATGTGGAGTGCCACCACGAATTACCGCGCCAAGGCATATTATGGCATTGTACTTATTACTCTGTGCCAAATTTTTGCTTACAAGTGGGATCTCTAAACAACCTGGAGTCCAGACAATGTCGATGTCTCCCTCATTGACACCGTGACGCAATAAAGCATCCTTTGCCCCCTCAAGAAGCCTAGTGGTTATTAACTCATTAAAACGAGCAACAACCAAGGCAAACTTAAGACCTTTCCCTATCAGGATACCTTCGTAATGCTTAGCCATCATTTACCTCCTGTATACCTAAAAGATGCCCTAACTTCTTTTGTTTAGTTTCTAGATAGCGGATATTATAAGGGGTACATGGAGCTATTAGCGGAACAGTCTCCACTATCTTAATTCCATAGCTTTCCAGCCCAATCACCTTCTTCGGATTATTGGTAAGCAGTCGGATATTATGTAAACCTAGGTCGGCCAGAATCTGGGCGCCCACTCCATAATCTCTCAAATCAGGAGCAAAACCTAAAGCTATATTAGCCTCCACAGTATCCATTCCTTGATCCTGAAGAGCATAGGCGCGGAGCTTATTGTGAAACCCGATTCCCCTCCCCTCCTGTCTCATATAAAGAAAAACACCTCGCTCTTCCTTGGCTATGCGCTGCAAAGCCATACCAATCTGAGCCCCGCAATCGCATCTT
>DAOUMB010000089.1:0-13364 GCA_034414335.1 Dehalococcoidia bacterium
GAACAAACTGTGATTTGGCACCAGGCTCAGGGCGATAGCGGATATTTGCCCGCCTCGCCTGAAAGTCACCGCAATTGCTGCAGGAACTGACCTCGAGCCATTCAGCACAGCCAGGAGCCCACATTTCAATATCATATGTTTTGCAGGCGGCAAAGCCGAGGTCTCCAGTACATAATTGTACCACGCGGTAAGGTATGGCCAAGTTCCGACATATGTCCTCAGCATCAGCTACCAATTTTTCCAGCTCTTCGTCAGAGCTTTCCGGGTTAGTAACCTTATAGAGCTCCACCTTATCAAATTGGTGCCCCCGCTTGATGCCCCTGGTATCTGTGCCAGCGGCCATCTTCTCTCGACGGAAACAAGGAGTATAGGCAACATAATAAAGGGGTAAGCTATCTGCACTTAATATTTCATCACGGTGCAGGTTAGTTAACGGCACCTCCGCTGTGGGTATAAACCAAAAATCATCCTCGTCATCATGATACAGATTATCGCCGAACTTGGGTAAATTTCCTGAGCCCACCATACATTCTCGCTTCACCATGAAAGGAGGGTAGATTTCTTTATAGCCATGCTCATTCACATGTACATCGAGCATAAACGAGATAAGTGCTCGTTGAAGATGTGCGCCCAGTCCTTTGAGAACATAAAACCTGGTCCCTGAGAGCTTCACACCCTGGTGGAAATCTATTATGCCCAAATTCTCTCCTAACTCCCAATGAGGCAATGGCTTAAAGGATAATTCCCTTGGCTTGCCCCAAGTACGCACTACAATGTTATCGGCCTCGCCTCTCCCTACAGGCACGCTGGGGTGGGGAATATTGGGCAACTCCAGTAGTAAGGAATCGAGGTTAGCCTTAGCTTCTTTGGTCTGCTGCTGCAAGGAAGAGATTTGCTCTCCCAATTGACGCATTTGGGCGATGAGCTGAGGTGGTTTTTCCTTGCTCTTGCCTAATTGTTTGCTTGTCTCATTATGTTTAGCGCGGAGTTCCTCCGTCATACGGAGCAAGCTGCGATAACGACCGTCACCCTCAAGGATGCTATCTAGAGCAAAGGTATTCCCTCTTTTTTCCAGTCCCTGACGAACAAGTTCAAAGTTTTCACGGATAAGCTTAATGTCAAGCATTGCTTCCTTCTCTTTTCTCAGGACTCTGGCTTTGTCCTTAGCTGGGGGAAAAATATCACCTCCCGAATAGATTGCTGCCCAGTAAACAACATCACCAAGCGGTCAATGCCTACTCCCAGGCCACCAGTAGGTGGCATCCCATACTCCAAAGCCTGAAGAAAATCTTCATCGGCGATTTCTACTTCCTCATCGGCAACTTGTTCTTTTAGCTGCTGGCGGAACCTCTCTCTTTGCTCCAAGGGGTCATTAAGCTCGGTGAAGGCATTGGCAATTTCCCTGCCAGCAACAAACCCCTCAAATCTCTCTACCAGCCTGTCATTACCTCGCTTTCTCTTAGCCAGAGGTGACATTTCTACAGGGTAATCCAGAAGGAAAGTTGGCTGAATAAGATTTGGCTCAACGAAAGTGGAAAGCAACTCATCCACCAGTCTACCTCTCCCTTTGCTCAGTTCGATTTCCATTCCTAGTTCTGCCATCCGTGACCTCAGGGAAGCAGCATCGGGGTAATCTTCAAAATCAATGCCGCAATAATTTTCTATTGCCTCACGCAGGTAAAGTCTTTGCCACGGAAGACTAAGGTCAATGGTTTTGCCATTGAAAGCAAGCTTGGTATTACCTAGGACCTTCTGAGCTATATGGGCCAGCATCTCCTCAACTAATTTCATCATGTCATTATAATCGCTATAGGCCTGATAGCACTCAAGCAGGGTGAATTCCGGGTTATGTTTTACAGAAATGCCTTCATTGCGAAAAGCACGTCCCATCTCATAAACCTTATCAAAACCGCCTACCACCAATCTCTTGAGGTGGAGCTCCAGGGCAATCCGCAGATAGAGGTCTTCATCAAGGGCGTGATGATGGGTGACAAAGGGGCGTGCCAGTGCTCCACCAGCATGGGGTTGAAGCACCGGGGTTTCTACCTCCATAAATCCCTGCTTATCGAGAAAACTTCTTACCGCAGTGATAATCTTGCTACGCAAAGCAAAAATGTTTCTACTCTCTTCGTTGGAAATGAGGTCAAGATACCTCTGCCGATAGCGCTTTTCTACGTCAGCCAGCCCATGCCACTTTTCCGGCAGCGGGCGAAGGGATTTACACAGCATGACGAAATCGGATACTTCCAGAGTAAGCTCTCCCGACTTTGTCCGGAAAAGCTTCCCCTCTGCCCCCATAATATCGCCAATATCAATATCCTGAAGAAATTCGTACCTCTCCTTGCCCAAAAGGTCATAGCGGAAAGAAAGCTGTATCTTTCCTGAGCTATCGCGGATATCAATAAAGGACATCCTGCCCATAGAACGCTTGGCCATGATGCGGCCAGCCAGGGATATGTCCTGAGAACTCTCCCCTTGCCCCTCAAAAAGAGTTATTGCTTCTCGAATAGTGTGGCTAGGATGATAAGAATGGGGATAAGGGTCTATGCCACGAGCCCGAATCCTGCTCAGGCTATCCAGCCGCTGTTCAGTTACGCGTTCTAATCTGGACGTCATTAAAATTCAAATCTCAGAAACCAAAGTGAGGCTCGAAATACAAAATTTTTGATTTCTGTTCCGTTGGCTACGCCCTTTTATTTTTCCCTTTTCACATCAATCCCCAAAATCTCCTTAGCTTTTTCTGCCAGCCGCTTAGGCACCATTACTCTTACCGCGCCTAATCCATTTACTGTAATCCCATAAACCAGACCAGCGCTCTCGTAGCTTAAGAGAACTGGTATGCCTTCGCTCTCCAGCCGTCCCTGGATGATTTGCGCCTCCATTTGCCTGGCAGTGCACACAGTAACCAATTGTTCCCGTGCAGACATAATTCTTGCTTTCGCTTATTTTAGCAGAAACTCCTAGAGTATTGATAAAAGGGTTAACATTATATAAAATTTGCCCTGTTGCCCAAAAGGCTCCATCACAAATCTAAATTCTAAAGGAGGGAAGGTGATTTGAATGCGCTTGCAAGACATTTGCTACTAGAACTAAAAATCTGCAATGAGGAGGTGCTAGATGACCTAGATTTTCTCAAAGATTGCCTTAATGAAGCAGCCATCCAAAGTGGCGCTACCGTAGTGGGCGAGTCCTTTTATCACTTTTCTCCTTACGGAGTGAGTGGAGTGGTCAATATCGCTGAGTCACACATTTCCATTCATACCTGGCCAGAATACAGGTACGCTGCCGTGGATGTTTTTACCTGTGGGGAAGATGTAGATCCTGAAAAGGCTGCTACATTGATCACAGAGAAGCTAGGGGCCCAAAGTCACTCCCTGATTGAGCTTCGAAGGGGAATCATAGAGGATAGCCAGGTTGGGTGTGCAAAATGAAGGATAGCGACCCTGATAAACATAGATGGTTCTCTGACTATATAAGCCCTGACCTTACTATGCTGCACAGCATTAAGGAGAGGATATATTCAGGCCGAACCAAGTTTCAATCGATAGATATCATCAATACAGGCAGCTTCGGGGTCTGTCTCGTCCTCGATGGCAAGATTCAATCCAGCGAGGCTGATGAATTTATTTACCATGAAGCTTTGGTACACCCCGCTATGCTTACCCACCCCCAGCCAGAGAAGGTATTCATTGCTGGAGGAGGTGAGGGTGCGACCTTACGGGAAGTCTTGGCGCATAAGACGGTGAAAAGGGCCGTCATGGTGGATATTGATGAGGAGGTTGTAGAGCTTTGTCGTCGCTTCTTGCCTTCCTGGCACCAGAATGCCTTCGATGACCCCAGGGCAGAGCTTCGTTTTGCCGATGCCAGAAAATACCTGGAGGAAAGCAGTGATAAATTCGATGTCATCATTATTGACTTGGTTGACCCTTTAGAGGAAGGGCCAGCACGCTTGCTATACACTAAGGAATTCTACCAAACAGTTAAACAGAAGCTAGAACCCCATGGCATTATGTCAGTGCAGGCTGAATGTGCTGAATGGATGAACCTAGATAATTTCACCGCCATTGCCACTACTTTAGGAAGCGTCTTTCCGATAGCCCGCCCCTACCAAGTCCAGGTACCCTCCTTTCTGGGCTTATGGGGATTTATCTCCGCTTCCCAAAGCCTTGATTCCTCTGAATTGACGCCTAAGGAAATTGACGCCAGAATTGCAGCAAGAATATCAAAAGAGCTAAAATCCTACGATGGCCTCACCCACCAAGCTATGTTTACTATCCCAAAACATATTCGTGGACAGTTAGCTGCAAGCAAAAGAATTATTACTGACAAAGAACCTATCTCTGCCTACTGAATCTCCCGCAGAAATTATTTCCCACAACTTTTAAATCGTTAAGTTTCATTAATTTTAGTGAGTTTCATAGAATCCTTGGATAGTTGACCTCAGCTCCTAGCTCTGCGCTTAGCCACTGGCTTGACAGATTTCATGACCAAGCCTATCATTAATCCACGATTCGCTATCTTCAGGGCATCGGTGAGTTGAGCGCTTATATACAGAGCATGACTATGAAATTACCGACCCTAAGCCAGAGGGCCATCTTATCATGCTAGCGGTAATAAAGTCCTGAGGCGAGGAGCAATGGTAGTCAAAAAGGCAAAAAGAGGAGAGGTAATCATCAATTATGATTTCTGTACTGGCTGTGGCTATTGCACTCTGGCTTGTAAACGGGGCTGTTTGGAGATTACCGGGGAGAAGATAGACGCCAGGGGCTTCTTACTTCCTACTCTGGTTAAAGCGGAAGAATGTAATGCCTGCGGCAGCTGCATCATAGTGTGTCCTGGCTTCGCCATCGAAGTCTATGCGCTGCCACCAGACCAGGCCTAAAACTTTCCTAACATAAACAGGAGGACGCTGGATGACAGAGGAGTTATTTTGCATCGGCAATGAGGCAGTGGGCTGGGGTGCTCTGATGGCAGATTGTGACGCTTTCTTCGGCTACCCCATAACACCACAGAATGAGGTCACTGAGTGGTTTGCCCGTGAATACCCCAAGAGGGGAAGGGTCTTCTTCCAGACTAGTTCTGAAACCTCATCGATAAATATGGTTTACGGGGCAGGCGCCTGTGGGGTCAGGGCAATGACCTCCACTTCCAGTCCCGGCTGGGCGCTAATGCAGGAAACCATGTCTCACCTGGTGAATGCTGAAATCCCGGTTGTAATAGTCCTGGTACAAAGAGGGGGACCGGGGCAAGGCACTACCAGGCAAGCTCAAACCGACTACCTCACAGCTACCAGGGGCGGAGGACAAGGTGGGTATAAAAACATCGTCCTTTGCCCAGCCTCGGTTCAAGAGACCCATGACCTGATGCAACTGGCATTCTTCCTGGCCGACAAATACCGTAACCCGGTGATAGTATTGACGGATGCCGTCATAGGAATAACCGCAGAGAAGCTGGAGGTAAGGAAGATTGACTTCGGGCCACTCCCAGCAAAGGATTGGGCGGTCAGGGGGCTGAAAAATCAACCCGATGGACGAAACCGTTCACTTGGTTGCAGCCAGGGTATAGACCCGCGGATACATCCAAACTATCTGGCATTTCTGACACACTTGGATAAGAAGTACAAGCTAATGGCGGAGAGTGAGCTAAGGTACGAAAGCATTCAGGTTGAGGATGCCGAGCTGCTACTGGTCGCTTACGGATATCCGGCCGCGGTTTGTCGCCAGGCCCTAGAAGATACTCGAGCCGCGGGACTCAGGGTAGGGCTCATTCGCCTGATAACCGCTTGGCCTTTTTCATACCAGATGATCGGAGAAAAGGCTCAAAAGGGGGTCAAATTCCTGGTGGTGGAAGATAGCCTGGGGCAAATGGTGGAGGACGTCAAATTGGCAACTGAGGGAAGATGCGATGTCCATTTCCTGGGTATATTGGCCCGCCACGCACCAACCGAGATAGGGGTTATCTTCCCCGAGAGAGTGGTGGAAGAGATAAGGAGGATACTATGATTGAAATAGCTGGCAAGAAGTTGGTTCGCAGCTGGCCGAAGTTGTTAGGGCTCATCCCTATGCTCATGATATCATGCCCAGGCTGCCAGCATAATGTTATTGGCAGACTGCTCTGCGAAGCTATTGAGGAGCTGCACATTGGAGAAAGGTCAATCGGGGTTGCTGGAATCGGCTGTGGCACTGCCAGCGCCGTGATTCAGATTGACTGGGTACAGAGCGCCCACGGCCGCGCCTGTGATGTGGCCACAGCTGTTAAGCGCGTCTCCCGGGGAGAGCTAATAGTATTTACCGCTCAAGGCGATGGAGACGCACTAGCCATAGGCACAGAGAGCACTGTCCAGGCGGCAGTTCGCGGGGAGCGCATTACAGTTATCATGCACAATAATGGGAATTTTGGCACCACTGGCGGGCAGCTGGCGCCCACCACCTTGATTGGGCAGAGAACGACTACCACCCCTTCTGGGCGAGACGCGAAAGTGCAGGGCTATCCTTTTTATGCTCCTGAATACTTTGCCGTAATGAAAGGGGTTGCCTATACTGCCCGGGGTGCTGTCAATACCGCGGCTAACTGCGAGCGGACTAAACGTTATATGAAGAGGGCGCTTCAGAAGCAGATAGATGACGTCGGCTTCAGCTACGTTGAAGTCCTTAGCGCCTGTCCCCCTAATTGGCACCTGAGCCCCATAGAATGCCAAGAGCGTATCGCCACGGAGATAATCCCTGCCTTCCCTTTGGGTGAGTTCAAAAATGTGGACCGGCTGGAGTAGCTTAAAGGCAAGAACGTGGAGGAAGGATAATGGCACAAGAGAGGCATCAAGTACTCGCTGCGGGACGCGGCGGTAGCGGTGGTGTTTCGGTCGGCACGCTAATCGCTAGGGCGGGGCTGCGTAAATATAGATATGCCACTCGATTCCCCAATTACAGCTCTCAGGTAAGGGGGGGGCCCTGTGAGTGCATGGTCACGCTCTCCCAGACTCCTATCCCAACACCCTTGGCATCTAGAGGAGATGTCCTGCTTATCCTCAATAATTCCCAACTTCCGTTCTTTCAGGAAAGGGTGCGTCCTGGCGGTGTGGTCATACTGGAGAGCACCGGGTTGAAGGCAAAGTTAGAGAGGAAGGATGTGAGGTCATTTGAGATCCCAGCCATAGAAATAGCTGCAAGTATGGGTAGCACTCTGGTATCCAATATGATCCTGCTTGGGGCTTACGTTCAGGCAACAAATATTTTTGCCCCCGAGTTCATTGAGAAGGAGCTTGAGGCGAGATTTGGCATTGTCGAGACCGGGGTGAGGGCGTTGGGAAAAGAAGCCCTGCTAGCCCAAAATGTGGAGGCCTTCAGGCAGGGACTTGAGCTGGCAAAGACCGTAGGATGACACAATCCTCCCGAGTGGATGGAGGCTAGCAGAAGGCCTCCCATACATGGGAGGCCTTCTGCTAGAATCTGCAATCCCGGCTAGTAAGGTGCTCGCTTGAGCGTCTGAGTAGTCTTCAGATATCTTACGTAATCGATATACTCTTTTCGTTCTAGATATTTCTCTAAAGTAACACCCAGATTCTTCTTTTTTTGCTCTATCTTATCACGCACAATAATACTGAATGCATTGCTACTACCTGAACCATAAGAGGTGAGCAGTATCCTTTCTCCAGGCTTTGCCTTGTCCAAAATACCTGACAGGCTGATAAACGCCGAGCACGAACCTAAATCTCCGAGAGTTGACGCTATACCTGGGGCCAATAGTTCGCCTCTAATCCCCAGAGCTCGGGCAGCTAAACCGGGAAGCCTTTCGTCTGGTTGCTGGAAAACCGCATACTTGAAGTCCTCCTTCGCTTTTCCTATCTTTCCCATGAGTCCCTTGCTTGCGGCTACAACGTGTTTTTCATATCCAAATTCTCTGTCGAATCTATAGTCAAAATAGCTGGATACCCATGTATCCTTGGCTGCCCTCCATCTATCTATGAATAGTGTGGAGTAGGTGTATACGCCCTCGATATCCGCCACTATTCCATCCTTGCCGATGATGAGGGCTGCTGCTGCCGCGCCAAAGCTCGCCTCACCTTCAGTGCCCGGTGCAGTTGCCCTATCCTCGGTTCCAATGACAATCCCGTACTCTATTCTTCCCGATTCAATTGCATCCAGGCATCCCAGAAGCGCATTGGCACACGAGTTGACCGAGCCACAGTAGTCTATCATAGTTGCTTCTGGAGCCAACTCCAATGTTTCAGCCAAAATAGGGGCTAAATACTGCTCTATATATGGTGAGGAGGCGGTGCCGATGTATACGCTGCCAATTTGTGCTGGGTTTATTCCGGCATGCCTAACCGCCTTCTCGCTAGCCTCAGCTGCCATGGTTATGATATCTTCATCAGCTCCACAGACGGCCTTTTCACCGCTAGCCCAGCTGTTCCAGGGCACGGCAGCATCAGCCTGCTTGAGCCTATATTTGGGGACATAAATCCCATATCCAACAATACCAGCCATGTTTACTTACCTCCTTCTGACCTACGGTGTACGGGATAGGATATTCACGGCGGAAACGCCAAATGCCGGTCCGCCTACGTTGTGTTGCAGTCCAATCCCGTTCTTAAACTTTACCTGCCTTTCATCCGCTTCCTCTCGCAGTTGCCAAACGACCTCGCAAATCTGACCCATGCCGGTGGCAGCTATGGGGTGACCGTGTGCCTTCAAACCTCCACTTGGGTTTATCGGAAGTCTGGCGTCTCTTTCGAATTGCCCCTCTCTGAGCAACTTATGGGCCTCGCCCTTTGGGCAAAAACCTATGTCTTCGATGTTCATCAGCTCCGTATTGGTGAAACAATCATGGACCTCAGCGAAATCCACATCCTCAGGCTTCACCCCTCCCATCTCAAACGCTCCTCTAGCAGCCCTGATTGTGGACAGCATCTCGATGAAGTTGTGCTTGTCCCACAGATTCCCATGGTCCATGCCAATATTGCTCCCCAAAACGTATACCGGCTTATCGGTGTATTTCTTGGTCAGGTCAGCACGACATAATATAGCCGCAGCAGCGCCGTCGGTCTGAGGACAACAATCGAGCAAGTGCAGTGGCCAGCAAACGAGAGGACTATTCAGCACACGTTCTACCGTTACTTCGAATCGATAGTGGGCATATGGGCAGGCCACTCCATTATGATGGTTTAGCACGGCAACCCTAGCATAGTCCTCCATAGTACATCCAAGCTCGTACATCTGCCTCGTGGCATAGAGCGCCTGGATCGAGGGTCCACCACCCCCCATCATCCAGGAAGGGTGGTACCCCATGCCTGCTCCCGTCCCCCCGCCGGCAGCAACCAGGGATTCTACACCAGGCTTATCCCTCATCTTTTCCACGCCCAGCGCCAGAGTCACCTCATAAACGCCGGAAGCAACTCCAAGACAGGCATTCCTAAAGGTATCACCTCCTGTAGGACAACCATTTTCCACCCTGGTTATGGGGATTTCCATCTGCCCTATCATGCTAGCCAGCGCTGATCCACCCTGGGTACCCTGACCGATGATGCCGCCACTCCACTGCCCAAACCAGGCTGCTTTAATTTCCTTCGGGTCGATTCCCTTGTCCACGCTTTTCAGGCAGTTTATATATGCCTCTTGGGCCATAGTCTCCAGGCTCTTCTCAAAAAGCTCCCCATAGGGAATCATTCCAACTCCTATGATTGCGACCTTTCCTCTCATCTTAGCCCTCCTCCACTAGGCGAAATTTATAGCCATAGATATTTATACCTCTATCCGTCCAGACCTTTCTGAGAACCATTTCCACCTTGCCCCCTATCTTCACCTCTTCGGCCTCGGTCACCTCAGTGATTACACCCTGATACTTCCCCCCTCCCTCTAAATCAACTACGATGATAGGGACCGGCGGCTCAAGCCCTGGGGGTGTCGTCCAGTTAATACAATAGGTCTGCACTGTTCCCGTGCGGCTAAGCTTGTGCTCTTCCTGGTTGAGACTACCACATATTGGACAAATCTTTCTCCGGGGGTAGGTTATATGACCGCAATCCTTACATTTCGTCCCAATTAGCCTGTAGACCTCTGGGTTGAACCTCCAGAATAGCGGCGATGCTGGCGCTGGAGCAGACATTCTCACACCTCCTTAACGAATTTTAGCGACCAGAGCATACCACAAAATTCACTCGTTATCAATTCGCTGTTGTGCGAATTGCCTATTGGAACGGCAAAAAACCATCAGCTTTCTGTGTTTTAGCCTATTGTACCTTCCTGCCGCAAATTATCAATCTCCTCGCGACTATACCCTAATCCCCGCAATATCTCTTCAGTATGTTCACCAGTGAGGGGAGTAAAAGTCCGTACCTTGCCTGGGGTGTGAGATAGTTTGGGGGCTATGCCAGCTTGTTTGATTTTACCAAAGGTAGGGTGCTCTACTTCTGTCACCATTTCTCGCTGAAGCACTTGAGGGTCGGAAAAGACCTCGTCCAGGGTGTAAACTTTGCCGGCAGGGATGTCGTTTTGAGTTAGCAATTCAAACCACTCATCTCTAGTCCTGGTCAGGAAGCTTTGTTTCAAATAAGAGGAAATCTCTGCCCATTTTTTACCCTCCGGCTTGTGCAGAAAATGCTCCATGCTAACTTGGTAGGGCATGTACTCCTCTTTTCCTATTAGGCGACACAAGTTCTCCCAGAAGTGTGGCTCAACGCAGCCAATGCTGATGTATTTACCATCTTTTGTTTCGTATACTCCATAATAAGGATAGGCGCCGTGAAGCATGGTCTCACCTCGCTTAGGAATTGCACCATGGAGAAAATACCAGGAAGTCAGGAAGGTCGCGAGTGATATCACTCCATCTGTAAAGGCCACGTCTACATACTGTCCCTTGCCTGTCTCATTTCTAGCCACCAGGGCCATCAAAATGCCGATGACTCCGTATAGAGAGGCACCAGCAAAGTCCGCTATGAAATTCATGGGAATGACTGGAGGCATTCCGCTGGGGCCAATTAAGCCCAGCACGCCAGCCATCGATATATAATTGATATCATGGCCTGGAAAATCACGATATGGCCCGTTCTGTCCATAGCCGCTAAGCGAGCAATAAACAATCTTTGGATTTAGCTTACTTATGGTGTTATAATCTATTCCCAAGTTCTTAACAACTCCAGGACGAAAGCCTTCAACAACAACGTCTGCTTGTTGGGCGAGGCGGTAGAATATTTGGCGCCCTGCTTGCGATTTCAGGTTGAGCACTATGCTCTTTTTGTTGCGGTCGAGGGGATTATAAGCTGCCTCCTTTCTGTTGATTTCCCCCTGAAGTGCGAGACCCAATTTCCCTGCCGGTGATTCAATCTTAAGCACCTCAGCTCCGAAATCCCCGAGAATCATGGTGCAAAATTCGCCGGGGGCCAGTGGCGTCAATTCCAAGACCCGAATCTTTTCCAATGCTAACATCTCTTCCTCCTTAATTTATTAAATTCACACCTGAATCAGGATTCCCCACAGCACAAAAATTTCATGACTCATCAGTAGGGCACAGCCACTCTGCCCATGATTTCACGAGCGACGATGATTTTCATAATCTGGGCTGTGCCATCGGCAAACTCAAAGCCAAGGGCGTCTCTCAGCCGCTGCTCAAGAGGATATTCCTCACTATATCCGATATGCCCATGAATTAGTACACAATCATGGATGGCATTAAATGCCACCTCGGGACACCACCACTTGCACATCGCCGATTCTTTGGTATGCTTCAAGCCCTGGTCTTTGAGGCACAGAGTTCGGTAGCAAAGCAGCCTTGCTGCCTCAATTAGCGTAGCATGTTCGGCAATCTTGAAGGAAACCCCCTCAAAATGGCTTATGGGCTGACCGAACGCAGTGCGCTGAATAGCATAATCTATGGTCTCATCCAGTGAAGTCTGTGCGATTGCCAGGACTACAAGTGCCAAGCAGACCCGAAGATAATCTGCCCCGCCGGCGGCGAAGATGTAAAAGCCCTTGCCTTCCTCCCCCACTAAATATCGGCTTGGTAGCCGTACCTCATCAAAGAAGATTGAAGCCACACCATTGCCCTTCCACCCGGTATGGGAGATAAGAGTCTTGCTAATCCCAAGAAGGTCGAGGGGCACCCAGAAACAAGTTACACCCCGTGCCCGTGCCGCGGGATCGGTCTTGGCAAACAAAATGACAGCGTCGGCACTCCACGCTGCACTAATCGGGCTCTTCTCGCCTTTGAGGACATAGTAATCACCGTCCCTAATTGCCGTTGCTTTCATAGCCGCAGCATCAGAGCCACAGTCAGGCTCAGTGACAGCAAAGCAACCCAATTTTTCGCCCTTGATCAAGGAAGGTAACCACTCTTCTCTTACCTCTTCTCGAGCTTGCTCCAGACATAGATGTGCTAGGCCGGGAAATATCGAGACCGGGCCGAGAGTGAAATCTACTTTGCTCAGCTCCTCGATGACTATGCCCAGTGAGACCCAGTCAACTCCCTGCCCCCCATATTTCTCAGGAAGGCTGATTCCGAAAAATCCTAACTCCCCCATTTTCCTAGTCAGGTCTCGAGGTATGGTAGGAGATTTCGCCCTCTGTTTAGCTCCGGGGGCAAGCTCCCTCTGCGCAAAGTCTCGCACCTCACGGCGTAGCATCTCTTGTGCCTCAGTAAAGCTAAATTGAGCCATTAAACCTCCTCATAAGCGCACCACATCTGTCAAATCTCTGTGCACCCTTTTTCCCACGACTATTTCCTTTCAGGACTTTTGACCAAGCTCCTATCGACTTCGATTTAAGATACGGAACGAATCATTGAATCCGATCCACTCCCCCTATCCTTCTTGGAATGTAACCAGTTAATTGAATGCGCCAAGGTGTAATAAAGCCAGCTTGGAGTCATAAGCCTCCTGATATGGTCTTCTCTGGTAAAGAATACGTGCTCACTCACTGCTAACTTCCTCGCCGTAGCCACTAAGCTAGATTGGCTCCCTTCTCAACCCACTATTTTGTAATAAGCCCTTGACACAGCATCAACTTGAATAGCAAGCCATATCGCCACAGATATACTTATTGCCTTGGAACCTCTGTCAATTGCAAATTGAATGATTGTACTAAAGTTTACAAAGCAACTGGCCCTATGTCAATCAGGGTGAGGCTCCATGATGATAGAGCCCAAAGGAAGTTGACAGGAGATAACGCTTGGGATAAGCTAAGAATCAAAATAATAGAAGGGAGGCCCAAGATGCCGGAGTTGGAAGATTATAGCGGTCCATTCAAGCCTGACCTAAAATTTGCTGATTTCTCTAAGGATTTCCTGCTCAAGCTCATGACAGTATGGCAATGGGCATGGCTCCACCTCGGACAGGCTTGGTTCTCTGTAGTCCAGGAAGAGTACGGTGCTGATGT
>DAOUMB010000090.1:0-14326 GCA_034414335.1 Dehalococcoidia bacterium
CGGGATATGCAGGAGGACAAGGAAGGGCTTTTCGACACCGTGGACACGCTGCACTCCAGTCTGGAAGTGTTCGCCGGGATGATAAAAACGATTAAGATAAACACCGCGCGTATTTACCAGGCGATGAAAACGGACTACATTCTGGCGACTGACCTAGCCGACTATCTGGTGAGGAAAGGCATGCCGTTTCGGGAAGCCCACGGCGTGGTAGCTAAACTCAGCGAATATGCCATGAGTAAAGGCAAGAATTTCCGGGAGCTCAGCCTGAAGGAATATAGCAAGTTCTCTACTCTTTTCACCGTTGACGTCTATAATATAACTTTAGAATCATCGGTAGCCGCCCGGAGTATTGTCGGCGGCACTTCCCCCCAACAGGTGGAGAAAGCATTAAGCAGGGCGAAGAGGCTGATTAGAGAATGATTAAGCTGGCGCCGTCGATTCTTTCCGCTGATTTTGCCCGCCTCGGCGAGCAGATTGACGAGGTCGCCAGGGCCGGGGCTGATTATATCCACGTGGACGTTATGGACGGGCATTTTGTGCCCAATATTACCGTGGGGGCTCCCGTGGTGGCTTCAATTCGCCCCTTGACTAGCCTGCCTCTGGATGTTCACCTGATGATAGAGCATCCGGAGCGGTATATCTCCGAATTTGCCAAAGCAGGCGCCGATATTATTACCGTGCATGTAGAAGCCTGCCCCCATCTCCATGGCACGGTTAAGTCGATAAAGGAACTGGGAGTAAAGGCCGGGGTGTCCTTAAATCCGGCTACTCCTCTCAGTGCGATAGAGGAAATTATCCCTCATGTTGATTTGGTTCTTATTATGAGCGTTAACCCCGGCTTCGGCGGGCAATCTTTTATCCCGGCAACATTGCCCAAGATAACAAACCTGCGTAAGATACTTAACGATAGAAAAGTAAATGCCGAGCTTGAAGTCGATGGGGGAGTCACTGCCGACAATGCACCCGGCATAGTTAAAGCCGGTGCCAATGTTCTGGTGGCTGGAAACAGCGTATTTAAGGCTGAAGAAGGAATAAGCCGGGCGTTACAGAGACTCAGGGAAGCAACGGGCTGATAAGCAGAGATTGCCACGCCCCGACAAGCTAGGGCTCGCAATGACAACGGGGGAGAGGCTCAGAACGACAAAATGTTGCTAAACGATCACGACTTCCCGGGCTTGGACTAGCTGGCTGTTTTATATTGGGTGCGGAGGCATCTGGTGCAGATGTTGACTTTTCTTTTCCTTCCTTCTACCATGATTGTAGTTCGGTGAATATTAGGTAGCCAGCGTCGATTGGTATGCTTTTTAGAATGGCTTATACTGTGCCCATACTGAGCTCTTTTACCGCAAATATCGCACTTCACAGGAACTTTTCTACCTCTCTTTGTTATGAGTCATATTTTAAATGATTATGCTAATGATATCATAATTATCAGATCAAGCGAAGGGAGAGAGGATGAGATCTGATTTAGCCGATGGTCAAACACTGCAGGAAATGTTCGCCTCAGGAACGGCCTGGCTGGAAAAAAGCGCCCCGGATATCAATGCCATAAACGTTTTTCCTGTACCTGATGGTGATACCGGAACGAATATGGTGTTTACCATGAGGTCTGCCCTGGAAGAGGCAAAGCGCAATTCAGATCGCGATGTCTCTTCCGTAGCCAGAGCGATGGCTTATGGTGCCCTAATGGGGGCGCGTGGCAATTCAGGGGTTATCTTATCTCAATTCTGGCGTGGTTTAGCTAAAGGGCTGGAGGGCAAGGCTAATTTTGGCGGCAAAGAGTTTGCCAGGGCACTTGCCGAAGCGTCACGAACTGCTTATAAGGGAATAGTCCAACCTGTGGAGGGAACTATCCTGACGGTGCTCAAAGACGCATCCAGGGCTGCTGAGACGGCAGTCAAAAATGATGATACTTTAACTTCGGTATTAGAAGCAGCGGTAAAATCGGCAGAGGATTCAGTGGCTCGGACACCCAGCTTGTTGCCGGTATTAAAGGAGGCTGGGGTGGTGGATGCCGGCGGGCAGGGTTTATATGTTTTGCTGGACGGCGCCCTTCAATTCATCAAGGGAGAGGCAAGTAAAGTGAAATATCGGATGCCCCACCTGGTTGCCACCGAGTCAGAATTAGTTCCCAGGGTGGCTCAAATGCCTACCCGTCTGGAAATGCCTCACGGATATTGCACAAATTTTGCCCTGGAGGGGCGGAAGCTCAATTTAGGCAAGATTGAAAAGGCCCTCAAAAAGAGGGGGCAATCCTTGATAGTTACGGGTGACGATTCTCTTGTTAGAGTACATATCCACAGCTTCGAGCCCGGTCGAATCCTCGAATATGCTACAAGGTTGGGTAAGCTGCATGAGATAACTATCAATAACATGGATGACCAGTATGCAAAATTCATCAAGATGCAGAGGGAAAGAATGCCTTCGGTTGATATCACCATGGTAACGGTGGCCGCTGGAGACGGCTTTTTTGAGTTATTTAATAGCCTGGGTGGTGCAGTTATTGTCCCTGGGGGTCAAACGATGAACCCCAGCGTTGGTGAGCTATTGGAAGCTGTGGAATCAGCACCGTCGGACAACATCATTTTACTGCCCAATAACAAGAACATTATATCCGCCGCTTCCCAGGTCCAGTCCTTAACTTCCAAAAGGGTGAAGGTAATACCCGCCAGGACTATTCCTCAAGGCATAGCGGCATTTCTTGCTTTCAATTACGACATGAATCTAGAGCAAAATGCTCAGGTTATAGGGGAAGCAATAAACAAAGTAAGGACCATAGAGGTTAGCAGAGCAGTGCGGAACACACGGCTGAATAGTCTGGAAATTAAAAAGGGACAATTTATCGCTATTCTAGACGATGAAGATTTAATAGCCCGGGGCGATAAGGTGGGGGATGTGATTGTTCAAGCTCTGGGCAGAGCAGGAGCCGAAAAGGCGGAGGTAGTCACCATTTATTATGGTGCTGGAATCGAGGCTATTACGCCCGGGGAGATAGCTCAAAAGGTTCGAGACAGATACCAGGCCGAGGTTGAGGTAGTTTATGGTGGTCAACCCCACTATGATTATATAATTTCCCTGGAATAACGTTTGCGGCGAAGCTATAAGTGAGAGGATTTTTTAATTTGGAAAGAGTCATTGCGAGGAACGAAGCGACGAAGCAATCTCGTGCGGGGTATGAGATTGCCACGCCCCGACAAGTCGGGGCTCGCAATGACAAAAAGCGTTGTACTTGATGAATCAGGTAACTACAAAAATCTGGAAGGGAAAATGGTTAAGATTGTAACTGATAGCAGCTCTGACATTCCCCCGCACCTGGCCCAGGAACTTGGAATTAGCGTGGCGCCATTGTACGTCCAATTTGGTAATGAGACCTATCGGGATAATGTTGACCTGAGCACAGAGGAGTTCTACCACAAGCTGGAAACAAGCAAGATTCTACCTACCACCTCTGCTGCCACCCCGCTTTCCTTCGCCGAGCTTTTCACTAAATTAGCCGAGGAAACAAATGAAATCCTAACCATAACGGTTTCTGAAAAGTTCAGCGCTACTTATGCAGTAGCCCTTCAGGGCAAGGACATGGTTACCAAGGCTAGCCGTATCGAGGTTATTGACTCCCGGTCGGGAGCGGGCGGAGAGATGCTTTTAGTTATTTCAGCAGCCAGGATGGCTCAATCTGGGGCTAATTTGGACCAAATTGCTGAGTGGGTCAGGAGAGCGATTCCCAGAGTGCATGTGCGTATGAGCTTCGACACATTGGAATATTTGAGAAGAGGCGGGCGCATTGGTAAGGCACAGGCTTTCCTGGGTAGCTTGCTAAAAGCAAATCCTGTGCTGGGGATAAAGGATGGGGAGGCTTTCCCCTTTGCCCGGCCCCGAAGCCGAGCTCAAGCCATTGATTTCCTGGTAAATTCTGTCAAGGGTTTCCGCCAGGTAGAAGCCTTGGCTATTGAGGATGCCACTACTCCCGATGATTTAGAGACATTGGCTGAGCGCCTCAAGGATGTAGTTCCTCCGGAGCGTGTCTATCGTTCCAAGGTAAGCCCGGTGGTAGGAACCAATGTTGGTCCTCACATCCTGGCTGTTTCGGTCCTTGAAGCAGAGTAGTAAATGACGAGCATTAATTCCCTGCGAAACGTTCTTGAGCTGGAATGCCAGAAAGGTTACAGCGATAAGGCAGTAATTGGCGGCCTGGACAAGTATCTTCACAAACAAGCAGGGCTAATCAGGCAGAGTATCAATAACCCACAACTTCTAGGTGGCTTTGATGAACTTGACTTAGCCAATTCCAATTATGGCTCTTATGGCATGGATGAGCGTAGGAGATGGATAACAAATGTCTTTAGCTTGCTGGATAAGCTGGAAAAGGCGAAGGAGGAAAATAACTCAGGAATAAAGACGCTTGATAAATCCTCTGTAGTAAGGACTAAGCCCCGCCAGAAGGAAAGAGAAGGGCCGGACTCGCCCATAACCCTTATCAAGGGCATCACGCCCAAGGTAGCTGATAGATTTGCCAAGCTCAATGTAAGAACAGTGCGTGATTTGCTTTATTTCTTCCCCAGACGCTACGTCGATTATAGCCAGAGGAAACCCATCTCCGAACTTATAGAAGGTGAGGAGCAAACTATCATAGGCATAATATGGCAAGCCAGGGTAGCCTCTCTGGGTAACAGGCGAGGCACAGAGGCAATTGTAGGCGATGAAACAGGAAACATCAGAGTGGTCTGGTTTAATCAGCCTTACCTGGCAAGAAGCTTCCGTACTAATGCCAAAATGGTAATTAGCGGTACAGTCAGCCTGTTCAAAGGGCAAAAAGTGTTCGAATCCCCCGAATGGGAATTACTTGAAAATAAAGAACTAATTCACACCGGACGCCTGGTTCCCATATACCCCCTTACTCAAGGCTTATATCCCAGGCAGGTAAGGAAATGGACCAAGGAAGTTGTCGATGATTATGCCTGGCAGTTGAGTGATTTTTTACCCTCAGAGATTAAAACCCGCTGCCAGTTATTAGACCTTTCCACCGCAATCGGTCAAATTCACTATCCCGATGACCAAACATTAGCGGAAAAGGCAAGAGGGAGGTTAGCCTTCGACGAGCTATTTCTTCTTCAGTTAGGCGTGCTATCCAGAAAGCGAGATTGGCAGGAAGGACAGCCAGGTAATGCTTTCCGTGTGGAGCAGGAAGTAATCAGCAAATTTTTACATTGTTTGCCTTTTACTTTAACCCAGGCCCAGGAGCGGGTGTTACAGGAAATTTTAACCGACCTCAGCCGGGCAAAAGCCATGTCACGTCTTCTCCAAGGAGAGGTAGGCAGCGGCAAAACAGTAATTGCGACCCTGGCTCTATTGATAGCTGCTGCCAATGGCTATCAAGGAGCGCTAATGGCTCCCACTGAGGTCCTGGCTGAGCAACATTACACCAATCTCTGTGGCTATCTGTCCCAGGCTGGTACCCAGGAAGCTCGTCCTGAGCCAGGCGAAGGAAATAGCAGATGCTACAGAGGATTTGTCTCCAGGCCGCTTACCATCGCTCTGCTCATCGGAAGCCTCAGCAACAGTGAGAAGGAAGGTCTACATGGTAAAATTAAGCGAGGTGAAGTTGATATTGTTGTCGGCACCCATGCCCTTATTCAAAGGGAGGTGGAATTTAGCAAATTAGGGTTGGCGGTTATAGATGAGCAGCACCGCTTTGGCGTGTTACAGCGCTCTGCCCTGCGTCAAAAAGGGTTTAACCCTCATGTGCTGGTCATGACGGCTACGCCCATCCCTCGAACCATGGCGCTGACGCTCTATGGAGACCTGGACCTTTCAACCATCGATGAGTTGCCCCCGGGACGACAGGTGGTGAAAACCAAGTGCCTGGAGCCACAATATAGAGAAAAAGCTTATAGCTTCCTCCATCGCCAGGTCAGCAACGGCCGGCAGGCTTTCATCATCTGCCCCTTGGTGGAAGAATCGGAAATACTTGAAGCAAAGGCGGCCACAACGGAATATGAGCGACTATCCCGAGAAGTTTTCCCGGATTTGAAACTAGGATTACTTCATGGTCAAATGCATGGTAGCGAAAAGGAGGGGGTAATGCGCCATTTTCGAGCCGGGGAGCTTGATATTTTAGTGTCAACCTCGGTAGTGGAGGTGGGTATCGATGTCCCCCGAGCCTCTGTCATGCTGGTGGAGGGTGCCGAACGTTTTGGTTTATCTCAGCTCCACCAATTCAGGGGGCGTGTGGGGAGAGATAAAGAGCAGGGATATTGTATACTTATCCCTGAAAAGATGTCATTTGAAGCAAGAGAGCGCCTTCGGCTAATGGAGAAGATTTATGACGGCTTTGCCCTGGCTGAGAAGGACCTGGAGTTGCGAGGTCCCGGGGAATTTTTCGGCACTCATCAGAGCGGCTTGCCCGACCTCAAACTCGCCAAGCTATCTGATTTACGCAGTCTGGAGTTGGCTCGGCGAGAGGCGATAACTCTTTTTCAGGGCGATCCTAATTTGAAGAGTGCTGAACATCAACCTTTACGTCAACAGTTGAGCCAGGTATGGTCCAAAGGCGCTGAGTGGAGCTAATCATGCTTAAACAAGAACTGGCCAGATGTTTGCAGCAAGCTGTGTTGGAAGCACAGCAGAAAGGTGCTCTTGCTTCAGCCACTTTGCCTGAGGTGGTTATAGAACATCCCCAAAATCCCGAACATGGAGATTTTGCTTCAGGACTCCCTTTGAAGCTGGCCCGGTCTATGAGGATGTCCCCCATGGACATAGCTGAAAAAGTCTCTGAGCATATAGTACCACCGCCTGAAATCGACAAGGTTTTGATTGCCTCGCCAGGCTTTATCAACTTCACTTTGCGGGGGGACTGGCTAAGTACGCAAGTGGCATCAATCCTGGCTGCCGGTGAATCGTATGGTGACATTGACCTCGGCAAAGGCAGTCGCGTCCAGGTTGAATTTGTCAGCGTCAATCCCACCGGCCCTCTTCACGTGGGTCATGGCCGTGGTGCTGTTTTGGGTAGTACTCTGGCTGATGTGCTTACTGCATCCGGTTTCTCCGTAGAAAAGGAATATTACATAAATGACATGGGTAACCAGATAGATAACTTCGGCCATTCCCTCTATGCTCGTTACCAACAATGCCTGGGTAAGCAAGTTGTCATGCCCCCAGACGGCTACTACGGTAATTACATGATTGACTTAGCGAAAGAAATTGCTCAGGAGCAGGGTGATATATTTTTGTTGTTGCCCGAGAGCGAAGCATCTTCAAAGCTAGCGGAAATTGGGGTTGCCAGGATGCTACAGAGTATTAAAAAAGACCTTAAGCTACTTAACGTTGATTTCGATACCTGGTTCTCAGAAAGAAGCCTTTATCAGGGCGAGCAATATAACAAAGCTATGGGACTGCTCCAGAGCGGAGCCTATATTGCTAAGAAGGAAAATGCCACCTGGTTTGAATCGAGTTCCCTGGGCGAAGATAAGGACAATGTTCTAGTGCGTAGTGATGGGTCTCCCACCTATTTTGCCTCTGATATTGCCTACCATTACAACAAGTTTCTTGAGCGGAAATTCGACTGGGTGATTGATATCTGGGGAGCTGACCATCAGGGGCATGTCCCTCGAATGAAAGCGATGCTCAAGGCACTGGGGCAGGACCCCGAGCAGCTTAAGGTGATAATCTGCCAGCTAGTGACACTGAGACGAGGAAGCGAAATAGTCAAGGTGTCCAAGCGTAGTGGCGATATTGTTACTTTACGGGAGTTGATAGACGAGGTAGGTTCGGATGCTTGCCGCTTCTCGTTCCTTTCCCGTTCTGCTGACAGCCAGATGGATTTCGATATAGAGCTAGCTAAGAGGCAATCGGCGGATAATCCTGTTTACTATGTTCAATATGCTCACGCGCGAATTGCCAGCATTCTTCGCCTGGCTGAACAGCGGATGATAGACTACAGCCAGGGTGATGTTTCTCTGCTTACCACCGAGCCTGAGCTGACTTTAATTCGCCGCCTAACACTCCTCCCCGAGATAGTGGAGCAGGTGGCGGTTACCCTCGAACCTCACCACCTGCCTTACTATGCCCAGGATTTAGCCACCGTTTTCCACAGTTTCTATAAGCAATGCCGGGTTGTCTCTAAAGACGAAGCGCTAACCAGGGCTCGGCTCAAACTGGTCAAGGCAAGTCAAATTGTCTTAGCTAAAGTCCTCCACCTCATGGGCATGACAGCCCCGGAACAGATGTGAGATATTTCTTAAAAGCTATTGACAAATAGCACTAACGTCCTTATGATTAAAGAAAGCCATGGCTGCGGTATTGTTGATAGCTGTCGTGGTGTATATTTGTAAAAAGGGTTATTGACAAAGGGGGAAAAATGGCCAAAACAAAATGGTATCAAAAGCCGATTTACTTAATGGTTGCCCTGGCACTGGTGTTGTCCTTGGGAATAGTAGCACTCGCGATGGCAGGAACGGTAGGAGCACATCCAGGGATAATTCAGGTTGATGTCAACGACCCTAGTTGTGTCACTGCCAGCGGTCAACCTGACCCGTATTCCGTCGTTTATTGCAGTATTCAGGATGCGATAGACGATGCGACTGCTTGGGACACCATAAACGTAGCGGCGGGGACATACGATGAGACGGTCAAATTGACGAGCACTACAGCCTCTGACATCTCTCTTGTTGGAGAAAATAGGGCCACTACGTTCATTACTGGAGGAGTCTGCTTTGCGACTGACTACTCGGGTTTGAGGGTTCAAAACTTCACCATTACAGGTAATGGATATCTGAACACAGAGACTTATGAGGCTACGGTTTCCTGTGAGTGGCCTACCCACTATGCTGTGACCAATCTTGAGTTCTCGGATTGTGTCTTCGACGGGGAAGGATATGATGATGGGAAGAACGGACGATGTGGAGTCCTTATTAAGAGATTGGGAGGAGTCGTCAAGTTCGAAAACAATGAGTTCAAGAACTACCGTGGCTGGGCTACATTAGATGTGAACGATGGATCAGAAGGAGGACCCTTGACGGTAACGAACTATACATTCAATAATAACAATGTCCATGATAACTGGGGCAGCTGCGCCCTGCGTGGGAATCCTGCTGTTCGTACCGACACGGTAACCGTTAGCGGAAATACCTTCAATAATAACGGAAACCTGGCCGCGAACTCCTGGGCTGCCCTGGAGATAAATGAAGCGGATAGCGTTACGGTCAGTGAGAATACCATTACCAACACTCAACAAGGCATATGGGGAGAAGGTGAGGCGTTGCAATTCTGGCACATCACGCTAACCTCTCTAACCGTCACTGGCAACACCATCGCTAACAACTACCAGGGCATTTACTTCCCTGGAGGTGCTTGGGCGAGCAACCTCTCCGGTGTCCATATCAACTTCAATAATATCTACGGAAATACCCAGTTTGGCATCAAGGCGGAAGCTGATAACACCGGAACGGCCGATGCCGAGAACAACTGGTGGGGCGCTAAAGATGGACCTAGTGGCGTTGGTCCGGGCTCTGGCGATGCGGTAAGCGACGATGTGGACTATGACCCGTGGCTGGGGGCTGAGCTGGAAGAGGTAGAATTTAAAACCATCAACGGCTCCGGCACAATGCAGGACACTCCTACCGGAGGAGATATTACCATTGACGCCGTTGGGAACCATACCATCACCGCTGCTAAGTACGTCAGCAACCCTGGCGGGCCATGCCCCTTCACGAACGAGGGAAGCTACTATGATGTCCATCTAGACGATGCCACCAATGTCACCAGCCTCACAATTCAATTCTGCCCAGCTCACGAAAATGAGGTGATCTGCTACTGGAATGGCTCAGCCTGGGTACAAGCTTCCAACCAGGTATACTCTGGTGGATGCATCGTGGTTACCATCACTGATGAGACACAGCCCAGCCTATCAGACCTGACAGGGCTTCTATTTGGTAAAGGCTTTCCTGTTCCCGTCGGCGGTGAGGCTTATCCCCTAAATAAGCTTGCTATTCTAGCACCCTGGATTGCTTTGGCAGTGCTCTCAGTTGGTGGCATAACCTGGTTAACATTAAGACGTCGCAGAGCTTAGGGATAGCCTCGAAGAGATTGGCAGGCTGTCACCCTCGCCTCAATCTTCTCCCGTCGAGGGAGAGGAAATTATAGTCGATTGCATAAACCGTTGCACAATTCTTCCGTCATTGCGAGCCGAAGGCGTGGCAATCTCAAAAAGATTGCTTCGTCGCTCCGCTCCTCGCAATGACACTGAGTGGGGGGAGGCTAATAGACCTTGCCTCTTACTTTGCTAAGGTTGTCAGCCTTTTTAAAAATCCTTCCGTTGACCTGAAATAAGACCCTGAAGGCGGATGTCCCTCAAATACATCCCCAGCGGGTCTACTTCCTCTCTCAGCACCTTGAGTTCCAGAGGGGTAGGGGGCTCCGTTTCTTTAAGTCGCGGCGAGATTTTGAGTTCCCAGCCGACATTGGCTTTGATTTCATCCACGCTTACCCCCGGGTGATAGCTGTCCAAATACATCTCTTTGGAATCTTCCTCAAACCTGAACACCCCCAGGTCAGTCACCACGACATTTGGTCCGCTCGGCCTTAACCCTGCCTTTTCCCTGGAATCTGAACCCTGTAGAAACATCGGCGTAGTTATGAAATCGACCTTCTCGGGAAAGCGGTCCCGGCTCTGCTCGAGAATGATTATCACCCTCTTGGCGCCGGAGGCGATATCTGAGGCACCTCCGCTGCCAGGAAGACGAACTCTGGGATTTAAGTAATCGCCGACGCAGGTGGTGTCAACATTCCCATATTTATCCACTAAGCTTGCGCTTAAGACGCCAACGTCAGCCCATCCACCGTGAACAACCAATCCCAGGGTATCCAGGAGATCGCCGCACAGGATAGCAGAGGAGAGATTGGTTGGGTCATGGGCAATTAGCGGTATCCGAGCCGGAGCCCAGTTGCAGACCATCCCTCCCTCGAAGACGAAAACAGCATTGGGGGCATGTGTCCTCTTAGCCAGAACCGACGGCAGGATAGGCCAGGAGGCACCGGTAAGCAACGTCTCACCGTCCTTTATTTCCCTGGCTGCGGCGATAATCATCATCTCACGGCGCATGAAATCCATTATGCTAACTCCTTTCCTTCTTATAAGCGAGTGTGGTCTCAAAAATTCGTGTAGCGACCATAACTCACTGGCGAACCCTGCCATGGCTCAGCCTTAAGCTCGTTCAATTTCGCCTGACCTATCTTTGCCAGATACTCTTTTCGAGACTTGACCCCGTAAACCCATTCCTCAAGGTAACGATTAAATCCCTCCTCAGTTTTTGTCGCCTCATAGTAAACATTAAAGTATCTCCAGTCTCGATCGTAGTAACCGGGCATATAATCTGGATGGCTGCTCCAAGGTTCCTCCACAACGGCGTTTACCCGAAAACCAGGGACTATTGTCCTTTGAGGGTCCTTCCTGATTACGTCGCTGGGGACTATCTCTTCAGCAGTGATTATGACTTTGGAGGATGAGTGTATTCCCCATTTATCTGCCGCCAGCGGTCCCCACGCTTGGGCATCCCCCTCCTCATCTGCCCGCTGAACATGCATTATACCTACGTCGTGCTTTATAGGACCAATGAGTGCCACCGGCTTCCCGGTAAACGGAGAATCAATCACCTTAACCCTCTGAGCAAGCAAGGGAGATTTCGCTAAGAAGTCCGTGCCCAGTAGGGATCTAGTAGCTACAAATGGGAGATCAAGAGCCCCAGCAAAGTATGCCAAGCTAAGCGCCAAAAAGGAGTATTCTTCAAGCTCAACTGGATGTGGAATGCCCTCCTGCACAGCCCTCCTGAAAGCGTGGGCTGGCTTGTATATAGGATTCCAGATATAGGAGGTGATTGCCCTTCGGACACAGCCAGCGCCAATGAGGATGTCAAGAATCAATACCCCTGCTCCTTTGGAGATGGCTAAATTCCTTTTCCTTTGGCGGATGATTTCGTGAACAGCAGCGTAAGGCTCACCAGCAACAAGCCCTCCTAGAAATACAGTATCACCATCCCGGACAAAGCTCCCAACCGCCTCCTGCATGCTCATAACTTTGTTGGACATGGACATCCCCTTTTACACTTGGGAAGCACCCATCCCGCGTTAGCTAAAGCCCTTGCTCCTTGTATTGTTCGGCCAATTTAGCGTAGGTTCCAGAGCCTCCTTGCACCCACCATGATTGTTTTGGCGAGACCTCTCCTTTAATCTTTCCGGGAACACCAGCCACAAAGGAATTATCGGGAATCTTCATTCCCTGGCCCACCAGGCAACCAGCAGCGATTACACAGAAGTCAGCAATTTCAGCACCGTGGAGAATAGTGGAGTTCATGCCTATAAGAACTCTATTTCCGATTTTAGGGCAATCAATAACAGCGGCGTGACCGATATGCACTTCGTCCCCAATCACAATGTCACCAAACCCGGCATGTATAACGCAGTTGTCCTCTACAGCGGTATTCCTGCCAATTTTTATCTTGGCAAAATCGCCTCGAAGCACAGCTCCAGGCCACACACTGGAATTCTCGCCAATTTCTACGTCGCCCATGATGTAGGCCGCTTCGCTGATAAAAGCCGATTCGGCTATCTTAGGCGTTCTGTTATTAAAGCCTTTGATCATTCTATCTTGAGGCTGTCCTGTGTTGATTAACCTTGCATTAGCAACGCTACAGCCCGGGCTCTGCTTTGTATTGTTTGGCTATCCATGAACAATATTCCGGGTTGTATTCTGTCCATGATAATTGCTGTGCCGAGGCCTCTCCTTTAATCTTCCCAGGAACACCGGCAACAAATGACTTATCCGGAACCTTCATGCCCTGGCTCACTAAGCAAGCAGCGGCAATTATACAAAAGTTGCCAATCTCAGCATCGTGGAGAATAGTGGAATTCATGCCTATGAGAGTGTTATTCCCGATCTTGCGACAATTAAGAACAGCGCCATGACCGATAGTCACATTATTCCCAATCAGAACATCCTTTGGCCCTGAAAGTGACCCGGAATGTATAACACAGCCCTCTTCCACAGCGGTATTCTGGCCAATCTTTATCTTGCCGAAATCGCCTCTTAGCACAGCTCCAGGCCACACAATGGCATTCTCACCGATTTCCACGTTGCCAACGATGTAGGCCGCTTCGCTAACAAAAGCTGATTCAGCTATTTCAGGCGTTTTGCCGTTGATGCTTCTAATCACTTTGCTTAAGCTTATTATATACCGTCTGGGGACGTGCTGAAAGGTTAGGCAACTAAACAGTCCAGATAACATCGAAGTTGAAATAAATTCTCTTCACCGCTATAATACGAAGGGTACGACAATAATTGTTCTGCCTTACGATACTACTAGACCATATTGCATCAGGCTGCCTGGTGGATTAAGCAAAGAAGTCTTGAATATATTACAAATTGAAGAACTATACCGGGAGGATATAGATTATGGCCAAAGGTGAGGTAATAATCAATGAGCAACTTTGCAGGGGATGTGGTTATTGTGCCCATTTTTGCTCTCGGGGTGCCATAGAAATTCCCGGGGACAAGTTGTCTTCCCAGGGCTATTCGTTGCCAATTTTTGCTCATCCGGAGAAATGTAATGGCTGCGGTATTTGTGGCTGGTTATGTCCCTCCTTTTCACTTGAAGTATATAGAATCAAGGAGTGAAGAGGGTGCTGCGGAGATACAGCGCATCTCATGTATTTTGCAGGATGAAATAGCATTTTAGGAGGTGAACATATGGGAGAAAAGCTTTTAGTAGAAGGCAATGATGCTGTAGGTTATGGGGCTGTTGAGGCGGGATGTGATTGTTATTTTGGATATCCCATAACGCCTCAGAATGAAATTATAGAGTGGTTTTCCCGGGAGTTACCCAAGAGGGGTGGGGTGGTCGTGCAGGCTCAGAGTGAAACAGGAGCTATCAACATGGTGCAGGGCGCTGCAGCTACGGGGGCCCGGGTTATAATTACCACTTCGGGACCCGGTTGGAGCTTGATGCAGGAAGGGATGTCCAACATCGCCACTGCCCAAGTTCCCTGCGTTGTGGTTTCAGTGCAAAGGGGTGGCCCGGGGACAGGCGGCATGCGTCAGGTCCAGATGGACTATAACACAACAGTGAAAGGCGGTGGACACGGAGATTACAAAAACATCGTTCTGGCTCCCTCTTCGGTGCAGGAAACCTACGAGCTGGTGCAGCTTGCCTTTCACCTGGCGGACAAATATAGAATCTCCGTTGTGGTCCTTTCTGATGCTCTAATAGGCCAGATGATGGAGTCGCTGGAGTTGAAAAAGCTGGACTTCGGGCCGCTACCTTCGAAGGATGACTGGGTG
>DAOUMB010000091.1:0-6289 GCA_034414335.1 Dehalococcoidia bacterium
GCCGTACGCTTACGCCCAGGAATGTATATTGGGGGCACCGATAAGCACGGCTTGCACCAACTCCTCTACGAGATAGTCTACAACAGCATAGACGAAGCCATGGCTGGCTGCTGTGACCGAATTGAAATAACAATCCATATTGATAATAGCGTCACTGTAACTGATAATGGACGAGGTATCCCCACAGAAACTATCCCGGGACAAGATATCACAGCCCTGCAAGCAGTGATGACTCGCTTGCATGCCGGGGCCAAGTTTGCAGATCACGTCTACGGCGTATCCAGCGGTCTGCACGGCGTTGGCGCTTCGGTAGTAAATGCCTTATCTTCCTGGCTTAAAGTGGAGGTCAAACGCCAAGGGAAGATCTATCGCCAAGAATATCAGCAAGGCCTTCCCAAAGGCGACATAGAAATTGCTGGCGATACCCAAGATACCGGCACTTCAATTAATTTCCTGGCTGATGAGGAAATCTTCGAGACTATTGACTACGATTTTGACATGGCTTGCCAGCGATTAAAGGAACTGGCTTACCTGAACAAAGGGGTAGAAATAGCTCTTAAAGACGCGAGGAACAATCAAGAGAAGGCGTTCTACTTCGATGGGGGGATAGCTAGTTTTATTCGTCGCCTGAATAGGAATAGAGCAGTTATTCACCCCTACCCTATTTATATCTCCTCTATGATAAATAGCACTATAATTGAAGCAGCTCTGCAATATAACGATAGCTTCACAGAATCCACCCTCTCCTTCGCCAATTGCGTCAATACAAGAGACGGCGGCAGCCACCTGACCGGCTTTCGCTCAGCATTAACCCGAGTTTTCAACGATTATGCCCGGAATGCTAAACTTTTGAAGGATATTGACCCCAACTTAACCGGGGAAGATGTGCGCGAAGGCTCAGTGGCCATCGTCAGTGTAAAACTGCCCCAGCCCCAGTTTGAGGGGCAAACTAAGGCCAGGTTGGGAAATCCCGAAGTAAAAAGTCAGGTTGAATCTGCTGTAGCAAGCAGCTTGTCCCTTTACCTCGAGCAACACCCCAACGAGGCAAAGGCAATCATAGACAAATGCCTCACCGCTGCCAAGGCCAGAGAGGCGGCACGTAAGGCTCGGGACCTTGTTCTTAAAAAGACTGGATTCGAAACATCAACTCTGCCAGGAAAACTGGCCGATTGTTCAGAGAAAGAGCCAGCACAATGCGAGATTTACTTGGTTGAAGGTGACTCAGCCGGCGGCTCGGCTAAACAAGGGCGAGACCGCCGCTTTCAGGCCATTCTCCCTCTAAGGGGCAAAATACTCAATGTGGAGAAGGCTACCAAAGACAGGATTGTCGTACATGAAGAGCTGAGGGCCATCGTCACAGCATTGAAAGCAAGTACCGATGAACAATTTGATAGCTCTAAACTTCGCTACCACAAAGTAATCATCATGACCGATGCCGATGTTGATGGCTCACATATTCGTACTTTGCTCCTCACCTTCTTTTACCGCCATATGACAGACCTAATTAACCAGGGCTATCTTTACATTGCTCAACCACCCCTTTACCGCATCAAGTCTGGTAAACAGGCATTCTGGCTTTACTCTGAACAGGAAAAAGAGCAAAAAATTAAGGAGCTGAGAGAAGACAAATTAGAGATTCAGAGATATAAAGGGCTGGGCGAGATGACTCCTGAACAATTGTGGGAGACAACCATGAACCCCGCCAACAGGACCCTTCTCAAAGTGGAGGTAGAGGATGCCTTAGCCGCGGACCAGGTTTTTCATATGCTAATGGGCGACGAAGTCCTGCCTCGCAAAAGGTTCATCCAGGCCCATGCTCAAAATGTCAGAAACCTGGATGTCTGACCGCTAGGCTTCTTGGCCCCGATGGGGTGTGTGATCTTTAGACAATTCATCAGAGAATCCTAAAAATGACTAAATTAATTATGATATCCAGAAAAGATTCCGTACGTATAATTACTTGTTAGGCAGATAAATAAACAGCCAATGATTACTATCGGCTCATGCTGGAAGCAAACAGCAAACCCACTCTACCCATGGGTAGCAACGGTAAACCGCATATTCGCGGCTTGCCAATTCCCGTACCTGCTCGGCCCCACAATCACCTTGGTGTCGGATTATGGAGGCGAGCATCGAACGAGTCGATATGATGTGATCTCAATTCTAGCGTTTGATTCTGAAGCAAGGGGTGAATGGGAACACAGGCGACGGCATATAAGAAGCAAGATTCTCAAAGACAGCAGGCGCATGAGCTTCAAAAACCTTGCCGACTACAGGCGCAAGAAAGCTTTACTTCCCTTCTTAAGTGCAGCAGACACGATCACCGGAGTCTGTGCCACATTTGCCATTCGCAAGGAAATAAAATACCTTTGCTCTCTGCCCAAGCACTTCAATGAATTTCAAAAGCATGTGAATTTGGAGGGAAGCTGGAATTCTAAAAGCTTCGACCGAGTCATACGTTTAGTGCATTTCGTGAGCCTTTTGATTGCAGGCCTCTCACACCCAAAGCAGAATGTGTACTGGATATCAGACGAAGATCGTCTCTTTGCAAATACTCGTCGTTCTCAAGATGTTGTCAATTTAGCCGCATACTTCACCAGTCACTACGTCAAGCACCCATTGGGAGAGCTAGGCATCGGAACCACTCAGATCGATGAAGCTGACCTAGGATTAGAAGATCTCACGGCGGTGCCTGACCTTGTGGCTGGTGGGTTAGCAGAGATTGCCACAAGCATAGCTGACACATATGGTGGCCGCATTCCTGTGGGCTTAGCATTATCTCTCCCAGCAAAACTGTCACCCAAGGTAAAAATACTAGCCGATTGGCTTGCGGATGATACTCAATCACTGAAAAGGCCAATAATCTGTTTTGATTTGGCCGAAACTGGTGAACTCGGTGTATCACGACTGACCCTAGCGTGACTTCCTTACTTAAAAATGTCTCACAAAGGACCCTAACAAGCCACTGCAACTGACCGCCAAAGGCAGCAGCTAAAGCGCCGCGTTATCTACTAGATGTCGGATATATCTTCTGTTCCGCTATATATTTTTCTACCTCAGCAGGCACCAAGTAACGGATGGACAGCCTCTGAGCTATACGCTGGCGAATTTCTGATGAGCTTAATCCCAATAATGGCAATAAATAATGGCATACGCGGAAAAAATCGGTATAATTACCTCTCAGGTATCAATACAGGTGAGGTGCTATGAAAACCAATTTGACCAAGTATCAAGAAGATCTGGAACGCCTTATTAAGCTCTCCGACCAAATGTATGAGGATATCAAACTCGAAGTATCTGAGGAAAAGGCACAAAAGGGTGAGGGGGAACCTGGTAACATATTCTTCTCATCTTATCAACAATGGTATTCCGAAGCGCACGAAGTCATACGCCAGATACTCCCAAGCCGTCTCAGTGAATTCGAAATGCTCTACAAAGGCAGTGAAAAGCGCAAGGACATCAATGCCCAAACATATACCATAAAGGATTGGCTGCTCGGCTTCCGCTCTGGCACAGATTCCGAATCCGGGCTCGGCTATTATGACCTGGCGACCATCGTCTTCATGCAGTTCCAGATGCAGTGTGAAATCCTCAAGTCCGCAAAGCTTCGTTTCGAAAGCTCGCTCTTGGACATCCACCAACTCCTGCGTGCCGATTTATTTGACTCAGAAGTCACATCGGCACGAGAACTACTTAAGAGCGGCTTTTTACGGGCTGCGGGAGCAATGGCAGGCGTGGTCGCCGAAAAGCACCTCTGGGAAGTGTGCCAAACCCACAAAGTGTCAATTACGAAGAAAAACCCTACGATCGCCACTTACAATGCTGCCCTCAAAGAAGGAGGCGTCACCGACATTCCTCAGTGGCGATTCATCCAAAGGCTTGGTGACCTCCGCAACCTGTGCGATCACAACAAAGAGCGAGAGCCCACCAAAGATGAGGTCATGGAACTCATTGACGGCGTAGATAGGCTAACCAAAACAGTGTTTTAATGGGTGGTATCTGGTGATCTGGTGCCGCCCGTGACTGTTGGGCATGTTCCCGTGCAGCGGCTGAAGCGCAGCGTTATCTGCTAGATATCAGATATATCTTCTGTTCCGTTATATATTTTTCTACCTCAGCGGGCACCAGATAACTAATGGACAGCCCCTGAGCTATACGCTGGCGAATTCCTGAAGAGCTGATCCCGATTATAGGCATATCGAGCTGAATAACTTTATCCGGCAGCCCGGATATTGATGTTTCTAAATGCTTCAAATCCTTCGAGCCTAATCTCGGGGCAACCACCAGCCTGCACAATTGAACTAATTTCTCGGGTTCCTTCCACAATGGAAGCTCGGCTAAAGTATCCCGGCCAAGTATGAAGAAAAGTTTTGCTTCACTGCCTAGCTGTTTTTGTAGCATTGTCATGGTATCCACGGTGTAAGAAGGACCGGAGTGCTCTACTTCTAGGGTACAGAGCTTAAAATGGGGGTTGGCAGCTATAGCACGGCGCACCATTTCCACCCTGTGGGCTGCCGGAGTAATGTTATGGTCTAGCTTAAGCCATGGCTGCCCGGCGGGCACGAAAAGAACCTCGTTAAACCCTAACCTTATTCTTGCTTCCTCAGCGACAATAAGGTGACCCATATGGATAGGGTCAAATGTACCACCAAGAATGCCTATATTCATGCTTTATTTTCTCGGTTTGGGACGGAATACCGCTATTTGGGGTTGGGCAATTATTTCCTCATCCTGGCTTGCCTGAACCACCATTTCCATGGCTTTTCTCGTCAATTCTAACACAGCCTGGCCGCTAACCGCAGAGATGTAGAAGACAGGCGCTCCAAGCTTGGCAAAGCTTTGCTTGACCTCTGGCAAACGAGCTTGAACCTGGGGCAAATCTACCTTGTTCACCGCCACGATTTTGGGCTTTTGCGATAAATCATCTTTGTATAAGGCTATCTCTTTGTCTAGTTGGCTCAGGTCATCGATAATGGTTGACGAACTGCCATCCAATAAATAAATAAGCAGCTTAGTTCGTTCCACATGGCGCAAAAAATCGTTCCCCAATCCCTTGCCCAGATGAGCACCGGCAATAAGGCCGGGAATTTCAGCAATAATAAAGTCTCTCCTATCGCCTGGAATGACTCCTAAAACTGGTTGTCGGGTAGTAAAGGAGTAATCGGCAATTTCGGGTTTGGCTCTCGATACCGCAGATAATAAAGTAGATTTTCCCGAGTTTGGATGACCAAGAATACAGATATCGGTAATGAGTTTTAGCTCAAGGATAATCAAACGCTCCTCCCCTGATTCTCCCTTAGTAGCTATCTCAGGAGTTTGATTTACCGCGGTAGCAAAGCGGGCATTACCTAGCCCTCCTCTTCCCCCTTTGGCCACCAAAAGCTTCTGCTTGGGGCTACGCAAGTCAGCTAAAAGTATCTCCTTACCCGAATCAGATTTAGTAAAAACCATTGTGCCTACTGGTACTGAAATAGTTAGGTCCTTCCCTTTCTTGCCATGTTTCCGCCACCCACCTCCCTGTCGGCCATTTTCGGCGACAAATTTCTTCTTTTGTCTCATTAAGCTCAAATCAATTACGCTGGCACTAGCCACGATAATCACGTTCCCGCCAACTCCACCATCTCCACCATCCGGACCTCCAAAAGGAATATACTTCTCTCTCCGAAAGCTAACAATGCCATCTCCACCAAATCCCCCAACAACCATAATTTCTTTTTTAGAAATCATACGCTTATAAAGTATAAATGTTTTAAATTAATTATATAAAGTTATAAGTAATATTTGTTATGAGACGGATAAATAGTGGGGAGGGATAAGGGCTAGGAAATTAGTGCAGACTCACAGGCATGATATGTAACAATTTATCCACAAATTAGCATCAGTTCTGCACAGCTTAGTGTGCCTCTCAACAACTTTTCTGAAAATTAATTTTCTCTTTGATTTCCAAGATTCGGTTGGAGAGGTTAGGATGAATACTCAACTCACTAGCTATTTTTTCGTAGCCATGAAGAATTGTTGCATGATTTCTGCCACCCAATTCTTTGCCGATTTCGGACAAAGAGCAATTAGTTTCTTCCCGCATGAGATAGATGGCCACGTGTCGTGCCAGGGTAGTTTTTCTGTCTCTTTTCTTGCTGATTAGCTCTTCTGCCGAAAGGTTGAAATAGTCTGCTACTACGTGGATCAGCAAGCTTGTGTCTTGTTTGTGATTTGTGCCTGTTAATAACTTGTTGATTGTTTGCGGAGTGATGCTGGTTCCACTTAGTTTGGCATGGGCGGTTAGATATAC
>DAOUMB010000092.1:0-29776 GCA_034414335.1 Dehalococcoidia bacterium
ATATTATTAAGCTGCGCACATCCAAGCGAGCGCTTCCTGAGTTTAGGGCTGTCGCCGAGGAAATGCGGAGGATAGTGAAGGAAATGGCCCCCCAAGTGTTTGCAGATTTGTGACGGTGGGGAAGGGGGGACTCGAACCCCCACGCCTTTCAGCACATGATCCTAAGTCATGCTCGTCTGCCAATTCCGACACTTCCCCACATTCAAAATCAGGGAAAAAGTTAGCAATTTCGCAAATACAATTCCAAGCTAATTTGTTAACATTTTTTGTTAACCCCAGAAGACAAGCCTTATCGAGACACACTTTAGCATACTATAAAACCTGTCTCAAACCATTTCTTCAAAGCTATGAGATAACACCTGAAGGCATTAACTCATTCCTGGCTAATCTTAACTGTGGCAATGGTAAGGCTAGCTATTATAGAGCGATTAGAGCCTTTTGTAACTGGGCTACGAGGGAATGTTACCTTACAGAAAATCCATTAGACAGAGTAGATAGACCTAAACCTGCTAAGAGAATAATGCCCAGTATTACCGCAGAGCAAGTCCAATACCTCATTGATACTGTAGATGGCATCCGGGACAAAGCTATCATATCCCTGCTGGCCGATAGTGGCATGAGACTAAACGAGTTAGCCAACATCCAAGCCTCAGATATTGATTGGAATAGCTACACTATCACTATTATAGGGAAGGGAAACAAACAGCGGAAAGCTCCGTTCACTGAAAGGACAGCCAAATTACTCAAGCAATGGCTTCCTGATAATGGCACTGGTGATAACATTTGGCATCTCAAGCCTAGAGGGATTCAAACCCTATTACAAACTTTGGAGTTACAGACAGGGATTAAATGTAATGCTCACAGCTTCAGAAGAGGCTTTGCTTGTAATCTCCATAAGAAGGGATTAAGCACTCTAGACATTATGCACCTCGGCGGTTGGGAAGACTTATCAATGGTGTTAAGGTACACACGCAGTATCACCTTTGATGATTGCCTAGAGCATTACAAGGCTGTGAACGGCTAACCTTATAACCTTTGTCACTGGACAACTCCGGCACTTTGGCTGTTAACAATTAGCTTTGGGTATATGATTCTCAGTCAGGTGTGTTAACTCTATAGCTACGAAGGTACGGGTGAATTAATTATGAGATGCAGCTTTGTTCTATCTCCACTCTCGCAAAATATCTATGGAGCGATAGTTAGTCAGTGAAGTTTGAATATAGCTTGATGCTGCAAAGGCTAGTGGAACACACCAGCTTAATGATGGCTAACCGATATTGCTAGGCTGCGGAATACTATGATCCGATAGAGGGTCACAAAAGTTACTCACCGGTCGACGACTTCTGACTCAAATGGTCTACCTGACTTTTAATCAGGGTGTCCTGGGTTCGAATCCCTCACGGCCTACCAAAGCTACAACAAGAGATGTTGACCCCAATTTTTGAAAGAATCAAGATACCAAGATACTGGGTAAACCGACACCTCGATTTATCACCCGCTTGGCGAAAATGGCAATCATGTATTAGCTTGCGCTAGTCCCAACAAGACTACCAACATTTAGATACCAGGAACTCTAGCAGTCCGACCGACTACCCTTAGCTAGTAGAACAACTAAATAATTCAAGGCATGTATCTCCTCAGTGCTTGCTAGCTTTGATGACAGACCAGCGCATCTTCCCCTTAACTAGTAACTGCCTCCCTTTTTCTGCGAAAGTGAAATAGTTTTGCTCAAATTGCCTAATCAAGCCTTCTTCTTCTCTAGACTGCAGTAGCTCACGGGCCTGAAACCAGTGTGGTCCCATTGGTATTCCTTCGATTCCTCGCTGTTGAAAGGGAAAATTGTAGACTTGGCAGTTCTCAATTGAGAAGCCAACCTTTTCATATAGCCCTCGCAGCTCTGAGGTTGTGAAAAACCTGAACTCAGGACCGTGCGCTAGTTGGAAGGCTTCTTCTATAAGTCGATTTAGTCTTTTCTCCTCTTCATATTCTGCGTCCTTTAACACTGGATCTACTGAGACAAAGCCCCCCTTTGTTCTCAATACCCGATATAGCTCAGTTATTGCTTTTTCAGGCTCGGTGAAATGGTGGAAGCTGAGCATGAGGCAAGCAGAATCAAATACTTGAGATAAAAAAGGTAGAGCCTCAGCCATTCCTTGCACTATATGGAAGTTGGCAGTCCGGTATCGCTGTATCTTATCCCTTGCCACTCTAAGCATACCATAACCAGAGTCTATCCCCGTGATGAATCCCCCCGGGACTAAATTGCACAGACTAATGCCCAATCGCCCAGTTCCTGTTCCTACATCTAGCACCTTAGCTGTTTCCTGAGGATCCAACTCATCTATGAGAATCTGGTTCAATTGTTGCATGGTACCCATCCTGGAGATACGCTGATCAAATTGAAGTGCTTTCTGATAATCTTGGTAGTCAATCTCGTAGGCCATCTAAGTCAACTCCTCTTTCTGCTGCCATCTCTAAGCATCAGAGTGCAGGCGGATTCAAAATACTGCCACACTAACTCGACAACAAACATCTTGGCTCTGCAAGTGTACTTTTAGCATAAAGCTTGCAAAGTGTAAAGACTTAAGGTATCTAAACTAAAATTTCCTAAAAATCACTGCGGCGAGATGAATTGTCCAGTTTTGCTATTCGTTTAGGAATTATGCAAAGTTGTGGCCATACAAAATGACGCTCTGTGCGATGCGCAGAATTATCATTGAACAAAACCGACCATTGTTCAGCTCGGGCGTTATCGACGCACTGCCGCCAAGGGGCTCAGGAAACCGGTCTACGATTTGCAGTAGCAGTTGCCCATGATCCGGTCGTAGACGACCCAAGGTCCTTAATGGCATTGATTTGGAGTGAATTGAGCCCTATAATTTGGCATACTGAATGATTTGGCATCATGTGTTACTTCTGGTCGAGACCAAAGAGCGGTGAAGGATGGCAATTGTAATAAGAGATAATAATGTCCAAATCGAGAGGCTTGAACTAGGGCCTTTTGGAACCAACGCCTATGTGATGGTGTGCAGAGCAACCGGAGACAGCGTATTAATAGATGTACCCGCGGAGGCGAGCAAAATTTTGGAGCGCCTTAGAGGGACTAATCCAAGGTACATATTACTAACCCATGCCCATATGGACCATCTGGGGGCTCTCCCCGAGCTGCGGGGTAAGCTAAGGGTTCCCCTAGCTGCTCATCCCTTGGAAGCAGATAGTCTTCCATCACCTCCAGAAATTCTATTAAATGACGGCAACACCGTGTCCTTTGGAAATATAGAACTCAAAGTACTGCACACGCCGGGTCATACTCCCGGTAGCTTGTGTTTCTTGACAGGCCAATATTTGATAGCTGGAGATACCATTTTCCCAGGTGGTCCAGGCAAGACCATCTCCCCCACAGCTTTAGGGGAAATAATCGAGTCTATAACCAGGAAAATTTTTGTATTGCCCGATGATACCCAGGTATATCCCGGCCACGGTGGTCCAACAGTGCTAAAGAAAGAGAAAGACGAATTTGCCGTCTTTTCTTCCCGACCCCACGACTCCCAGCTATGCGGAGATGTGCTTTGGCTTTCATCGTAGCCAACTCCGCTGTGCGAGGCCCAGGCTACCACAATATCTCTATTCGGTGGAAGGATTCTGCCAGTTCGAAATCCTCTTCCTCAGCCATCATCTTATGCCGCTGTCTTAGCCATTCTTCTAACTCCGAGTGAGGGATTTGTTCCACCTGGCTCTTATGACAACGCAGGGCAGCTATTTTAAGGTCAAAGGTAGCTGTAATGTCGGAGCGATAGTTCGAGTCTTCTGAGGCCCAGAGTAATACCTCCCTAACCTTATGAGGACGGAAACCTTCTTTCAGTAAATCGGGGTAGGAAAGATGGTCCCTAGCATAGGGAAAAACTGCATCCAAGGTAACCTGTCCAGCGATTCGGTGATCTCGATGCCAAATATAGCGTCGGTAGGGGTCAGCGGTCACCACAATATCGGGTCGATACATTCTTAGCAAGCGGACGATCTCTTTCCTAAACCCAGGTGTATCCTCCAGACCCTGATCAGGATGACGCAGGAATATGACCTCTCTCACCCCCAGCAGATTAGCTGCGGACAACTGCTCCAGCTCACGAATCTTGGCCAGTTCCTCTGGCTTCATATTGATATCGCTAGTACCCTTATCGCCATTAGTGCACACCACGTATATGATCTCCCTTCCTTCTTTAGCCCAGCGAGCTACTGTTCCGGCAACACCATATTCCGCATCATCTGGGTGTGGCGTAACCACCATTACTTGAGCTGGCTTTGCTGTCATGGGCAACTCTCCTCAACCTGAGATACCAACCACCAATTGTACAGCATCTACTAGGCTGCTACAATTGCTCTGCAAAACATTTTCAACCAAGATGAGCAATTTCCCGTATGTTATCAGAAATTATCATCCTGATGATTTCGACAATTATATCCGTCTAAACGTTGAGGCTGAAAAGCTGGACCCAAGAGGACGCTGCACCTCACCGAAAGTCTTGAGTGAACGCCTAAGTCGACCGAATTACCACTCTGAGCAAGAGCTATTCATAGCCGAAGCGGCTGGAAAGGTTATCGGCTACATAGATATCACACCGGAACTGGGCATCGGGCGAGTCTTGCTTGATTGCCTCGTACATCCTCAGCACCGCAGGAAGGGCCTAGCTAAAGAACTGTCATATTATGCTATACAGCGCGCTACGGAATTAGGGGTGCGAGTGGCCCATGTGAATATAACACAGGACAATGTCGCCGCTAAGAACTTACTATCCAAACTGGGTTTTGGACCTGTACGGCGTTTTTTTGAATTGAGGTTACAAGTTCCCAAAGCTCACTTGTCAGAGGTGGAGCGAACGGCTCTTCTGTACCACCATCTCCAGTATGGCGAGGAGGATAAACTGGCTCAGATTCAGAATCGTTCCTTCGCAGATACCTGGGGATACAATCCCAACACCACAGAAGAAATAGTCTACCGCGTCAATCTGAGTAACTGTTCCCCAAGGGATATAATCCTAGCCATTGAGGAAGACAAGCCCATCGGCTACTGCTGGACGAGAATAAAAATGGAGGGAGGCGTGAGCAACGGGCAGATCTACATGCTTGGGGTAGACCCAGACCACCGAGGCAGGGGAATAGGGAAGTTGCTCCTGTTAGCTGGGTTATCCTATCTCAAAAGTAGAGGGGTTGCAGTTGTTGAACTGACGGTGGACAGCCAGAATAGGGTTGCCTGTGCTCTTTACGAGTCTGTAGGGTTCAAGACTTCGTCGACCACTTTATGGTATGAAAAGGTGCTGGATTAGCTTGCTTGGGCAAGATAGTGCCTGAGTACTATCTTATATTGCTCGATTATCGCTTCGGCGATATTTGGCCAGCTAAATCTGGCTACTGTTGACCGAATTGAACAAGCAGCCTTTGCACCAGTATTCGGCTTTGAGAGAAGCGCAGCTATCCTGTCCGCCAGGCGAAAGGGGGCATTGTCCTTAACGACATACCCAGTCCCACCCCGGCCAACAACGCTCTCCATGCCCCCTACCCTAGTTGCTACTACGGGTGTTCCGCAAGCCAGGGATTCTAGAGCTACTAGTCCGAAACTTTCATAGTAGGAAGGAATGACACAAACATCGGCAGCACTGTAATAACGAGCCAGATCTTCCTGCCTTATCGTACCGGCAAAGGTAACTGAATCCTGAATATTTAGCTTCCGAGATAACCTATGTAGCCTTTCCATTTCAGAGTGGCTGTGGTCATCACCGCCAACTATTACCAGGTGGACTCCCAGCCTCCTCCTCAGGTGGGTCATCGCCACGAGCAACTTGTCTATGCCCTTCAATGGCTCGATCCTGCCCACAAACAAAAGGATGCTGCCGTCATTGAAGCCCAGTTGCCGCCGTGCCAGTTCTTTGTCTACCCGTTGGAACAGCTCTAAGTTCACTCCACAAGGTATGATATTGATTTTCTCTGGCGAAGCATGGTAATAGCGGATTAGCTCCTCTTTTTCCTTCTCCGTAGCGGCGATGATACAGTGGCAAATCCTGACCAATTCTCCTTCCGCCTGTATGCGAAGTTCAGGGTCATCCTCTCCCACACCAATTGCATTCTTGACCCCGCCCAGTGTATGGAACATAATAATGTGGGGCACGTCCCACCAACCCTGAATCCATCTTCCCACCCAACCCGATAGCCAGTAGTGGCTATGTATCAAATCATACTCAAGACCATTACGCTTCCTGAATGTTTCCAGGTTGCAGGCGAACTCGGCAAGATGGGGATAGACCATCAACTTATGTATATCTTCAGCCTCCCCCGCCCCCAAGTGAATAAGCCGGGCATTCTTGCTCAATTCTACAATTTGATCATCTAGCGGGTCATGAGTCCGGGTGTAAACATCCACTAAATGTCCCTGCCTCCCCAACTCGCGAGCGATCTCACGAATGTAGACATTCATACCACCAGTGTCTTTCCCACCCAACTTACCCACGGGGCAGCTGTGAATGCTGAGCATAGCTATCTTCAATTGCTTTGACGCCACTAGAATTTTTCCTCCACTGATCTACTTCAATATTACAAACACAACTCAGTTGAGGTCACTTGAGGATTATTTGACAATTGAATATAGGGATTTCTTTACCCCCCAAGCGATATTTGTATGCTTCGGCTCCCTTGAGAAAATCGAATCTCTTTTTTCCTCTCTGGATGCTGTCCTTGATGCATAAGACTTTAGAAAGTAACCCCACGCTTAAGGAGCTGTATTGCGGGTCATAGCCACTATTGTAAAGGTACACCTTGTCATTGAAATCCAAATACAAGATGGCGGCCGCAGGCGATGCGTTCAACTCAAGAATACCGAGCTTCAGGAGTCCAACTTCAGCCATAGTCTTTGCTAAAGACCTGAAGAAGGATTCCCTTTGGGGAGTCATAAAAGTGGCCTTGTCTTCCCTGCTATCTCGAAATAGCTTCAGGAAGATGTCGATTATGTACGGAACAGCCTCGCTGTCCTCGACAACGTGGTAGTCCACATCGCCAGCCTCCCTCAGCCTTTTCAGCTTGCGCTTGATTTCGTGTCTCTGTTTTGCGGTGAGAATTGCCAGATATTGTTGCCAAGTGGCTGGCAAATCAAGTTCCAGCGAGACATCCTCTGGATTACAAGAAACTAAATGCCCCCGGTTTCGCGCTATAGTCACCAAGTGCGTAGTTGTGGTGGAGTCAGGCCTTAGACAATCTAGGTCCAGACGGCTTATGCCTTTCTGCTTCAAGCTATCAAGCAGGATGTCAAAGAAATCCTGCTCTCTTTTTGGAGCCACCACAAAGTCAAGATAATCACAAACATCAGCGCTCCCGATGAACGAAGCTTTTCCCTCCTTTAATAAAAGTGGCGCGATCCCTATGATGGTTTCCTCCTGCTTGATGGCACATAAATACAGCTCAGCTTCTGAACCAAACACCCGCCACCAGACTTCCAGCCAGCAGGGCAAAATGAAAGTATGATCCCACCTCAGGTGCCGCAGCTTGTTCCAGGAAAAGATAAGAGTCTCAGGACTTTCTAAGGTAAGGGTGTAGCTCATAAAGGCGAACATTAGCGTAGCATCTCGTGGTATCTAAATCAAGGCTACGAACGGAGGTTGGACGGAGGAGCGAAGTTGCGTGTACAATCGGCAGCTTATTAAGCAATGACCCACGGCAAGTGTACTCGGTTTACAACTTCTTGAGAGCGTGTTAGTCTAAACTCGGAAACGTGAAGACGAAGAATCAATCACATTGCTCGGGCATACTCCCTGTCGAAATTGTTGTTGCCGTAAAATAAGGATATAGGCAATTGGACCCTTTGCGCAGTTTAGCATTGCACTTTCACTCAAAGTGTCGGCTGAATCTACTGTGGTCAAGACCGTGCCATATTATTATAAGTATGTACACCTCCAGACAGATTTCTGGCGTTGAATTGATTCAGCCTTAATGCACGGGCCGCGTAGTAAGACCTCTGACCTACACTACAATATGTCCATATTTCTCCTTCGGACGGTAATTCATGCATGCGGGTACGGAGTTCGTTAAGTGGTATATTGAGTGCTCTGTCTACGTGACCAGATACATACTCAGATCGGTTGCGAACGTCGAGGATAAAGGCATCCGCATCCTTGATGTCTTCCCAGTGAGCTAGCGGAGCATCACCGCGAAGAGCATTGGCCGCAATCATCCCTGCTACATTAATCGGGTCTTTAGCTGCACCATACTGTGGGGCATAGCACAACTCTGATTCTTCAAGGTCAAACACTGTAGCATTATTCTGTATGGCCATTGAAACTACATCTATTCGCTTATCGACTCCTTCCCGACCAACTGCCTGAGCACCAAGTACTCTTCCATCCTTCGTAGAGAAGATCATCTTCATAGCGATTTGGCTTGACCCAGGGTAGTAGCTGACATGGTGACCAGGGTACAAATAGACCTTCTCATAGTCTATGTTTCGCCCGGCTTTGTTAAGACGTATTAGTGTGTTTTCAGTTAGGCTAGTGGAGGCAACAGTTACTCCAAAGACACCACATACTGATGTGGCCTGTACTCCCCTGAATGTAAAATCACGACCAAGGATAGTGCCAGCAGCAATTCTTCCCTGACGATTGGCTGGCCCGGCTAAAGGAAGAACCGTCCACTCTCCGGAGACGAAGTCACGCACTTCAACCGCATCACCTACAGCCCAAATATGGTCATCACTGGTTTTCATTCGGTCATTAACTCGAATACCACCCCTTTCCCCAATTTCAAGACCTGCGCTTCTGGCCAAGGTAACTTCTGGACGCACCCCTATGGCCAGTATAGCTAGATCAGCAGTGAAGGTCTTGCCTGATTCAGTGTTCACATTCAAATTGTGTTCATCATCTTGTTTAAACCCAGTAACAGCATCCCCTAAATGGAGGAAAACGCCGTGGGCATGCAAATGGTCATGGATTGGGGTAACCATCTCGTAGTCCAAAGACGGCATAACATGATCCTGCATTTCGATTATCGTGACTGAGATTCCACGCTTGACTAGGTTTTCCGCCATCTCCAATCCAAGGAAGCCTCCACCAACTATGACCGCTCTTCTAGCGTTACTTTCGGTAATCCAGGTTCGGATATCACGGCTGTCCGGTATGGTTCGAAGAGAATATATCCCAGGGAGGTCAATGCCAGGAAGCGGAGGCCGAATCGGTGTTGCACCAGGAGCAAGTACCAGAGCATCGTACCTCTCCCGATATATAGCAGAAGTTCTCAAATCCTCTACTTCGATTTCCTGTTTCTCGCGGTCAATAGCGATGACATTACTTTGTGTGCGTACCTCAATGTTGAACCTTTCTCGAAACAGGCTAGGAGTAGCTACGATCAGGTTTTCCTCTTCAGTAATGATGTCGCCTACGTAATATGGCAGACCGCAATTGGCGAACGAGACGTATGGACCGCGTTCGAAGATAATAATCTCTGCTTTCTCTGAGAGTCTTCTTGCACGGGCGGCACATGAAGCTCCCCCTGCCACACCACCAACAATCAGGATTCTTGTTCTATCTCCATCGGAGTATCTATCTACGTTCAACCTGGCCCTCCTGTCAGAATGTTTTTCATATTTAATAATCCTCAGTCAATTCTACATTACACCTACTAGAATCGCCAATCTATGACTAAGACAGTTCCATGAAGCGTGGCTCCACATTCAAGTATTTTGGCGAAGCGTTGAACACCTGCCCATAATGTGCAGTTCGAGTAAGAGGAGTCTGTTTTGGCAAATTATGTTACTAATACTTTTGCCAACCCTTGCCCTGGAGTAGGCCTCGCACATAAGCTACCTGTCCAGCATGCTGTAAATCATCACTCAAAACACTAATAAGTCGTACCTTGACAGTAGGTAGGGGATGGAACCAGGGTTCATTAAGTTCTCGGTCAAAGTCAGAATTTGAAAGGGCGAGGAAGTAACGCTTTGACCGTTCATATACCGCCTGATGATAACCAAGTAACGTTTGGACATCCGGGGATTTAAATGCTGCGACCTGTGCTGAGCTGTGACCGAAGCCAAGGTCGCTAGGATCAGGTGGGCGGTTGAACCTGGCATACCACTTGTCCTTAGTCCAGAGCTGTTCCTCACCCATCAGTGAGGCGATATGGTCATCCTGTATACGTGTTAAGTGCCATGTTAGCCAGCCAATGCTATTGCAGTCGGGATGAGGCTGCCAGTCCAAATCATCTTGAGTGAGCCCATCCAGTGCGCTCTCCAGTACTTCCAGCACGCGTCCGTACCCATCTGCCAATAGGTCTGTGCACTCCATCAATACCTCCTTTTATCCGTAATGCAATATCAGCTATGGTTGAATCGTTAATATATAATTTATGTAGCTGAGCTAGTTCTGTCAATACCCTAGGTTGTGAGTTCTAGATAAGCCTGTTAGAAAGAAGGCTTCTACAGGGTAGTACTCCCTCCACATTGCATTTACTACTCCCACCCTTCTTTCATTCGTTCTCCATTCCCTTTGCCATCTCATAGTTGTGCTTCTATCCCTTTCCCCTTAGAAGAACGACTCTAATAGCATTCCTGTTTATCTCCTGCGAGCACAATCTGTCAAACCAAAACAGGACCAAGGGACTAACTGCTCAACAAAATACCGCATTATGCAATGTGTCTATCAAAACTTGGCTTAACCAAACGCAAAAACTATCTTGAGACCATGCCTGGAGTTCTATCTATCGGATACCACAGCCTATATCAGCCCAATTACTCCCAAAGTTATTGAGAGCACTACGACACCAGCCACGACTACCCCCAACCCAACGGCGGGGAAGGCTTTTCTCCAATCCATATCCAGTAACCAAGCCAAAATAGTCCCAGTATATACTCCGGTGGCGGGTAAAGGTATAGCGACAAATAAGGTCAATGCCAAAAAGCCATATTTATCCACCTTGGGCTTACCCCTTTCCCTCACCCTATCCAGGTACTTGTTAAACAATGGGATGCGGTACAGAAGCTTACCGTAAAAAAAGCGCAAAGCAAAAAAGATGGGGAAAAATATCAGGGCATTAGCAGTGATCGCCAAAAGGAAGGTAAACAAGGGGTCCAATCCCAAAGATATGCCTAACGGTATGCCACCCCTTAATTCACTAATAGGCAAAACGGTGGCTAGCAGAGTTAAAGCTATTTCCCTTATCATTATATTCTTCCAAAGCGCTGCCGGCGCTGCTTATAGTCAAGAAGGACCTCCTCAATTTCCCTGCAGCCGAAGTCAGGGCAGAAATGACGATCGCGAAGAACAGGATAGTTGATACTTCGATGAGCCAAGGACCATTATTCCATCCAATTTCCATCTTGTGTAATTTATCATAAATTGTGGTACTTTGTGACTATTGCCAACCACCTAATTCCGTGCTATCTTCTACTCAAGTTAACCTAGGACAAGAAATGGTCAGAAAGAAACTATTCGGGACTAGTGGTATCCGGGGTGTAGTAGACCAAGAACTATCGCCTGATTTCTGCCGCCAAGTTGCCCTAGCCATAGGCACTACCCTACCTCAATACTCCACAGTTTGCATAGCTACCGACACTAGAATAAGCAGGGAGCTAATTAAGGAAGTGCTTATCTCGGGCTTGCTTTCCTGCAGTATAAATGTAGTTGATTTGGGTATTCTGCCTACCCCAGCACTAGCATTGCTCACCCGGGAATCGGGCTTTGACACTGGAATTATGATCACGGCTTCTCATAATCCCCCTGAGTTCAATGGAATCAAACTCTTCAGAGGGGACTCGCTGGGATACAGCCAAGCTCAAGAAGCGGAGATAGAGAAGGTCTATTTTGAAAAGAAATTCCGTCAGGGGAAGAGAGGGATTTTAGAGCAAGCCCAAGGCATGAAACAAAGATACCTTTCCTTTATCAAGGGCAAGTTTTCTCTGCCAGGACTCAATCACCAGCTACGAATAGTTGTCGATCCTGGCAATGGCGCTGCCTCCAGGTTCGCCAGCGACATCTTTACCCAGATGGGTCTCAACGTCATTCCTGTAAATAACGAGCCTGACGGCCTTTTTCCAGGGAGAAATCCCGAGCCCAAGGAGGATACCCTCCAAGGTACAGTTGCTTTCCTTAGGCAACATAATGCTGACTTAGCTATTTGTTTTGATGGCGATGCCGACCGTGTTGTTTTCTGCGATAAAGAAGGTTTCATCGGTTTCAACGAGCCAATCGCTTTTATCTCGAGGCTAGCTGTCAAAAGAACGGGAAAGAAAAAGATTGCTACCACAGTAGAAACTGGAACTCTTCTCGATCTAGCAGTGAAGGACCTTGGAGTGGAAGTGGTCAGAGGCAAAGTAGGTGATGTCGCCGTCGCTCATTTAGCCCGGGAGCTTGATGCCGCCTTGGGAGTGGAACAGGTAGGCGTCTACATCAGCCCCGAAGCGGGCTATTACCCCGATAGCATTTTTGCCTCACTTGTCTTGTTAAGTCAGCTAAACGATGCCGGCGATATTAGACAATACTTCCAAAGTATTCCCAGAGTATTTTTTGAAAAGGCAAAAGTTCCCTGTCCTGACGAACTCAAAGGGTTAGTCATGACTCAAGCAAAGGAGAAGGCTCACCTCTTTGCTGATAGTGCTGCGATAAATACCCTTGATGGCCTGAGGCTAGAATTCCCCGACTCCTGGATGCTTATCAGAGCTAGTGGCACCGAGCCTGCCATCCGCATAATCTCTGAGTCAACATCAAAGTCACAGACCGATGAGCTTATAGACAAAGGGAAAAAGCTTGTTCAAAATCTCGTGGAGGCTAGTAAGTGAGAGTCGTATTTCTCTGCGGTGGCAGCGGCAAGAGGATGTTTCCTATCACGGAGGACAAATTTCTACTTGATTTTCTGGGAAAGCCATTGCTCGAACATCAAATAAAAACAGCCCGTGAGGCAGGTTTGAGTCATTTTGTAATCATCGGGAATCCAGAAAATATAGCCAAGATTGCGCAAATAACCCAAGGAATTCCTGGGATAAAAGTCGATCTCGCTATGCAGAAAGAGCCATTAGGCATCGCTGATGCCCTGAAAAGCGCTGAGCCATTTCTGCACGGGCAGGTTTTGGTAATAAATCCCAATGATGTCTTCTCAAGCTCAGCATACATCAAAATCATCACCGAGGCTGAAAAAACCACGGCCTCTTCCTATATTCTGGGTTATCAAGTCCAGAAATACTTCCCTGGAGGCTATCTTCAGATAAACTCCCAAAATGAATTGCTGCACATCGTGGAAAAGCCTAATCCCGGTGAGGAACCTAGCAAATTAGTTAACATCCTGGTGCATTGTCATAATGACCCTGAACAGCTTTTACACTATGTTGAAACCACCCAGACTACCAAGGATGATGTCTATGAATGTGCCCTGGACAATATGGCAAAGGAGGGACACAAGATCAAGGTGGTTCTTTACAGCAATTTCTGGGCGCCAATAAAATATCCCTGGCACATCTTGAAAGCAATGGAATATTTTCTAGACAATGCTCAACCTTATACAGCCCCTTCAGCCCGCGTTTCCGAGAAGGCGAATGTTGAAGGAAAAGTTATCTTGAGCGATAATGTTAAAGTGTTAGAGAATGCTGTGATTCGAGGTCCTGCGTATATCGGGGCGAACTCCGTAATTGGCAACAATGTCCTGGTGCGAGATTACAGCCATATTGGTCCTAATTCAGTTGTTGGCTACTCCACCGAGGTGAAGCATTCTTACATCGGCGATAATTGCTGGTTCCATTCCAATTACGTCGGTGATTCCATAATAGACGACAATTGCTCTTTGGGTGCTGGCACCGTGCTGGCCAACCTTCGCCTTGACGAAGGAAATATCTGCATAAAAGTTGGCGACAGCCTCGTAGATACTGGCTATGACAAACTGGGCGCCATTGTAGGACAAGGTTGCCGCATCGGAGTAAATGCCAGCCTCATGCCTGGGGTTCGGGTAGGTCCCAATGCCTTTGTGGGGCCTCACATATATCTGCACGCCGACCTGGGGGCAAACAAGATGGCCCTGCCTGAGTCCCGATACCAAGTGGAAGAAAACAAGGCAAGATTGGACGAGGATAAAAGGCAAAAATTATTACGAAGGTTAGTAGATTAAGATGTGCGGCATTATTGGCTACTGTGGCAAGAAACCAGCGGTCCCGGTTGTCCTCGAGGCCTTGAAGCGACTGGAATATCGTGGTTATGACTCAGCGGGCGTAGCCTCTCTAGACGATGAAAACCTTCTGATAAGGAAGGATGTCGGCAAGGTTGAGGAAGTCATCCAGAAACATGACCTGGCAAGCCTTCCCGGCAATATAGCAATCGGGCATACTCGCTGGGCCACTCATGGTGCTGTCACTCAACTCAACGCCCACCCCCATTCTGATTGCAGAGAGAGGGTAGCTGTAGTCCACAACGGCATCATTGAGAACAATCAACAACTCCGCCAGGAACTCACTAAGATGGGACACAAGTTTAGCTCGGAAACCGACACCGAAGTTATCCCTCACCTCCTTGAGGATGAGCTCAAAAACGGACATTCCCTGGAACAAGCTGTGTTAAATATCGCCCAAAAGCTTGAAGGTTCCTACGCCTTTCTAGTCGCATCCCTTGATGACCCAGGCAAAATCATCGGCACAAGGAGGAATAATCCCCTGATTGTCGGCGTTGACGCCCACGATTGCTACGTTAGTAGCGATGCCCTGGCCTTCTCTCAATATACTAATCAGGTGATGAGTTTGGAGGATAACGAGGTGGTTGCGCTCACTCAGGGAAAAATCGAATTCTTCGATGCCCAAGGAAAGAAGCTGGTTAAGCAATCCAGAACCCTTGACCATAGTTGGGCTGAGAGCCACAAAGATGGCTATCAGTATTTCATGCTCAAAGAGATAGTAGAGCAACCTCAGGTACTTAGCCAGACAACTCTTCAAGATGGGAAGAGATTCACCGAGATTGCCCTGGATATTCTGAGGGCAAGACAGGTGATCGTAACTGCCTGCGGCACTTCTCGTTATGCTGCTTTGGTAGGCAGATACCTCTTTTCCAGAGTAGGCAAGAAGTTTTGCGATGTAGTAATGGCCTCTGAGTTCGGTTATTTCGCTGACTCTGTGGATAAAAGCACCGTTGTCATAGCTGTTTCCCAAAGTGGCGAGACTGCTGATGTACTTGAGGGAGTAAAGGCAGCTAGAGACGCTGGGGCTCAGGTTATCTCCATAGTCAACCGGCCTAACTCCATACTGGCCGATCTTAGTCACCGGGTTATTTACCTGAATTGCGGTTCCGAGATAGCCGTAGCCGCTACCAAGTCCTTCCTATCTCAACTAGCCATATTCTACCTGTTGTCTTTCTCCATGGTTAACTCCTTTGACGAAGCCGCAGCTAAGCTTAGAGACCTGAGCAACGAGATAAGTAAGGTAGTGGATTGGAACAAAAGCGAGCTTAGCAAGCTCGGCCAGAAGCTGAAAGATAAGAATGATTTCTACTACATAGCAAGAGGAATTAACTTTGCCATTGCCTCTGAAGGCGCCTTGAAGCTTAAGGAGATTTCCTATATCCATGCTGAAGGGATGCCCGCCGGGGAACTCAAGCATGGCACTCTGGCTCTCGTCGAGCCAGGCACACCAGTGGTGGTGATTTGTCCCGCTGACTATACCTTTTCTGAAACCTTAAGCAACGCCATAGAAACTAAATCCCGCGGCGCCTATATTATCGCTGTCTCTGACAAAGAAAGTGCCATTTATGATTCCTGGATTAAGATTCCTAAAGTCGATGAATTGCTTTATCCCATGGTCGCTGTGGTCCCTCTTCAACTCCTGGCCTACTACCTCGCTATCAATCGAGGGCATGACCCTGACAAACCCCGCAATCTGGCAAAATCAGTAACTGTGAAGTAACCTTAGAGAGTTTATAGAGTTGGTAGAGTCTATGGAGTTGATTGAGTGAAAATTGAGAAGTTCGAAGATATTAAAGCATGGCAAGAGGCCAGAGCTTTGGTGAAAATGGTATACGCTGTTGTAGATTCTGACCGGAATTTTAGCAGCGACTATAAATTTAGAGAGCAAATTCAAGGTGCGACTGTGTCTATAATATCCAACATAGCAGAAGGATTTTCAAGACGAACAACAAAAGAGTTCGTCCAATTCCTATTTATCGCCAAAGGGTCAGTCGCTGAAGTACAGAGTCAGCTTTATGTTGCCTTAGACCAAAGCTACATCAATGAAGAGAAATTTAATGAACTCTACTCCAAATCCGACGAAGTAGCCCGCTTAATTTCTGGCTTCATCCGGTATCTCCTCGGTAAGGAAAAACCACGGAAATTCAAGGAACCCGATAAACTCAAGGAACTCAAATGACTCAACAAACTCAACAAACTGAAGTGCATGTGCTAGCTGGCATCCCTGCCTATAATGAAGCAAGTTATGTCGGAAGCGTAGTCCTCCAGGCAAAGCAATATGCAGATGAGGTCATTGTTGTCGATGATGGAAGCACGGATAATACCTCTAAGGTTGCCGAACTCGCCGGCGCTATCGTAATCCGCCACGATGAAAACAGAGGCAAGGGAGCAGCCATCCAGAGCATATTGGCAGAGGCGAGGAAAATAAATCCCGATGCCCTCGTTCTCCTTGACGCCGATTCTCAGCACAACCCCAATGAATTTCCCATCCTTATCAAGCCCATTTTAGAAGGCTTTGACCTTGTCATTGGCTCCAGAGAGGCTCAGAAAGAAAAGACTCCTGCTTACCGCCGCATCGGGCAAAAGGTCCTGTTGCGTTCAACCCGCATGCTTTCAAAGAAGAGCATCTCCGATTCTGAGTCCGGATTCAGGGCACTTTCCCCGAAGGCGATAAATGAACTTGAACTGAAAGAGGAGGGATTCGCTATAGAAACAGAGATGATAGCTCGCGCCGCCGATAAGGATCTCAAGATAACCGAGGTGCCAATATCAAATATATATACCACAGATGGCTCCACCATGAACCCTGTAAGACACGGCGTAGGCGTCCTTGGTCGGATAATAACCATGATTTCGGAGAGGAGACCTCTCTTCTTCTTTGGAATAGTGGGCGGTATCTTGCTGGTGGCCGGTCTCGTTATCGGCATCAGGGTGCTTAATATAGCTACGACTAAAGGCGTCTTAGCTATGGGCAGCACCGTGCTAACCGCTCTGCTCATAATCACCGGCATAGTAAGCATCTTCACTGGCGTAATCTTAAACGCATTACGCAGGCGGAGGTAACCAGAGCGTAAATAAGGCTGTCAAGCACCAAGTAACATCATCCGGGACACTATTATCTTCAGGTCAAACAAGCAAAAATGATTTAGCGTTGCCTCTTCATTCTCTCCAGAGCCCCCGTCTTATTGTCTCCACCATATCCAAAGATATATACTAGAGATATCGAAGAACAGGAGCTTGATTCATGACTCTCAGTCCTACGCTAAAGGCTATCTTGGTCACTGGCGGCTGTGGCTTCATCGGCACCAACCTGGTGAAATACCTCTCTCAAAGGCACTACAAAGTGAGAATATTGGACAACCTCTCCACTCCCTCTCCAATGTGGACTCCTGACCCTCATTCAAGCTCATCGCCACCACTAACTCAGTCAACTGAATTGCTGGTGGGGGATATCAGGGACCCCGATGTGATTAAGAAGGCTCTGGAGGGAATAGATGCTGTAGTACACCTTGCTGCCCGTGCCAGCGTGATAGAGTCTTTGAAAAACCCCAAGGAAAATTGGGAAGTTAATGTCAACGGCACCCTGAATCTTCTGGAGGCCTGCCGCCATAAGGGAGTAGGAAAATTCATATTCGCTTCCTCCAGTGCTGTGCTAGGCGAACAGCCGCCACCCGTTGACGAGTCACAAATACCTCGCCCACTCTCCCCCTATGGTGCTTCTAAGCTGGCCGGGGAAGCTCTGTGCTCCACCTATTACCATTCTTTTGGTTTAAACACTATCTCCCTTCGCTTCGCCAACTGCTATGGCCCTCATTCCGAGCACAACTCCAGTGTGATTACCAAGTTCATAGAGTGGGCAAGGCAGGGCAAACCTCTAATAGTCTACGGCGATGGCAACCAGACCAGAGACTTTATCCATGCTGACGATATCTGCCAGGCAATCCACCTTGCTTTAATAGCTCTAGACTCCGGGCTCAAGACTCAAGACCTTTTGCTTTTCCACATAGCCAGTGGAGTTGAGACAAGTGTGAATGAGCTCGTGGATTTAATGAGGAAGATAGCTGCTGACCATCAAATTTCGGTCATCTACGAGCCGAGGCGCAAGGGGGAAGTTGAGAGGAACTACTCTGACATAACTAAAGCAAGAAAGCTGCTAGGCTTCGAGCCCAAGATTACACTTAAAGAAGGCCTGGAGGCTTTATGTAAACTAACATGGCTTCCGACTAATAAGCAGCATCCAATTTAGCGTATTCCCTTGCCTTCACTGCTTCAAAATTGTATATTAACCTCCATACTGCATTTACCTTTCGGGAGCAAGCAATGCCGCGAATAAGAGTTTATGAGACTGAAAGCGAAAGTGAACAGACTTTTCCCTGTTAATGCCCTGGATTATGTCCACGGATTCAGATATGTAGCCTCAACACCGGAGATGAGAAACTGTGGAGCTTGGATAAGTGTGGAGGACTACGAATGCATCCCTTTCTGCCTAGAAGCGCCTTAGGAGGACTGTGTAGTGAAGATTTGCCTGGCATGTAGTCCCGGTGGGCACCTAGTCGAGATGCAAAGGTTGATGCCGGCTTTCGAGGGGAAAGAGTACTTTTTCGTTACGCACAAGTCTGAGTATTCCCAGCTTCTGGGAAGAGCTTACTTCATCGAATACAAGGAGGGGTATTTACGGGAAAGGGTTACGTGGCTAAAAACTATCTTTATTGCCCTCCGTATCATGCTGAAGGAGAGACCAGACGTGGTGATTTCCACAGGCGGGGGTGAAATAGCCGTTCCGTTCTGCTATGTGGGCAAACTTTTGGGGGCGAAGGTTATGTTTATCGAAACCCTGGCGAGAGTCACAACTCGCTCTGGTGCTGGAAAGCTTATTTACCCTATTGCAGATTTGTTCCTGGTCCAGTGGGAGCTGCTACTGAAAAAGTATGGAAAAAAGGCGCAGTACTGGGGAAAGGTGATTTGATATTTGTAACTGTAGGGGGAATGCGAGCCTTCGATAGGCTAATTATAGAGATGGACCGCATAGCTGGCAAAGTGGATGAAGAAGTAGTTATGCAAATCGGCTCCACAGATTATGAGCCCAAAAGCTGTGATTATTTTAGATTCATGCCCGTGAATGAGATAGAAGAGTTATATGCTGGCGCCAGGGTGATAGTATGTCACGCTGGCATTGGGTCAATATTGACAGCGGTGAAGTACAATAAACCGCTTATTCTTGTGCCAAGGCTACAGAGGTATGGAGAGGTCTTCGATGACCACCAACTCGAGATTGCCAGAGAGATGGAAAGTCGGGGAACGACCATAGTGTATGATATAAGTAACCTGGAATCTGCGGTGGTAAATGTGGATATAAGAGCCACAGAGTTCAGGGGTGAAACGAATTTGGTTCACAGGCTCAGAGAGTACCTGGACCAAATGAAGAAGTAAGAACACGACGTAGGGTCAGTTTTAGATAGTGAATAAGAAAGAACCAAATATTGGCGTGGTAACCTGGCCCATACTAGAGGCAGGCGTTGTTCCCCTGCAAAGACTAATACATGTATTACATCCACTCTCCAGCGAACTCCATGTTATTACAGGTGGTGCCGCGCGTGATATCTTCATTACAGCCGGACCCAAAGTGCATCTCTATCTTATAGAGCAGGAATCAACATCCAATACATTTCTGAGAGTCATACGTAATATTTCTACGCAGCTAAAGGTTTCCTGGCGCCTATGTAGAATAGCCAGGCATGTTGACTTCTGGATTTTCTTCTTTGGTGGACCGGTACTCTTGTTGCCGATGCTAACCGCAAAATTACTTCTTAAGGGTGTCGTATTGGCCTTCACGGGATCTGCCCCTGAAGACATGAGGGCTCAAGCTGGGAGCTTCATATCTAAAATAGTAGGATTTCTAACAAAAATTAACTGTAACCTTTCCAGTAGGATAGTCATCTATTCAGAAAGCCTTATCAAAACATGGGGCCTAGAAAAGTATGAACATAAAATTTCCGTAGCCCATGAGCATTTTCTTGACTTCGACAAATTCAAAGTACAAAAGCCTTTGAACGAAAGAGATAACCTGGTTGGCTACATCGGGCGTTTAAGCGAGGAAAAGGGAATTTTGAACTTCGTCGAAGCAATCCCAAGGGTACTGGAAACAAGAGGCGAGGCGACGTTTCTTATAGGGGGCGATGGTCAACTGCGCAGCCAGGTTGAAAAACATGTAGACAAATTAAGTAACAAGGTCAAATATGCCGGCTGGATTCCCTACGATGAGCTTCCACATTATTTAAACGAACTAAAACTGTTAGTTTTGCCTTCCTACACGGAGGGATTACCCAATATCATGCTTGAGGCTATGGCCTGCGGCACCCCGGTCCTAGCAACACCAGTCGGAAGCATCCCAGATATGGTGAAAGATGGAGAAAACGGCTTCATTATGGAGGATAACTCCCCTGAATCTATCGCCAGAAATGTCCTTAGCGCCTTGACCCACCCCAACCTTGAGAAGATTGCCGCCAACGCTCACACCCTTGTGGAGAAGAAATTCACCTATGAAGCTACGGTGGACGGGTATAGAGACATCTTAGCCCGCCGCCTGATGGCAAAGAAGCGCGTTGAGGCCACCTAAGCCGCCTTACAGTTATGGTTGACCGCGGAATTGCTTATCTATCTCCCTCCCCTGGCGGGAGGGAGATAGAGGGGGAGGCATTTTATGCGGAATGATGCCAGATACTATAATCTAAGGCATGGAAAATATGCGGAGTTGAAGAAAGATGATTGACTCGCTAAAGACGGCAGCTGCCATAGCCGCCAACTATTCCGGGTTGCTGGATGGCTATGCTTTCCTTCGGAGAAAGCTCACCAAATCGCAGGTAGGTATTCTGCTATATCACCGCGTATGTCCCAGTAGCGACAGCTGGTCTGTTAAGCCATTAAGCCCCCGGAGCTTTGAGAGACAAATGGAATACCTTCACCGAAATTATGAAATCCTTTCCCTCGATACATTGGTACAATATATCCAGCAAGGGGGACCCTTTCCAGAGAAAGCAGTGGCGATTACCTTCGATGACGGCTACAAAGACAACTACCTCTACGCCTATCCCATCCTTGTGAAGCACGGCATACCGGCGACTATCTTCCTCACTACCGGTCACATTGGCAGCAGCAAGCTATTCTGGTTTGAGCAAGTTAAATATGTTGTCCAGTTGACTCCCCTCAATCAATTAGAGTTAGGCGAGCTTGGCAGCTATCCCCTAGGGACTGAGGTCGACAGATTTCGCACCAGCCTAGCAATCGCAAGAAGGTTGCAGAAATTGCCCGAGGAGAGAAAAAGGGGAGTGATTGAGAAGTTAGTTAATACCTGCCAAGTAGACATTCCGGATAATTTAGGCGAGGAGCTTTTCCTATCCTGGGATGAAATCCGGGAGATGAGTGCGGATGGCATTAGCTTCGGCGCCCACACCGTCAATCACCCAGTCTTGACCAATTTGCCTTTGGAACGAGCCAGATGGGAGATTGTCCAGTCAAAGAAAGATATTGAGGAAAAGCTCGGCAGGGAAGTTACCGCATTTGCCTATCCTTTTGGTCCCTTCAATGCTGAGATAGCTGGGCTTGTGAAAGAAAGCGGCTTCACATCCGCGGTTACCACCAAGCGCGAGCTAATTAATCCCAAAACCGACCCCTATGAACTGGGGAGAATCGGAGCCATGCAAGATTTCAATAAATTCAAAGCTGTGTTCTCCGGCCTATTTCAAGATTTGAGGCTACACCGATTACTCAAATAATAGTATCTTGCAGAAACATTTACACAAAAGTCATTGCGAGGCTGATGAAGTCAGCCGAAGCAATCTCGGAAGTGGAAATAAGATTGCGTCGCCGGAGCCTGCACTGAGCAGAGGTGAGGTTTTTCGCCTTTCGGCGAAGAATGACAAATTGTACTGATGAACGCTATAATTTCAAGCAGGGTTAGCTTATGAGAACTATTGTTATCGGTTTAGATGGTGCCGGCTTTGAACTCATAGACCCCTGGATAGAAGAAGGGGCACTGCCAAACATCGCCAGAATAAAACAGGAGGGCGTATGGGGGGACATGACGAGCGTTTTACCACCAGTGACCTCGCCTAACTGGAAATGTTTCTCCACCGGTAAAAATCCCGGCAAAATAGGCATCTTCTGGTGGGAGAACATAGACTGGTATAACAGGAAGGTCTATTACCCCACAGACAGGAAATCTAAAAATAAGGAAATCTGGGATTACATAGGCGAAGCGGGAATGAAGGTGGGAGTCATAGGGATGCCGACTACCTACCCACCGAAGAAGGTCAATGGTTTCTTAGTATCAAGTGGTCCCGATGCTGGTGAAAAGGGATTCACCTATCCCCCGGAGCTGGAGAAAGAACTCAAAGAAAGAGGGTGGGAACAATATCCACAGCACAGGATTGACGTAGATAAAGAGAAGTCCTGTCATGAAATAGACCGGATAATAGTCCGGCATTTTGAGACTGCTCATGTACTTGGGAGGAAATACGATATAGATTTCCTCATGCTCGCACTGTTCCGCACCAATAATCTCCACCATTTCCTCTGGAATGCCCCCGAGACAAAGAGGGCCTGGCAAATAATAGACAGTCATATCGGTGAATTTATAGAACAAGGCTGCGATGTGATAATAATGTCGGACCATGGCTCCAATAAGATAGAGAGCGTCTTTAATATCAACGCTTGGCTGAAAGAAGAGGGATATCTTAAACTGAATCCCAGCCTTGGGTCACTTTTATACAGATTGGGAGTCAATCAGCAAAGTTTAATTCGCTTTGCGTCGAGATTGGGAGGACTTAACATATGGCGCAAAATTGTGCCAAAAAGTTTGTTGAGAACAATTCCAACCGAAAAAGTGGGGCTAAAAAAAGAAGCTAAAGCCAGCAAGACAGATTGGCAAAAGAGCAAAGCACTTGCCAGTGGTCAAGGCCCTGTTTATCTCAATCCACAAAATGCCGACAACGAGGCATTGAAGAGAGAACTTAAATGGAAACTCCAAGCCCTTGTTGACCCATCGACTGGAAAAAAAGTTATTGCAGACGTGTACAAGAAAGAGGAAATCTATCATGGCAAGTATTTGGCTGAAGCGCCTGACCTTATCATAGACCAGGCAAGAGGAGTGCATATACCTTCGGGTATAGGTCAGAAAAGCATTTTTGACTCTCCCGGACGGTGGCAAGCCGAAAACAAGAAGACAGGATTGTTCATGGCTTACGGTCTAAATATCAGAAAGGGGCAGAAAATCCAGAATGTTTCCATTCTGGACCTTGCCCCAACCATTCTTCATCTGCTGGGTCTCTCTATTCCCGATGACATGGATGGCAGGGTACTTGAGGAGATTTTCCAGAAAGGAACTGAGCCAGCAAACAGGGAGATCAGAAAATCACCCAGAGTGAGTGAGAGTCAAAAGATAACACGAAGAGTAGAAGGCCTTAAGGGAAAGCGCAAAATATAATGGGCAAGGTCTTAGTAATAGGCTTAGACGGGGCAAGCTGGGATTTGCTGAACCCCTGGATTGAAGAGGGGAGACTGCCTGCATTGGAGAAATTAATTAAGGAGGGAGTCCACGGCACACTCAAATCGACTAACCCACCCGTGACCGGCCCGGCATGGGTCTCCTTTGCCACCGGCAAACACCCGGGCAAACACGGCTGCTACGGTTTTTTCCTTCCCAAGAGAAGCTTGACAGACACGGCTGCTATAACCACCATGGACATCAAGGGAGACACATTTTATGAGCTACTGGATAGACAGAACAAAAAGTGCATCTTAATCAACTTGCCCTGCTCCTATCCACCGAGAATACAAAAAACCCTCATTACCGATTTTCTCACCAAAGGTGACCAGCTCTTCTTCCCCCCGGATTTAGTCACTGAAATTCCAGAGCTGAAGGACTATCGGGTTGTCCCCAGCCCAAATCTAAAAGGAGAAAGCTTTGTCTCCGATGTAAGTGACCAGGAAAGGACACGCTTTGAGTGTGCGCAGGAGCTATTCCGTAGAGATTGGGATTTTTTCTTTATCCTCTTCGATGTTCCCGATAGTATCCTGCATCGAATCGATAAGAAAATCAACCCCGGGGAAAAGCTAGCTCACTTGAAGGTATTGACGGAAATAGATGACTACATCGGGTGGTTTGTTGACCACGCCCCCGATACCCACATCTTTGTCATGTCCGACCACGGCTTCCGTGGCTATGATAGGGCGTTCGCCCACAACGCATGGCTAGCTGACGAGGGCTACGCCAAGATCGGCGTGGCTTCCATCAAGGCCAAAAAAGAAGATAGCTCTTTTTTGGAGAGAAATAAAACTTCCAGTTGGGCCCAGAGCTTGCTTCATCGGCTGATGAGGAAGGGAATTCCACTCTCAAGTCCCTTAATGAGAAATATGGCATCGCTGCTTTATCCGATAATAAGGAAGGTCACCCGACCTCAGGGAGTAATACACTTCACTGCTGACCCAGGGAGCCTGGCTTATAGCCTGACCTATCACGGCAACTACGCCAGTATATACCTCAACTCCAGAGAAAGATTTGAGGAAGGTATAGTAGAGAATAGAGAGCAACTGAGAGCCGAGATAATGGCCAAATTAGAAAACGTTGTAGACAAAGCAGGTAAGAAGGTTTTCGCTTCCGTCTCAAAAGGGGAGGATGTTTACTTTGGGGAGTGTACGGATAAGGCGCCCGACATAGTCCTGGTAGCTCCAGACGACTGCAGCCTCACTGGTGTTAGTTACGGAAAAGCCAACAACGCTCATGCTCTGGAAGGGATATTTCTTGCCTATGGAGCCGATATCAGAAAAGATGACAGAGTTGATGTAGAAATAGTAGACTTAGCACCTACACTTCTTCATTCTATGGGTTTTCCCGTCCCCAGTGATATGGACGGCCAGGTACTTAAGGGAATTTTCAGGGAGGATTCAGAGCCAGCCAGCCGACCGGTAAGATACCAGGAGCCAGCAGAGGAGAGCAGAATCAGGGGCAAGATAAGCAAGCTGAAAAAGTCAAAGAAGGTATAGAGTATGACTCAGCCAGCGGTGATTCCGCGGATTCCAGGGCGGCGGCCCTGTCGGACTCTATCGGGCAAGTTTTACAACTAGTCCAGGAATGAACGGCATGATATGGAAAGTCAGAAAGAGGTAGATACTCCACAGATAAGAATATGCATACTTTTATCCGCTGACCCCCATCGAAAGGAAATGAGATTACCACTTGACAGGGCTAACTGGGTGGCCAAGATGAGCCACCTCGCCGATTTCGGACATCAAGTTACATGGATAGTAGGAGTACGCCCGGAGGCTCAAGCCCAGGTTCAGGAACTCTTCCCTGACAAAGTCCATTTATACATCACGCCACAGATTAGATACTTTCCGGGGGCTTCCCTGCCATCCAGAATGCTTAACACAGTCCCACATATTCTCAAGACAATGAGGGCTGTCCTCAGGATTTTCAGGGAGGAGGAATGTAACATCATTTTCGCCAGGCAGAATCCATTCGATAGAATGATAGCAGCCTGCGTCAAAAGAAAATGTAATGTCCCATTTGTTCTCTGGCCTCCCGAGTCGCTGGAAATGCAAGGACAGCGGGCAAGAATAGCCTCCAACAAATCCGGCTTTCCGTCTGGTCCGCTTACCAGGTTCAACAAGTTTGTGCTTGTCCGCCTTCTCCGTCAGGCAGACCTGGTTATAGTGACAACCAAGGCGCAGAAGGAAAAACTGACTGATTGGGGCATAGACGGGGCAAAGATGATGCCACTACCCAGTGGGGTGGATGTCGTCGAGGCATTCTCTCCCCGAGACGGGACTACGGTAAGAAAGAGATATACCTTGAACGATTCGAAGGTAGTGATATATGTTGGCGTAATGGAGAGGCCAAGAAAGCTAGATATGTTAATTCAGGCATTTTCACAGGTGAAGAGTCAGGTGAGTGACGCGAAGCTGCTGATGGTGGGTGACGGTGATGACAGGGCAAATCTGGAAAGGCTTGCCAGGGAACTGGGAGTGGCAGAAGATATCCTGTTCACCGGACGAGTTCCCTACGGTGATGTGCCGGATTTCATTGCCGCTGCCGATGTTGGAATATCGCCAACGCCCCCATTCGCCTTCTACAAGATGGGTTCCCCACTCAAGCTGTTTGAATACATGGCAATGGCAAAGCCAGTGGTGGCTACTGAGGGCATACCCGAGCACAGAGAGGTCCTGGAGCAGAGTGGCGGAGGCATCCTGGTGCCCTCCACCCCAGAAGCCTTTGCCAGCGCTATGATTAAGCTGTCAGGCAGTCCTGAGATGGCTGCCGAAATGGGACGGAAGGGAAAAGATTGGGTAGTGAAAAACAGAAGCAATGAAATTCTGGCCCGCCAGCTGGAGAAGGCCTGCCTCAAGTTGCTGGTGGGGCGCTAATAATCATAACGGGTATGTCCCGAAGCCGAAATGGAAAGGGATATTATTATATGAAATTCCCAGGCACAAGGGAACCAGGGAATGCGAGGTGGGCTCAAACTATGCAAGCGGGAGGTAAAAACGGATAGCAGATGAGGATTGTTTGCATTGGTGGCTTCGTTGAGTATACCAGTCAGTTGGTGCATGTACTCCGTAAACAGCACGAGGTAATGTTTGTGATTGCTGTCAGGAGAACACATATGGACGAGGCTCTGGCAGCAACCGGTGAAGAAGTAGATTCATATTTGTTTGCCAGGGGGCACTCACGCTACCATCCGGCGAATTTGTTGCCGCTTATTAGTTTCATAAGAAAATTGCACCGGTTCAAACCGGACGTGGTCCACATCCAGGTAGGTCCCAGCAGACTATATTTTGTCATTTCCCCTTTTATCAAAAGATTTCCCCTGGTAAGCACATTCCACGATGTCAGACGCCATTTAGGAGGAGACGGCTGGCCCAAAACGTATATTCGATTCAGCCGATATTGGGTAAGAAAATACTCCGACGAGATAATTGTTCATGGTGAAAAACTGAAGGAACAGATGGTGCAGGAATTCCACATGCCCGCCGAAAGGGTGCACGCGATACACATCGGGGAACATGAGGTAGCTCCCTTCAAAGAATTCGAAAGTGATAATATAGAAGAAGAGGGAAATCTTATTTTGTTTTTCGGCAGGATATACGAATATAAAGGGCTGGAGTACCTCATAAAGGCAGAACCGTTGATTACTAAGGAAGTGCCAGATGCCAGGATAGTCATCGCTGGCGCAGGGGAGGACTTCAAGAAATACGAGGACATGATGGGGAATAGAAGAAACAAGTTTACTGTGCATAACTATCGTATTCCATATAGGGAAGGAGCAGAACTGCTCCAAAGGTCCAGCATTGTTGTCCTGCCCTATGTCGAGGCTTCGCAAAGTGGCGTGGTCCCCACAGCCTACGGCTTCAAAAAGCCAGTGGTAGTAACTGATGTCGGCAGTGTCCCCGAAGCCGTGGAGGAAGGAAAGACCGGCTTTATCGTACCGCCCAGGGATTCAGAAGCTTTGGCTCGTGCCGTGATCAAGCTTTTGAGAAACGATGATCTCAGGAAACAGATGGGCGAAAATGCCTACAAGAAGCTGAAGGAGGATTTCTCCTGGGACAGCATTGCCCGGAGGACAATCGAGGTATATGATAAAGCCATTGAGGCTCGCAGAAGAGGAAAAGCTAAGAGCTGAAGAAGGCCAAACCCACAGAAATAGTAAAGGCCGCTATGGACAATAGGAAGGCGATGCATGGGTAAGGTCATTATCATCGGCCTGGACGGGGCAACCTTTGATTTGATAAAGCCCTGGTTAGAAGCAGGCAGGCTGCCCTGCCTCGGTGAGCTCATGAAAAATGGCGTCTGGGGAAATCTGAGATCCGTCATTCCCAGCGTCTCAGGCCCGGCCTGGGTCTCCTTTATGACGGGAAATAACCCCGGTAAGCACGGCATTCTTGGTTTCACAATCTATATCGACCAGAATGAGGAGCAAGCTCAGTTGATATCCTCTCTTCATGTCAAGCATGAAACACTGTGGCAAGTCCTGAGCTCACATGGTAAACGAGTGGGCGTTATGAATGTGCCCGTCACTTATCCTCCCCAGAAAGTGAACGGCTTTCTGATATCGGGCTTTATGACGCCACCCTCGGCTGCGATGTTCACCTATCCAGAGGGATTGAAACAGTCAATACCCGATTATAGAATCGGCATAAGACGTGGCTGGCAAAGCGAAGATGGCAGGGCATCTATCCGGAAATTCCAGGATGAACTTATTGCAGGAGAGTTTCATGACATCGCAGAGAGGAGAACGGCAGCGGCAGTGAAATTAATGAGCCAGTGGAAGCCCGACTTCTTCATGGTTGTTTTTAAGGGCACTGACGAGATGCAGCATTTCTTCTGGGGCAGGGAAGACATCTTGTTGGAATTCTACCAGAAGATAGACAAAGGCATCGCCTCTATCTTAGCTGAGAGCGGCAAGGACAGCAATGTCCTTATCATATCCGACCACGGATTCGGGCCTGCGGCAACCAGGCTCTTTTCCACCAATGCCTGGCTCCAGCAGGCTGGCCTGCTGAAAAGGAAACGTGATTTGAAGAGCAGCCTCCGTCGAACTGTTTATGACCTCGCCCGCGATTTGAACCGGAGGACAGGCTTCGTGAAACGGTTACCTGCCAGAAGCGTTGCCGCCGTCGGGAAAGCACTGAGTGAGGGGCTTGCCTGGAAGGAGACAAAGGCATATGGTCGCAAAATCCCAGGCATAGCCAGCATTAACATCAACCTCAGGGGAAGGGAGCCTCAAGGCATTGTAGAGGCGGGGAAAGATTACGAAGAATTGAGGGAGGAAATTATAGCCAGACTAAGGAGTCTCACCGACCCTGAGAGTGGGGAGGCAGTAATGGCAGAGGTTTACAGGAACAACGAGATATACTGGGGACCGAATCTGAATAAAGTGCCTGACATCATAGGCGTTCCCAATCCCCGGTATAATGTGAGCTCAAGCCTTCTCAGCACAAGCATATTTTCAGATTGCTCGCCAGGCATTGCCGGGCACCATTGGGCTCAGCTCAATGGGATACTCATAGCCTCCGGGCCGGACATCAAGGCAGGCGAGAAAATTAAAGGTGCGCGCTTAATTGACATTGCACCCACTGTCCTCCACATGATGAGCCCTCCTGTTCCCCGGGACATGGACGGCAGAGTGCTGAATGAGCTTTTCAGGGAAGATTCGGAAATAGCTAAGCGCCTTGTAAAATACCAGAACGTGGCCGAAGAAAGTAGCATTAGAAGAAGGATAAGCGGATTGAAAAGGTCAGGGAAGATATAGCAGACGAAATGACAAAGGTAATCGTTATTGGCTTGGATGGTGTTTGTTTGGACTTCCTCTTGCCCTGGATAAATCGGGGGGAGCTACCCTACCTGGAGAAGCTCCTTGGCAGCGGGGTCTACTCAGAACTTCAAAGCACCATCCCTCCATATACAGCGCCTGCCTGGATATCTCTTGTTACGGGCAAAAATCCCGCGAAGCATGGCGTATTCGATTTTTTCAAAGCCCAAGGGCAACAAACAAGCAGGACGCTGGTTAGCTCCCTTGATAATAACGCTGAGACTATCTGGGATTAT
>DAOUMB010000093.1:0-2494 GCA_034414335.1 Dehalococcoidia bacterium
GTACTAATGGCTCTGGAAATCCGGAGCCATTAGTACTTTTAGATAGGTTGTCAACCTGATTGTTTAAAAACTGAATAAATTTTGGGCCGATTCCAGCTTCAAAAACACTCTGAAAAATGTCAACCCGACTTTTAATCAGGGTGTCGCAGGTTCGAGACCTGCACGGCCTACTTGAAACTTAAAATCATAGCTAAATTTCACCAAAACCACTCCGAAAATCAGGGGTGGTTTTTCTTTTTGTTGAAAAGTGACACCCTGATTCGTTAGAAAATTTTCCCTGCTATCACCCTACTTACTTGTCCACCGGACAATTGTTAAAGGAGGCAGGCAAGTATATGTCAGGATTTAGAGGAAGAAATCTCAGATGGGTAGACCTTAACATGGCACAACTCGAGTTGGACAAGTTAATCCTACACTTTGCTCAAGCCCGAGCAACCTGCCGGACGGAAACCTACATTGGTAATTCAGCCGTAAGGGTTGTTCCCTTACCCGATTCTGAGCTAACCGCCAGAGTGCCACCGAGCAGCTTAGCCCGTTCCATCATTCCGGCCAAGCCAAGCTTACCACGCTCCCGGTCGTCCATCACCTGACGAACATCAAACCCCTGACCATTATCCCTAACGGTCACCTTGGTTTTCCCCTCAACGAACTCCACGATAATGTCTGCCGAGGTTGCTTGGGCGTGCTTCCAAGTATTTCTCAGCGCCTCCTGGGTTATGCGGAATAGTACCAGCTCAACCTCAGCGGGGAGTCTTCGTTCAACACCGGTCACCTTGACTTTCGTCGCTATCCCTGAATGGGTCGTTACGTCAGATGCCAGCCGCTTCAGTGCTGGCAACAGGCCGAGACGGTCCAGAGCAGCTGGCCGCAGGTCCTGGCTCAAGCGCCGCAATCCCTCTATTATATTATTTGTCTGCTGGAGCAACTTATCTATGCGGGAAATAGCATCTTCAGGTAGCTCCTTTATACTGTCAGTCAAGTCATATATCTGCTGGTAATGGAATACCAGGGCCTGGATGGTGTCATCGTGAAGCTCCCGGGCGATGCGCTTTCTTTCCTCCTCCTGAGCCCTGGTGATCTGCTGCAATAGGAAGTGTAGGTGCTCTTCCATGCGTTCTTCTTCTTTTTGAGATAGCTCCAATTGGATGCGGCGTTTTCGCTCTCTTCGTAGCGACTCAAGGGAATAGCTTACCAGGTGACCAACGAGAAAAATGGCACCTGTTTCAACCAAGGCATCCTCGCGTACTGGCGAATCGAAGAGGGCACGAGGTAACATACAGGCCACAGCGACCACCGAAGTAATCGCCCCACCTCTCCACCCGAAATAGATAGCCCCCCAGGTTATGGGTATCAGATATAGGATTCTCTCGAAGGTGTATCGGGTTAATCCAAAACTGGAGGTTAGATTAACAAGAAAGCCAGGGTGACGCAGATAGGCTCCAATCTGAAAGAACGTAACCGCCAGGAATAGAACTATCAAGAGCCAGACGCCTGGCTTTCTTGCAATTCCAATCAGCCGTTGTATCAATGGAGTTTCCCCTACTTACCCTGTCCTTTCGGGGGTGCCTCTCACGCCGACACTCATTAACTATAATCAAGAAGAATGCCTATCCGCGTATTAATGTGAGAGGTCATCCAGGGAGAGGATACCCTCACGTAAACAGGTGGTAATCGCCTCCATCCGTGAGCTAACCCCCAATTTGGAAAAGATATTAGAAAGGTAACCTTTTACCGTCCGTGGGCTGACGAAAAGTGCCTCCGCCATTTCATTATTGCTCTTGCCCCAGGCTGCCAGCCTCATTACTTCCATTTCCCTGGCCGAAAGCTTTTCACAGGCGTTCAGCGGCACTTGTTTGCTGGAGCGCTTGGTGAAGGCACGAAACACCCTGGGCCCAATCCGTGTGTCCAGCACAAACTCCCCCAGGCGTACGGCACGAATCGCCTGAACCAGCTCCTTACCGTAGGTGGTCTTCAACAGGTAGCCGGCAGCACCAGCTTCCAGGATGGCAGCGATATACTCCTCGTCATCATGAACCGTCAGCACCAGCACCGAGGTTTCAGGATGGGCAGCCTTGATTTGTCTTGTGGCGTCCAGACCGTCTACCTTGGGCATCTCAATATCCATTACCACCACATCGGGAGATATCTCACTGGCCAGCCTCACTGCCTCTTCGCCATTATCAGCCTGACCCACCACTTCAAAATCAGCCTCTTTCCCAAGAAGCTGAACAATGCCATCCCGAAGTAGAGGATGGTCATCCACTATGAGAATGCTGGTTCTGTTCACTCGCTTATGCTACTGATATTTTATTAACACAAACTTGCTGGAGTAGGCCAACCTACCCAGCTATGATACACTTTACAACCAGCGGCCCTAAGATGGCAACGACCAATCGGCTTATTTCCGAGTAAGTAAGAAGGCTCAAAAGTGTGCTCTACCCTGCCATCAGGGCTAAACATCTCCTGAATTGGAATCAGTGCTTATGTAAGATGG
>DAOUMB010000094.1:0-5367 GCA_034414335.1 Dehalococcoidia bacterium
TCGAATTACTGTTATCGCTACGGGCTTCGGTAAGCAATGGGGCAAGGGAATATCCAGTGCCGATGAGCTCCGTCGCCTGATAAGAGGCAGCAGTGAGGTTCTCGATGTGCCTTCTTTCTTGCGCCGCGGACAACATTTTGGTAGTTCTCATCTTGATGGTAGTACTCCCCAAAAGGTTACTCCAGAGCCGGCTAAAATCTCTCGACAGTAAACCAGAGCCTCATTAGCGAAAAGGGGTAGCTGTAGCTGCCCCTTTTCGCTACCCTGAAGGTTTTGGTGGAACTGCTTGACAAACAAGTCGCATGTGCCTATCCTATTAAGTAAGCAATCTTCTCATCTACTTTGCCTTGAGGTGTGGGACGAAGTAGCTGGATGTGATGGAATACGAGGTACAGGCAGAGCTAGTTCGCACTTAGGTGTGCAGGTATTTGCTGCTAAGCATTGCTTTGGCAGCTTTTTATATTAATTGGGGCAGGGAGCAGTGCACACTGATTCAGATAACTTAAGAAGGAGGTGAATGGACATGGCGATTGAAAGATGGCGTCCCTGGGATGAATTCAGAGAAATGGAGAGGTGGATGGATGAGACGATGAGGCGCCCATTGGCAACGTGGAGGCGTCCGCTGACCTGGTGGAGGGTGCCCACCGAAGCAGTGGGCTGGGTGCCGGGGGTGGAGATGTATGAAAAAGCAGATAAATTCATAGTGCGAGCTGAACTCCCGGGGATGAAGAAGGAGGAAATTGATGTCTCGGTTGTCGGGGACACCCTGACCATAAGTGGAGAGCGGAAAGCCGAAACCGAGGTCAAGGACGAAGACTACTACCGCTGTGAACTATGCTACGGCAAGTTCTCTCGTTCTGTGGGCTTGCCCGCAGCCGTGGATCCTGCCAAGGTAGATGCCAGCTACGAAAACGGCATCTTAGAGATTAGCTTGCCCAAGAAGGAGGCAGCTAAGCCCAAGAAGATCACGGTTAAAACTAAGGAGACAAAAGCCAAGAAATGAATCGACATCTCTTGCTCCCTGCAAAAACTCAGGAGGAATAATGACACGCGAGGTTAAACTCTATACCACCCCCACCTGCCCTTATTGCACGATGGCTAAGAAGTTCCTGGATGATAATGGCGTTAAGTATAAAGAATTCAATGTAGTTGAAGATAAAGCGGCCCGAGAAGAAATGAAGAATAAGTGCCATTCACTAGCAGTCCCCACAATCTGTTTTGATGGCGAAGTGCTGGTCGGGTTCAATGAGGGGCAGCTCAGAGAGAAATTAGGACTCTAGTTCGCTAACGTGAGTTATGTATGAATTGATTATCATTGGTGCTGGTCCTGCAGGGATGACAGCGGCCGTCTATGCAGTGAGAAAGAAGATAAATACATTGCTCATCAGCGGCAATATAGGAGGGCAGGGTCTCACCACTTGGCTTGTAGAAAACTATATGGGCTATCAATTCATTGAAGGCCGCGAGTTGATGCAGAAATTCAAGGAGCAAGTAAAGCAGTTCCCCGCAGACATAGAAACTGAAATTGGCCAAAGGGCTCAAAGAATATCTAGAATGGATGGAGGCTATGAAGTCGCGACAGATAAGGGTAAAACCTACCAAGCTAAAGCGGTCATATTTGCCACAGGCAAGCGCCCTCGCCAACTAAATGTTCCGGGGGAAAAGGAGTTGCTTGGCAGAGGTGTTACCTACTGCGCTATCTGTGATGGTCCCGTCTTTGCTGATATGAAAGTAGCTGTCATTGGTGGTGGCAACTCAGCCTTGGAGGCTGCTGAGGACATGGTTAAAATTGCCGAGCATGTTCACTTGGTATCATTGACTCCTCTTACCGGCGACCAGATACTAATTGATAAAGTGAAAGGCGCTAACAACCTGACAATGTTTCTGGAACACGAAGTTCTGGAGATAAAAGGGAGGAATTCTGTTGAGGCGATTAAGATAAGGGATTTGAAAGGCAAGCAGGAAAAGGAGCTGGAGGTTGGTGGCGTCTTTATCGAGATCGGGCTTATTCCCAATTCAGAGCTGATAAAGGAGTTAGTCACTCTAAACCATCTTGGGGAAATTGAGGTTAACTGTGGCAATGAAACCAGTGTGCCTGGGCTTTTCGCTGCTGGAGACGTTACTAATGTCCCTGAAAAGCAAATAGTTGTAGCCGCTGGCGAAGGAGCCAAGGCCTCCCTTCAAGCTCACCGCTACCTGCAGAGGCTCAGCGAATAAATATATTAAAAAGGAGGAGCAGGATGGCCATCTTTTTCTCAGGAAGCGAACTTTTGGAAATAGCTATGGGCATAGAAAGGAACGGCATGGCATTCTATCAGGCTCTGGCTGATAAGACCGGAAATAGGGATGTCAAAGACATCTCTAGTCATCTCGCTGGAGAAGAAAAGAAACATCTGGATACCTTTCAGGGCATGTCAGATTCCCTAGGGCAAGCTAAGCCCCCGGAAACTTATACTGAAGAATATATGCTTTACCTCAAATCGTTAGTTGACAATGCAGTATTTTCCGATATTACCGAGGCCCAGCAAAAAGCTGATAAGGTATTCGATGAAATTGAAGTCCTTAACACCGGAATCCAAGCTGAGAAAGACTCCATCCTCTTTTACACAGAATTGCAGAACCTGGTGAGGGAGCCAGACCGCAAAGTAGTCCTCGACGTATTGGATGAAGAAAAAAAGCATCTGCGCCAGCTTTCGGAACTCAAGAGAGGATTAATGTGAATCCCGGATTCCTGCTGGCTATAAGAAATTAAGGAGGTGGAAATGGCTGTTAAAAAAGTTGGCGAAAAATATCGCTGTAATATCTGTGGCAATGAGGTGACGGTGAGCAAGGTTGGTGGCGGTACTCTGGTCTGTTGTGGCCGGGATATGGAGCTAATTAGCCCTTAGCCTGCAAGGCAGATGCAGCTAGCCAGTAGGCATGGCCTCAGACCAGTCATCCTTTGTCACTGGTACTGCTTTGGTAGCTGATGGTGCTGGACAGCTCAATGAACTTTGGACTGGGGGATAGATTTATGGAAAGCGAACAAGTCAAAACTTTAGAGGTGCTTCAGCTTGCTGTTCGGATGGAGATAGAGGGCAAGGACTTCTACCAACAAGCAAGCCAGAAAAGCAGCAACAAGCTAGCTAGAGAGCTATTCCAGCATCTGGCTAACGAAGAAGACATCCACCGTAAGAAGTTTGAGGAGATATATGAAGCCCTCAAGATGGGGCGGATTTGGCCTGATGTGAGACCACCATCCGAGAGAGGGGAAAGACTCAAGTCTCTGTTCGCCGAAGCCACTAAAGCGCTAGGTAGCAAGATCAAAGTGGCTGAGTCTGAACTCGAGGCTATCAAGGTAGCCATGGACATGGAGGTAAAGTCTTACAATCTTTATCACTCCCGGAGCGAACAAAGCACCCTACCAGTGGAAAAGCGGTTCTATGAGGCCCTGGCGGGCGAGGAGCGGGGGCACCATCTTGCCCTCTTCGACTCCTATGAGTATCTTAATGACCCTGCAGGGTGGTTTACTAAAAAAGAGCATTGGTCTTTGGACGGAATTTAAAATAGGCAAATAAGAGGATTCACTATGGAAGACGGAGCTTTAAACATCGAGCAGCTAACCGTAGAGGTAGAAGGCCGGGAGATTTTGCATAACATAAATTTAGAAATGAAACCTGGCGAGACCCACGTCCTTTTCGGTCCCAACGGCAGTGGGAAAACTACGTTGCTTATGGCAATAATGGGTTTTCCCAGGTATCGGATAACCAAGGGCAAGATCATTTTCAAAGGCCAGGATATAACCATGCTGCCGTTGGATGAAAGAGCCCGTTTGGGGATTGGCATGTCCTTCCAGCGGCCACCGGTGGTCCGGGGGGTAAAAACGCGTGACATGGTGGCTGCTTGCCTCAGGGGACGAGAGCAGGGAGAAAGCATCAGTCAACTTGCAGAGAAAGCCGACTTAGCTGATTTTCTGGATAGGGAGATAAACTACGGGTTTTCTGGAGGGGAGATAAAGCGTTCTGAGCTGATGCAACTACTGGCGCAGAGGCCTGCATTGACCCTGATAGATGAGCCTGAGTCAGGCGTTGACTTGGTAAATATAGTCCTTATAGGTGAACTGATAAATGGACTGCTGGAAAAGGACTGTCCCATACTTGAACGAAGATGCATGGGGCTCATCATTACCCATACTGGTCATATTCTGGACTATGTTAACGCCCGCACAGGCTATGTCATGTGTGATGGTGTAATCGGATGTGAGGGAGACCCTCATGAGATTTTGACCACCATTAGGGAAAAAGGCTACCAAGAATGTATCAAATGCTTTCTAAGGAGAACACCAGGTGGTTGAGATAAAGTCATCTAAAACACACAAGGATAAAGCTAAAGCAGCAGCAGCCAAAGCAGCAGCCCTTGGCGAGGATATAGACTTGGGCATTTATGTTAGCTCAGCCGAGGAACAACCTTACCAGGCTGACCCATCGAAACTCCCTGCCAATGCCAAAGAGCAGATGCTGGGCGCAGGAGTCATTTTGGATGACCCAAGCCAGAGAGCGGGAACCTTTATCCAGATGGATAACGCTCCAGTTCATAGTTCGGTCAGACAGGAGGGTATAGAAGTGATGGCAATCAGCCAGGCTCTGGAGAAGCATGACTGGCTGCCAGACTACTGGTGGCAGGCAGTAGCCGTGGATACCGATAAGTACACTGCCAATATAGAGTTGAACCAGCATAATGGCTATTTCATCAGAGCACTGCCTGGCTACAAGACCATTTACCCAGTTCAGGCTTGTCTCTACCTGGCAAAAGCGCGGCTTGTTCAGAATGTGCACAATATCATCATCGCTGAAGAGGACTCGGAGCTACATATTATTACCGGTTGTACCACTGCTTCCGCCGAAGAAGCTGGCCTACATCTGGGCGTCTCTGAATTCTACATAAAGAGAGGAGCCAAGGTTACCTTCACTATGATACATAACTGGAATCCAGAGGTAGCGGTTCGTCCCCGTACCGCAGCAATTGTTGAGGAGAATGGCTTATTTCTTAGTAATTATGTGCTTATGAAGCCGGTCCGTTCGTTACAGATGTATCCTGCAGCCAGGTGTGTGGGTGAGAACGCAGTTGTCAGGTACAACAGCATTCTGGTAGCAGCCCCAGGGGCATCGCTGGACGTTGGTTCTCGGGCTATTCTGAACGCTAAGGGGGCAAAGACGGAAATCATATCACGAGCCATAACTACAGGAGGTAATATCGTTGCTCGAGGTTATATAGAAGGCAATGCCCCTGATGTCAAAGGGCATCTGGAGTGCCGTGGGCTGATTCTGGGGGAGCAGGGCATGATCCATGCCATACCTGAGCTTAAGGGTACACTGGCTGGTATTGACC
>DAOUMB010000095.1:0-18323 GCA_034414335.1 Dehalococcoidia bacterium
TGTGCTTTGGTGCCTCGGGGTCCGTTCTGGCTACCATGTAAAAGTAGTGGGCTAGGTCGGCGCAGCTGGTCCTCGTCTTTTGACGGTTAATTACATAGTAATCACCATCTTCGACTGCCCTGGTCTGCAGCGATGCCAGGTCTGAACCGGCTCCCGGCTCGCTCATGGATACGCCGAAATAAGCCTTCCCTTTGGCAATCTTGGGCAGAAATTCCTTCTTTAGCTCTTCCGTGCCGAAGGAGAGGATGGCACCACCTACCTGGCGGTCGGCAAACCAGTGGCAGGCTGCCGGCGCCCCGTAGCGCAGCATTTCTTCGGTGAGGATAAGCCGGTACAGGGGGCTGCGCCCCTGCCCCCCATACTCTTTGGGCCAGGTCAGACCGATCCAGCCCTTTTGCGCTACCCTCTTGGTGAACCCGGGATTGAAACCCTGTATCCAGGAATCACAAATTGGTTCCCAGAGTCCCTGTCTTATCTCGTCTTCTAAAAACTGGTGGACTTCCTTTCTGAATTTATTTTGTTCATCAGTGAAGCTGAAATCCATTATCCTCCCTTCTTTACTAGAGGTTGATGTTGGAATATTTCCTCCATGGTCTGGTCACGGTTTTATTCTCCAGAACATCCAATGCGTTATTTATCATTTTCCTGGTATCGTGGGGCATGATGATATCATCGATATAGCCGCGCTCCGCTCCCCGGTAGGGGTTCTCATAAAGTTCCCTGAATTCACCTATCCTTTTTGCCCTTACTTCTTCGGGCTTTTCCGCCTCCTTTATCTCCTTGGCAAAAATGACACTGGCGGCAGTTTCAGCACCAACGATGGTAACACGGGCGATGGGCCAGGCAAAGACGAAGTCGGCGCCAATGCTTTTATCAAGCATCCCGTAGTGGGCCCCGGCGTAAGCCTTCCTCACAAAGATTGAAATCAGGGGCACTGTGGCATCAGCCCAGGCATAAAGCAGCTTGGCTCCATGCCGCAGGATGCCTCTCCAGTCCTGCTCAGACCCTATCATGAAGCCCGGGCAGTCCTGAAGGCTGATCAGGGGGATGTTAAACAGGTCGCAGAACCTTATAAACCGGGCTCCCTTATCCGCAGCATCGATATCCAGAGCTCCTCCCATCCACGTTGGCTGGTTGGCCACCAGTCCTACAGGACGCCCGTTGAACCGGGCAAAGCCGGTTATTATATTTCTGGCATAAAGCCCCAGTGTCTCAAAGAAATGACCGTCATCCACGATTTTTTCGATTAGCTCATACATATTAAATACCTTGTACTGCTCATCAGGGACCATTGTATCCAGTTCGGGGATTGCCCTTTCTGCCTCGTCCTTCGTCTCGATGCGAGGCGGCTTCTCCTTATTGTTAGACGGCATAAAGGACAGAAGCTCTTTGGCTTTATCCAGGGTGTCTTTGTCGTCCTCGGCTACTATATGGGTCTGCCCTGATTTGATGGCGTGGGCCCTGTATCCGGATAGTTGTTCCAGGCCGATTTCTTCCCCGGTTTGCGTCTTAACAAAGGCCGGCCCCGCTATGCCCATAAAACCGGTATTTTTAGTCTGGATGAGGAAGTCCTGCATTATGGGATGGTAAGCCTGCCCTCCCAGGCAGGGACCCATGAGCAGAGCTATCTGAGGGATTATTCCCGAAGCCAGTATCTGAGCCTTGAACAGCCAGCCGTAGGCTTCCAGGCAGTCCATTCCTTCCTGAAGCCGAGCCCCTCCCGAGTCGTTCATGCCCACAAACGGCCACCCTTGCTCCTTGGCAAACTCGATAGCCCGGACAAACTTCCTGCCGTGATACTCTCCATAGCTGCCAGCCATGGCGGTGAAGTCCTCGGCAGCAGCCACGACCCATCTCCCATTCACCTTGCCAAAACCGGTGACAACCCCCTCAGCAGGTATTTCCTTCTCATCCATGCCAAAGGCGGTTGCCCTGTGCTTAACATGCATTCCTATCTCGGTGAAGGTGCCGGGGTCGAAGAAGTAATCTATCCTTTCCCTGGCCGACATCTGCCCCTTCTTATGGCGATCTTCAATCGCCTTGGGGCCTCCCATCTGCAGGATATGCTCTCGCCTTTTCTTCAGTTCTTCCAGCTTGTCCGGACCCTTGTCAGGCTTATCGTTCATAAATCAAGCCTCCTTATAATTCCCCTCCCCTGGCGGGAGGGGATTAAGGGGAGGGGGAAATTCACCCTCACCTAACCTCTCCCTTGAAGGGATAGAGATTTTACACGAAATTGTGCGCAAGATAATAATTGCTTACAGCTTAACCCTGCTATTATATAGCTTTAACGCCAACTTTTCTAGGAACTTGAGGGCAATCAGGTGCCGTAACATTTTGGTGGGGTTGAAAAGGCAGATTTATCTGTCGTGCTAGGACAGCACTAACCAATTAATCAGCATCTTCCTGCCCATTCAGTTTCTGGTTAGGGAAGTCTTCGTCGCATGGTATAATGATAATAGGAGATAGCTATGATCACAATTGAGATAGAGGAATGGCTTGAAATGGCAAAAGAGGTGCTTGTCCGAGAGGATTTCAGACACACTGCTCTGCAAGTTGTAAAGCCAGGACAGGTTTTTGGGTTAGTTAGAAAAGAGGATGATGTTTGGGAAATGCATGTTAGGGGTTTTGATAACGGGAGATTGGAAAGTGAAATAGAGATTTCCAGAGATTATTTTGAACACTTAGATGATAGATTCAGGCGGGACGCAACTTTGGAATTAAAGGAAATCTTAGATGCCTATCAAGTCCCTTGTAGTATTGAAGGTGATATTTCTCATTCAACGGTGGTTTTGCCTTATCCTGAAGGCGTGACCCCTTGGAAGCCCCTAGCAGTGGTAGGAGGGATAGCTATCCTACTAGCTTGTCTAGCTAGAGTAAAGAGGGCAAGGGAAAAAGCTAAGAGGATATAGCTCTGAAAGGCTGCTTTGCTTAATGATTAGTCAAGCCAGTTGGGTTTGGAGAGGAGCCTAAAATGCAGCAAAGGAAGAGATGTTTTGTCATTATGCCGATATCGGAAACTAAATCTTGTACTGAAGAGGAATGGACGCACATATTTGACCAGATGATTAAACCAGCGGTTACGGGAAGTAAACTTGGTTTTACTTGTGACCGAGTCAAACCAATGACGGGTAATCTCATTAAGGATATTCTGAATGAATTAAATACGGCAGATGTAGTTATAGCAGACCTAACCGATAGGAATCCCAATGTGTTTTATGAGTTGGGAGTAAGACATACATTAAGAAATCGCACCATTTTGGTCGCCCAAAATGAGGATGATATCCCATCTGACCTGCAGTCATATTGGGTGGTTATCTATGAAAAGGGACTAGCAGGTGTTGAAAATTTTAAACGGAAGATAAGAGAAATATTAAAGGGGATGCGTGATAACCCTGAGAAGGCAGACAGCCCCGTATTTGACTTTCTAATCGCCAAGAATATTACTCTACTGTCGCAAGAGAAGTCAGCCACAGTGAAGAAGCTAACGGCCTTGCTGTCTGAACTATCGTATAACTTGAAACAAATTGATACTGTCCTTAAAACGGCCAACAAAAACAGGGGATTAAAGTTGGGAAAGAAAGAGAAGGAACTTACAGCATTAGATATCAGATTTCAGAATGCTTGCATTAGCTTGCTTCTCTCCACAAACTATGTTGTGCTTCCTAAAGATATGCTGGCAGAGCTCCAATCCGTGAATTCAACAATCGCAACGACCAATGCCAAACTAGGAAGATGGGGGCTAGTACTACGTAGCCAAACGCTTGAGGAGCAATTCATAGATTTCTTGCCTTGGTGGAAGCCTCGTGTGGCTTCCCTATTCACGCAGTTCGATAAAATTAGGACTGACTACATGAGCAATAACTATGAAGAACTTGTAATACCTCCCATTCTCTTGAGTATTAAGGAACATGAACAGTATATTCAAAAAAAGGAATAGAGTTCTTCCCTTGTGATGAACTGATGGTTTATCGGTTAACGAGCAAATGCTGAGCCTTTAGACGCACTTTAAAGGTTTCGTTGGAGCTCTAGGCTATCTTCGAGCTGGTCTGACTCCCCAGAATTCACTGCAAAAGTGGCCCACAGGGTTTCGGGTTATCCTCAAGCTTCACCAACTTTATGTATCTCAGTGCCGCACGCTTACCTTGTAGCAGCATCCTATCGTAATCTTCGCTCGGCTAGTCGAGTAATTCTACCTTCAGGAAGGCGGAGCTTCTCAAATTGAATATCACAGGCCCCGATTCCAGGCACTCCTCCTCCCTCTGAATTATCGCCCCGTCCAGTCTCTTAGAGACAGACCTGTATTTTCCTCCCGGATTGTAAGCCTTTAAAAGTCCATCTTCATATTCCAGAACTACCCACCCGTAGCTCTCCGTCAGGTCTACTCCTTCATAGTAGGTCAGGTTTACTCTCCGTCCCGGTGTTATCACTTCCCTGTCCTCGTTCAAGCTATGCTCTAGACAAATTCGCTGACAGAAATGACAGTGTCGCTCAGTACAAATAGAAGCAATCCTACGGTTAGGACTGCCAGAGTAATCAAAATAGCCAACCTCTTCACTTCGACCGCCTCTCAATTCAATTATACCCTTGCCCAGGTCTAAAAGGAAGACCTTGTCCTCGTTCACTACCTCAGTGACATATTGTCTGGTCGCATTGTCATTGCGAGGAACGGAAGTGACGAAGCAATCTCGGTGAGGCTGCTGAGGATAGAGATTGCCACGCTGCGCTCGCAATGACACAAAGAACTATTACAAGCGCCAGGAAAATATATGTACACCCTGGATATGTCACCGATCTATGTAAACTAGAGCGGCTTACGCAGCAAATGCCATTGGCCGTGGGTGCGCAAGGTTAACTTGACATAAAGCTAGATTTTCGATAACCGAAAAGGGAGGTTATTCCGTAGGGTAGGGGGCATATTCTCTAGGCGACCTGTGAAGCTACTTCCAGCGTTTGACTATGAATTATATGAAGGCGTTGACAAATATGATACACTAAGTAGTAGGGCTCGCCCACGAAATTCTGGGGTAATACTGGGGTGGAAGATGAATACAGGGCACTGGAATCGCTGTTTAATGGCGGTTGTGGGTGCTTTTTTTGTTTGGGTCGAAGAAATGGTTTTATCAAAGGAGGTGAACTATGTTTGAACGCTGGATGAGTCGAGAACGGATAGTGCCCAGTGGTGGAAGGATGGCACTATCGGGTGGCGTTTGCTGGATTCTTGGCGCTATATTCGCTGTACTGGGAATCATCGCTGACGCCATGAATGCTACGCTTGGCTTACAGCCTGCATCCTGGTTGATGCTATCAATCGCCCTTTTTGCGGGTAGCGCAAGCTGGTATATTGGTTGGGCGGTCGCGTTGTTCTTACATAATAAGAGCTAACAACGACGTACAACCCATCCTGTGCGTTATGGAATTGCTATCAGGCGTTTGCCTGGTGTTCATCAGGTCAGTCGAGAGGCCCTGACAACGCCTCAAGCTATCTTCAGACCTCGTTAAGTTGGTGTATCGTTGCTAGTGGTTTCCCTGTAGTGCTCCAGGCAGTCACCAATTTATCGGAGAAACTGCTTCAAAGCTATTGACTTGTGTTACTCTTTGGGAGTATTCTGGAAATGTTAAGGAGGGAGAAAATGACCTTAGTTAAAAGACTGATTCCAGTTTTGCTTACCATAGTAATGGTTGCTTCTTTAATGGTTACCTTTACCATGCCAGTTCAAGCCCACTATCCGGGCGCCGTAATTCAAAGCCAATGGGCTACTAAAATACCTACCATAGATGGTATTTTTGGCCCCGATGAATGGTCGGATGCCGCTATGGTTGACCTCCTGGCAGCAGATCCTGCCAATCAATTGGAAGCTTACGCCTACTTCAAGAACAACGCTGATTACCTCTATATCTGCGTTGACGTTCCTGGCGATACTACAGCGGACTTCGAGGATGCCTCGGGGGTGAGCTTTGACACGGGACATGATGGTGTTTACACCGCTGGCCATGACGATACCTTTTTCATCGAGTATAATACGACAGAGCATTTTGTCTCGAACGGGACAGCTGAGTATATTATACATTGCTCGCCTTTTGACACGGCCCTGCCGCTACATAGCGGATTGGCAGGAGACTGGGGGTTTGGTTCCAGTCCCAACAGCGGGGTAGCCCATCGCATTTATGAATATTGCATCCCGTTAGCTTTGCTCCTGGCTTCCCCCGGGGATACTCTGGGCTTCGGTATGGATGGCACGGAGTGGATGGGCATTTATGATGAGTCAACCGACCGAGGCGACCAATGGCCTTTTTTAAGGTGGGAGCCAATTTTCATAGATGAATACGGCGACCTGATACTTGCTACAGGAACAGCACTACCAGCCAATCTCATCTACCTGCATGCCGAAGACGGCTTGATTGATTTGGGGAACCCCGTGGGCACTCAATGGCACGAGCTGTGGCCCTTCTTCTGCCACGAGTACCATTTGAGCAGCTGGAACGATACCAGCGGAAACGGTGTTCTAAGCCACTGCGACTGGATTGACATGTACGAGAAGCCCAACGGGGCGGTCAAATCCTACCACGTGGAGGATGTCACCATCACACTCAATGTCACGCCGGAGGAGGACTATTTGTCCCTCTATGGTTTTGGTAGACTCCCGCCGGGCGAACCAATGTACATCGAGTATGAAGGCGGCTACGACTTGGGCGTTCTCACAGACCCCGTTGGCAGCCAGTGGCACGAGATTTACCCTGACTTCTGCCGGGAGTACCAGCTCATCGCCTGGAATGATACTGGCGATCCGACCGGAGAGCTTGACTATTGCGACTACGTTCTCCTGGCGCCCAAAGGATGCTATGGTTCACTCACTTGCCCACTGGATGAAGGTTTCTCCTCCTGGCTGCCCAGCGGATGGACGACTGACAACTGGACGCAAAGCTTTACCAACTATGCTGGAGGAACATCTCCAGAGGCAGTTTTGGATTGGAATAATATATACGGCGACTACGCATATCTTGATTCTAAACCAGTTGACACCACCGGTGCGCCGTGTTTGACGCTGGAGTTCAAATCTTTCATAAATGATTACTGTGGCAGCGGCAATTACACTTGTAGAGTTTACACCAGAGCCGATGGGGGCGATGGGTGGACCGATGTAACACCCTGGAGCAATCCCATCACCGGCAATGTTGGCCCGAACACCTACTCAATTGACATCAGCTCGGACATCGGGACTGCCACCCAGGTGCGCTTTGAGTTCTCTGGCAGTAGCTGGTGCATAAACGACTGGTATGTTGATGATGTGAGCATTTGTTATCCAGAGCCGACCTGGTGGCATGTGGAGGAGGTTGCTACCGACATGGCCGTCACCCGAGAGCCACCGCCGGTGGGTGGCGAAGCATATCCCGTGGACAAGATTTCTCTCCTGGCACTCTGGATTGCTGTGGCAGTGGTCTTAGCTGGAGGCGCAAGCTGGTATATCTTGAGACGCCGCAGGGCTCAAAGCTAAGACTTGTACTGAATACACTGAGAGGGCAGGTTCCCAGTGAGCTTGCCCTCTTTGTCCGTGGCTTGCCTGTAGTGCTCAAGACAAGCCTCAAAACTTATGCTTTTGGTATACCTTAATACCATTGGCACTTCTCCGCGGCCTCCAATCTTCATAATGTGTTCTAATTTCGCTTGTAGTCTAGGCTAAGAACTACCCAATCTCTGCCTAGTTTCCTTTCTTACCGCAATCACGCCAATTCAATTGCTGACGAGGTGCGTCACGTACAGGAGAAGACGTAAGGTTTAATAGCGACACCACATATAATTATTTACCACTATGAGTATCATCCTTCCCCAGACCTTTCTCTGAGAAGTTGTTATTCATAGCAACCATGCCATCCACGAGTACAGATTTGAGTAATTCAGCTAACTCCATAGCCTGGTTGGCTATTTGCTCAACTTTCGCTAGTCGTTCGTCTGTGGCCTTTGCAGCTTTCCGTGTTGACTCCATGGTGTTTTCTATCTCAGCAAAGATTTGAGGGAGTGTACTCGTCATAAGTTTCTTGGTTTCAACGTTATTGGCCATTATTATCCTCCTGTCTCTAAATATACTATTTAATATTTTCGTATTAATATATAGGCTGTATCTTGAAAAGTGGCGACACAACCATACTAACCCTTTACCCGGAATTACGGATTGGGAACAACTGGCGATGGTCTGAACACTTACCTTTAGTATAGTCCAAATCAAATTTTCATGCTATAGTCAATAGCATATTACTGTGAGATGAAGGGCCGAAAAACAAGCATAGGTACAAAACAAACATACACTTCTCGCTAGTAAAGGATTGATCACTATTCGGGAGGAAAAGCGAACATGATAGATAACAATAGTCCAACGAATGAAGAGGAATACAACGTAGATATATTTAATGTACTATCGAAACCATTACCAGTAGTCATTGAGGAGATGGAGAGAAACATTAAACAGGCAACTAGTGCTGCTAATGAGGCTAAAGAAGCGGCAGAAAAGGCCAAGATGGCGGAGGAAGCTAGCATAGCCGCTAAAGAAGCAGCGGAAGAAGCTAAGAGGCTATCTGAAAAAATTGCTGCCGAAGCTAATCGAAAGGCTGAACAAGCTGTAAAGGAAGCGAAGAAGGCTGAAGAGTCAGCCAAAGTGGCGACACAAAAGGCCGTGACGAGGACTGAAGAGGTGAGAAAGCTAAGTGAAGAGAAGACTCTGGAAGCTATCAAGAAATCGGAGGCAGCTGTCAGAGAGGCTAGGAAGATTGAAGAGGTCACCACAACAGTGTCGCAAGATGTTGTTAAGAAGTCTGAAGCTGTTAGGAAGATGGCTGAAGAAAAAGCCACTGAAGCCATTATGAAATCCGAACATGCAGCCAGGCAGGCCGGGGAGGCTGCACTTGTGGCTTCAGAGAATGCCAAAAGCGTGGCGGAAGAGGCTATCTCCGTGGCAAGGCATGCTGTAGATGTTGCTACGAAAGTCTCAGAGGATATGACCTCGGCGAATGATTCCAAGGCCCTTATAAGAAAAATCATGTCATCTAGGCAATTCGTCACCATTTTCATAGTAATCTTATTAGCCTGTATCTTTGGGGCAGTGATCATTAGTTTGGCCTTAAGTATGTTAGCCTCCTGATAACGATCAGAACACGTATTTGAGCAACATAGGATAAACAAGTATAATTCATGTTAACGGCTAGTATTGAGTAATGAGTTCAGCATAGACGCTGGAGTCAAGAAAGGAGGGCAGGATGGGACGAGTAGTTTCTGAGGGGCAATACAAAACTATTACATTAGAGGATAGAGGGACAAGTATGCAAGTCTGGTCTTTGGACAATGAACAGTTCGATGCATTTAGTCCCGATGTATTGGGTCTCGGAGATATCAGCACACGCTCTGAACAAATACAGGCTCTCGCCGCTATATTTGATCTATCTGGATTCACCACGTTTTGTAGTCAAGTTGACCCACAGCTTGCGGTTCCGGAATATCTTAGCCGATTTCTAAATTGGTTATTTGATGAGATAAGAACTGGATTACTAAAAGAGAAGACTGCCGAGGAAACGCTGCTATGGGCCAGCCTTCCATTTCTAGCCAAATTCCTTGGAGACGGTCTTTTATTCCTTTGGGATACTGAGAAAACAAGCGGAGCCGAAATATGCAATATTGTTACCTCACTTTGGGAAATTTGTGCCAACTATGAGCATGAGTTCTATGCAGAGATCAAAAGAATTGTGACGAAACCACCTGAGGTTCTCAGATGCGGAATATCAAGAGGAGTCGTTTTTTCCGTAGGAAATGGCGAGGATTATGTTGGCCCTTGTATTAATATTGCATCAAGGTTGCAGAAACTGAGCTTACTAACATTTTGCGTTTCTCGTCGGGGGTTTGATTTTGAGAAAGATATGCCTAAAGAGACTTCGGACAAATATGTACTGAAGTCTGTATCATTGCGAGGGATTGGACCCGATGAGTTGGTTTGGGTGCGAAAAGAACAGTTCTACTTGCTTCCCGATGATGAAAAGGCATTGTTTAGAAATCCCTGATTGGGGACAAGATATACCGAAATTAAGATTCTATTCATGGTCACGCCGGCATCGTTCGGATAATTGCGAAAATTAGATATGTAAATAGCCATTGATCATCGACTTCACGTCTTTGGGATTTTAGCTAATATTGGATTATTAAAATATCCCCCAATAGTGATACCATTTGTTAAGGCATAGTCGCGTTGTCATAGAAAGGCCCGGTCAAAGTTCTATTCGCGTGACATTGAATACCTACAGCCATGTTGTCGATGGGTTACAGAAGCTGGAGCTCAGAGATTCGATTATTTTGTTTGAGTAAGAGGCAGTCTTATAGAAAATGTCGGCAAAATATCGGCAGAAAGAGTGGAAGCCACCATTGAAATCACAGAAATTAGTATCGTGGTGAGAGGATTTGAACCTGTGACACCCTGATTAGAAGTCTGTGGGTTTACTATCTCTCTATGGATGCGGAGGCTAAACTAGTGAATATGTCCGTATTGACTGTTACCCTTTCATCTTAGGCCTTCTGACACCTATTAACAAAAGATGATATGATATGACATGACATAAGGGCTTTGCCCGAGTGTCATATAGCGTGACTTAGCTATTGAGGGTTACGCGAGAACGGGTTCCAATCTTGTGGGAACATGGAAAACCTGCTTATGGGAGGCTTATGATGAGCAGAGACGATATTTACACCGAGGTGATGGAGAGACTTAATTCCCCCAAGTCGGAGTATCTGGCTCGCTTGTTGCGGAAGCTAATGACCCCTGAGGAAGCAAAGCTGCTCCTTGCACTGCCGGCGGAGACTGCTGGGTTGGCGGCGCAATTTGGCTTGGATGAGGAGACAATTAAGGGAAAGCTTCGTGAGTTCATGGAGCGAGGGCTGGTCATACCCTCCAAGGGAGAGCCAAGGTTTGCTCGCGATGTGGCCCGGTTACACGACGCAACGCTCTCCAGTGCTGAGAAATGGGTGGATAGAGAACTCCTTGACCTCTGTAAGGAGTTCTATGAAAATGAGTGGTTCGCGGCTATGAATGAAGGACCCCAAGTACTCGCGCAGCCCGTTATAAGGGTTATTCCGGCTTGGAAGGCTATTGAGCGCAGCCCTCAGATTTCAACTGAAGATCTTCTGCCGCAGGAGAATATGGGGGAGCTGATAAGAAGCGCAGACCTGATTGCCATCGTCCCCTGCACCTGCCGCAGGTCGATGAGGAGGTGCGACGCCCCGCTGGACAATTGCATGCAATTCAATAGAGGGGCGGAGTATGCGATAAATAGAGGAGCTGGACGCAAGGTCTCGGTGGAAGAAGCTATCGCTATCGCCGAAGAGGCTGAGGAAGTAGGCCTTATCCATACCTGGCCTTTCCCACCCAGCTTCTTCGAAATATGCAACTGCTGCCGCGATTGCTGTAGTATCTTCGATGGCGGCATATATTACGGTACTGTCGACAGGGTACTGGAGAAAAGCCGCTTCCGTGCCGAAATAGACCAGGATATCTGCACAGGATGCGAGGACTGTGTGGAGCGCTGCTTCTTTGGTGCCATAGAGATGGTAGAATCTGACTCGGACGAAGAGCTCAAAGCCACCCTGAACCCAGAGAAATGCTTCGGCTGTGGTCTATGTGTGGTTGGCTGTAACATAGGGGCCATAGCCATGAGATTAGCCTAAGCTTAGTGGGCTCTTGAGGGGTGGGACGACAATAGTAGGGTTTCCGGCTAGTCACCGTTGTTTCGTGTTGGAATGCGCTATCGCCAAATGTAGCCTGCCTCTCGAACTGGCTCAGGCTGGCTAATGGATGGCTGGCGCTCGAGTTCGTTTTTCTAATCAAGAGTTTGAACAATCGTCATAAGGCCAGTGATTTAAGGAACACCAACAATAAGAGTACCAGTAAGAGCGATTTCCATCCCTCCATCCTTCTTTGTAACCTGCCTCTTTACCTTCGTTATAACCGGCTTCTCTCCCTTCACGCTGCCCAAGATTCTTCCCTTCGCTATAGCCTTGATCATAACCGACTTGCTTGCCTTCACCATAGCCTTGATCATAGCCAATCTCCCTCCCTTGCCCAAAACCAACCATTTCCCCCTGCTTATAACCTGACTCTTCGCCTTTGGTCTCACCAAGATGATATCCCTGATCATAACCCAAGCTGTATCCTCTATCGTAGCCCGCGCTGTTGCCCAAGGCTCGTCCGCCAAAGAAAGAGCCGACCAAAATTACTACGGTCAAGGCAATCCAGATATAGAGTTCCCGTTTGGTTATCATCATTTGTGCCTCCTTTCCTCTTGTTCTTCGTCCCCCTTATCAGGCCTCTTTTCTGTCTTATCTTTGAATTCTGCTCCATGTTCCCTGGCGGAGCTACTTCGCTCTTACGCAGGGATGCTCCTTAACCTCTCCATGGCATTCTCTTATTTGCTTGGAAGTGGACATGCTGACTTGACTCTCGGATTCCTTAGCCACGGTAGTAGCTCCTATCATCAGTATACTACTTGGTTCATTAGACTCTCAAATGATAACGATGGGCAGTGCTGCTTTAGGGGCATGAGATGGTGGAGAAGGCAGGGCAGAGACGCTCAATCGGTGGAGTTTGAGGATGGGTTAAGGGTTTTATCCAGACATTGATAACTGGGCTAAATAACGAGTATTTGCGGTTTTTGGTTTGCTTTCCTGCCATTAACCAGAACATAGGGTTGTTTCTCACAAGGTATGAATAGCATATTGGAGCGGTGGCTATAATTCTTAGCCCGTCTTTACAATTAAGCATTGACTGAAGGATATCCGCAACACTTGTTCAGGTTTATCCCTAAAGAATTCATCCCATGCACCTTTCACCCCCACAAATGAGGGGTAATCGTGTCCCAGTAGTACTCCTCCAATGCTCAGTCGAGGGTAGAAGAATCTTAAACAAGCCAATGTGCCTTCATATAAGTCAAGATCGAGATGTACAAAGGAGAAGCAATTCCTCTCTACTGGCTTGCATGAAAGCGGCGCCGTACCTTTATAGAAATGAACGTTTTCGTACTTTGCTAAGTATCTCCGAACCTTTTCTAATGAACAGGCAAATTGGCCCTTGTACAATTCTGGCTTATCCCCCTCTGAAGGTATAGGAAGTCCTTCAAATGTATCAAATAAATGTAAATGTCTCCCCTTTTTTGCTTCACAAATGAGTTTCGCACTACCACCTTGGTATACGCCTGCTTCTGCAATATCCCCAGGTACGTTTTCGGTAGATATTACGGCCCAGTATATATTCCTGGCCTCGTCATGACGCAATAACATTTTAACTTCTGTTTTGATTTTCTCTATTAAGCCAGATGGTTCACCGATGCGTACTATCGCTAACTGTTTAGATTCAAGGTAGCCCCTTAGAAGTTTCCAAATAGCTCTCCTAAGGTGGAGAAAAACCTTACTTTTAAGGATTTTGTATAACTGATTACCCATGTTTTACCTTTACGCAACTATTTAGAGCCATCATATTTGCTCATTGTCTTCTCCAGATCCGCGACTACTCATCAGCCACAGCAAAGATTGTGATTATACCGTTTGCTGAGCCTTCAATATAATTCCATTTTACCACAGAGCTAAGCTAACTAATTACCTCTTAAAAACTTCGTTTTCAGGGGGCCTCCAGACCTATCAGTCGGCATTTCGAGAGTTCACATGAAAAAGAGCGAGGCGAATTTTTCACGGGGTGTTAGTTATAGCTATCCTTATGCAAGACAAACTGGTAAACTAGGTCACTACATAGTTGTAGGGGATTGGGGACTCTTCTGTGTGGCTTCTCTATGTTAGCTGTGCCTGGGTGGTTGGGATATTCCTGGGTTCAAAGCTCAGCCTACCTTTGCCTGCTCTCGCCTTCGGATTTATCCCCTTCGTGCTTATACCTTTCTTCCCCAATAGCAGAAAGACCTTAATAGTAGCGGGGTTATGCTTTTTTGCTCTCCTCGGCGGTGGGCTTCGCTTCCCGTCAAACTTGCCTCCAATTGATGAGCATGCTCTCTGCTTCTACAACGACAGGGGAATTGTGGAGATTCAGGGTACTCAAGGAGGGGTAGCAGAGGAGCGAGATGTCAGAGAGGTTATAGATATTCAAGGCATGGTGGCAGAGGAGCCTGACATTCGAGATAGATACTGCCTGCTGACATTCTCAGCCAGGGAAATAATTGTAAATGGGGAAAGGGAGGAAGTGTCAGGGACCGCCTTGATTCGTGTGCCCAGATATCCCGCCTATCATTATGGAGATGTGCTCAAGATAACTGGCGAACTGGAGACGCCACCCCAATTTGAAGATTTTGACTATAAGAGCTACCTGGCTCACCAGGGAATTTACTCGGTCATCTATTACCCTGGCGTAGAAATTATAGGCCGGGGCGAGGGCATTAAGCCTTTGCAGGTGATTTACTCTTGGAGGGAGCGACTTTCCACTTCTTTAGCCAGAGCCCTGCCTGAACCACAAGCTTCCTTGGCTCAGGCTATTTTGCTGGGCCTGAGAGGCAACATACCCGATTCCCTTTATCAAGTCTTTTCCAGGAGTGGGACAGCACACCTGCTAGCTATTTCTGGCTTACATCTCAGTATCATTATTGCCATGCTCCTGAGCTTGGGCGTCCTGGTCTTTGGCAGGCAGCGTTCCATATATATCTGGCTGGCCTTTGGAGCTACATGGCTTTACGCCATGCTCGCCGGGATGCATCAGCCAGTAATTCGGGCAGCAATCATGGGAAGCCTGTTCTTAATAGCTGAATATCTAGGTAGGCAGCGAAGCGCCATCATTGCCCTGGCTTTCGCGGCCGCGGTGATGGTGGGAATACAACCTAATCTCCTGTGGAGCGTCTCTTTTCAACTCAGTTTTTTGGCCATGGCCGGACTTATTTCCCTCTATCCTTACTTTCAGGTGTGGGGGAGAAAGGGAGTTGCTTCCTTGTCTGGAGCCAGTGAGAAGATTGCGGTCACAGGTAATATGATAAGCGACGGTTTTGCCGCAACTTTGGCAGCTATCGTGGCAGTTGGGCCGCTTGTAGCTTACAACTTTGGCGTAGTCTCTTTAGTCGGCTTGCCGGCAACCTTCTTCTCTTTGCCTGCCTTGCCCTTTATCATAGTCGCGGCAGCGTTAATTGCCTTCGTGGGACTCCTTGCTTGGCTTGCGGCTCAAATACTGGGCTGGCTGGCCTGGCTCTTTCTTAGCTATTTGCTTTTGGTGGTTCAGGGCTTTGATGCCTTGCCGCACTCTTCATTAGAGGTGGCTAGTGTTTCCATCTGGTATATCGGGGGCTACTATGTGGTATTGGCGGGAGTTATAGCGTTCCTTAACTACAGAAAAGAATTTACTGATTTCTCTTCCAGGTTGACTTCAGGAATAAAGAAAGTCGCTGAGGGCATTCCCAAACCTCAAGCGCGCCTGCCCAAGAAATGGCTTGTTCCTGTCTTTTTGGTAATAGCTATTCTGGTGTGGTCCGTGGCTCTCACCATGCCTGATGACAAGCTTCATGTAAGTTTTCTTGATGTGGGACAGGGAGATGCCATCCTGGTTCAAACACCCAATCATCAGAACATACTCATTGATGGCGGTCCTGACCTGCAAAAGTTGAATTTGGAGCTGAGTAAAAAGCTTCCTTTCTGGGATAAGACGATAGACCTCATGGTTTCCACTCAGCCTCAAGCTGACCACGTTACAGGCTTAGTGGAGGTTCTTCAGAGGTACAAAGTGAAGCAGGTGCTTGGGCCTGGGTTATCTTACGATTCTTCCATTTATCGGCAATGGAGTAATCTTATTGGAGAGAAAGGAATCGAACATAACATAGCCCAGGTGGGGCAGGAGATTGATTTGGGCAATGGAATCAAGATGGAGGTACTAAATCCGCCAGAAGGCTTGTTTGAGGGGACCAGCCACGATGTTGATAACAATGGAGTGGTGCTGAGGTTGAGCTGGGGCAAGGTTAGTTTCCTATTCACCGCTGACATCAGGGAGGAAGCTGAATTTGAGCTTATTGGGCAGCGAGCCAATTTGAAAAGCACCGTGCTCAAGGTAGCCCATCATGGCAGCAAGACTTCTACTTCTCCGCAGTTTCTGGCCGCAGTTAACCCTGAGGTGGCGGTGATTTCAGTGGGGGCGGATAATCCCTTTGGCCACCCCAGCCCTGAGGTGGTGGAGAGATTGATTGGCACGCTGGGTGAGGACAATGTTTATCGAACAGATGAAGATGGGACCATCGAGTTCATTACCGATGGGGAGAGGTTGTGGGTGAGGGAGTAAGCAAAACTCGCCAAAAGTATGCGACTGCGGAGCATTGATACTTTGTATTTTATGTGGGTTGCCTGAGTTATTTAATTAGGGTATCCTTCTAGATAATGATGGCTCTTGGGATTGGGGCAGCAGGCAGCATAAGAAAGGTATCGAGGGTTAACCATGATTGATTTAGATAATGCCTCGGTTTACCGGCAGTTCGATAGTTCAGGAATGCTTAAACACCTGCACGGGTTTCCTGAGCAATGTCAGAAGACGTGGGAAAAGGTGCTGAAGTTTGACCTCCCCCACGAATATACTAAGATATCTAATGTCGTTATCCTGGGGATGGGTGGCTCTGCTATTGGCGGTGATATTGCGCGTCGGCTTGCTCTGGCTGAAAGCAAATTGCCTGTCTGGGTACACCGGGATTATGGCCTACCATCATTTGTTGACGGTAGCACCCTGGTCATTGCCTCAAGCTATTCGGGGAATACCGAAGAAACTCTATCTGCATTCACCGAATCACTAAAAACCCAGGCCAAAAAGCTGGTAATCACCTCGGGTGGCAAACTTAAGCATCTGGCCGAAAATGAAGGCATCCCTATTTTCGTGGTGGACTATCAGGCACCTCCCAGAGCTGCCTTCCCCCACAATTTTGTTCCTCTGGTTGGCATTTTTCAGAAACTTGGTTTGCTTCGAGATAAGTCGGCGGATTTGCAAGAGGCGCTGGATATTCTAAACAGACTGTCGGCAGATTTTCTTGAAACCAAGCCCCTTGCCTCCAATCCCGCAAAGCAACTGGCAGCTAAGCTGCGGGGGCATATAATAGTCATTTATGGGGCAGAGGTGCTCTCAGCACTAGCCCAGCGCTGGAAAGCGCAATTTAACGAGAACGGCAAAGCTTGGGCCTTCTTTGAAAGTTTCCCTGAACTCAACCATAATGCTGTGGCAGGCTATGAATTCCCCGTTGAGGCGAAGGAGAGGTTATTCGTGCTTTTACTGCGTTCTCCTTCACTTCGCCCCCGGAGCTTACTTCGCTACGAGGCTACCGCTAAGTTACTGTCCCAGGCGGGAATCGCTTATGAATTTGCGGAGGCAAGAGGGGAAAGCGCCCTAGCTCAGGTGATGAGTTTGATCCTGTTAGGCGATTATTCGAGTTTCTATCTGGCGATGCTAAACGAAGTTGACCCTACATCGATAGATGCGATAGACTTTGTAAAGCAGTACCTCGCCCGGTCCGTTGCTTTAGGTGACTAGGATAGAGGAAAAGGACATGGTTGGTCGGGAAGATGTGCAGACAAGTAAGCAGGTATGGTAGAAGGGTGGATGGATGAAAGCTTTAATCCTGGCTGCCGGCAAAGGCACAAGACTTAGGCCACTAACTAACACTATACCAAAGCACCTCCTGCCAGTGGGCGACAAGCCGATTTTATTTCATGTGTTGGACTATGTAAAAGAAGCCGGCATCAAAGATATCGGCATCGTTGTATCTCCAGACTCTGGCCCTTACATAGAGGAAGCCCTAGGTACTGGTTTGGAGTGGGGAGGGAAGATTACATTTATCGCTCAGTCTGAACCCTTGGGGTTAGCGCACGCTGTGAAGGTAGCCCAAGGCTTCCTTGGCGATTCACCTTTTCTCATGTTCCTGGGCGACAACCTCATCCAGGAAGGTGTCAAAGATTTTCTGGAGGAGTTCTGCGCTTCTAGCTTTGATGCTAGCATCCTCCTCAAGGAAGTACCCAACCCCAAGGCGTTTGGCGTAGCTGAGCTCGGCAGTTCAGGAAAGGTAGTGCATGTCGTAGAAAAGCCCAAGAAACCGAAGAGCAACCTTGCCGTAATCGGGATTTATCTTTTCACCGCTGAAATCCACAAAGCTATAGCTCAGATAAAGCCTTCCTGGCGGGGGGAGTTGGAAATAACCGACGCCATTCAGAAACTTCTGGAGATGGGAAAGGAGATTAAAAGCCACCTTCTCCGAGGCTGGTGGCTTGACATAGGCAGTAATGACGCGCTCATTGCGGCTAATCGTGTTGTTCTTGATGCCTTCTTGAAGCAGGACATTAAAGGGGA
>DAOUMB010000096.1:0-2207 GCA_034414335.1 Dehalococcoidia bacterium
GCATTAATTTGAAGCGAGCTAGAACATAATTAGCCTCCATAAATTTCTTTATGGGGTAAGCCAGCTTTCTTATCCCCCATTTGTCTACCCCGTCCCCCACACCACCCCGCCAGTCAATCGACTGACTCACCTTGTCTATGATTTCAGATACCCCCTCTTCATCAAGCTCAGGACTAATTATAGCTACCAGCTCGTAATCACGCATTTCTAGGTTATTATATCATAAGAGGTTGACTTAGCAACAAGCAATGTCAAGATGTTCCTACCATGTCCAAAGTCTACCAGCTAGAATGTTAAATAAAGCCAATGCTATAATTCCACCGATGAAATTATCTGAGTTGGGAGAATTTGGTCTAATTGACCTCATACGTGACAGCGTCGCCAGAGAGAAAAATCCTGAACATGCTTCGTGGCAACGAGTTTTAGTGGGCATTGGTGACGATGCTGCCGCTTGGCAAGGTGATAACCACATCCAGTTAGCTACTACGGATACTTTAGTCCAAGATATACACTTCGACCTAGACGTCATTAACTGGGAGGAATTAGGCTGGAAAGCATTGGCTGTGAATTTAAGCGACATAGCTGCGATGGGCGGTATTCCCAAGTACGCTCTGCTTTCTCTCGCACTACCTGGCGAACTAGAAGCGGAGGGCATCTCTAAATTCACTAACAGTATGGTGCACCTGGCTGGGGAATTCGGAGTGGCTATAGTTGGAGGTAATGTAGCTACTGCTTCCAATGTAGTTATCACCATAACAGTCATAGGCTGCTCCAAAGACAAAACAATACTTAAGAGGTCAACAGCTTTTCCTGGTGAGCAAATAGCTGTCACAGGACACCTGGGATTATCGGCAGCCGGTTCAGAAATGCTCAAGGGGAAAAATATTCCAGATCCTGAAATAAGCAATATCTTGAGACGAGCTCATTTTCAGCCCATGCCAAAAATAAAAGAAGGGCAAATCTTATTAGAACAAGGAGTTAAAACTGCTATAGATATAAGCGATGGACTTGTTGCCGACCTAGACCATATATGTGAATCCAGCAAAGTCAACGCTAGGATAAGAATAGAACAGGTGCCTGTGCACCCTCTAGTCAAAGCAAATTTCCCTAACCACCAGGAGCTGGCTTTGTGTGGTGGAGAAGATTACGAACTTCTTTTTACCGCTGATGAGGCAACTGTTGCTCAAGCTAAGCAAGCCCTAAACTGCCCCGTGAGCGTAATCGGTGATATAACAGAAGAAAAATTAGCAACACGAGTGGCTGTGGTGGATAGCAAGGGAAATATCATCCCTTATAAAAAAGGGGGGTGGGAACACTTTAAGAATGGAGTCCCTAAAGTTAAACTCGCATAGCCCTGAACAAACTCAGCTTTTGGGAAGCTGCTTAGGGGAACTAGCTCAAAAAACCGATGTTTTCCTTCTCACAGGTGAGTTGGGAACGGGCAAAACTTGTCTTGTCCAAGGCATTGCTCAGGGATTAAACATAAAAGAATATGCCTTCAGTCCCTCTTTCGTTATCTTTAGAGAGTATCATGGCAGGCTTCCTTTATACCATATTGATTTCTACCGACTGGAGCATATTGAGGAAATTGCTGACCTGGGGCTGGAGGAGTATTTTTACGGTGACGGAGTTTGTGTGGTTGAGTGGGCAGAGAAAGGGCTGCAGATACTGCCCCGGGATAATTTGCTTATCTCCCTGCACTATATCCCTGCTTCCGAAACACAACGCTCTATTCGCCTAAAACCTCAAGGCGAACGCTACCAAGAACTGACAGAACAACTCAAAATGAGAGGAAAATTCTGGCGTTAAATACGAAATGCTAAACAATCGTAAGCTTCCGACCGTCAGCCATCAACCGCTTACCGAGCGCTGTTAGAAACTAGATTCTTGATATGGAATTAGCTATAGATACTTCGTCCAACACTGCCGGTGTTGCTTTATCTCATAAAGGTGAGCCATTAGCTTCGCTAACCTGGAAAACAGCACAAAACCACACAATGGAACTGTTGCCAAATTTACTTCGCCTGTTACAACAAGCCAAGGTAGAGATAAGCTCTGTAGAAGCAATCATCGTAGCCAAAGGCCCAGGAAGTTTTAATGGGCTTCGCGTAGGCATAAGCACTGCCAAGGGACTAGCCTCTGCCCTAAATATTCCCTTGCTTGGTATAAACACATTAGAAGCTGAAGCCCATCCCTTTGCCTTTACT
>DAOUMB010000097.1:0-21454 GCA_034414335.1 Dehalococcoidia bacterium
CTATTATCGCTAGCATATTAGCCAGCATTGCCTGTGGTATTGTCGGTACCTACGTGGTGGTAAAACGAATTGTGTTCATTAGCGGTGGAATTTCACACGCCTCGTTTGGCGGGATTGGCCTGGGGTATTTCTTCGGTGTTGACCCCGTTTTCGGAGCGTTAGTTTTCGCTCCCATCGCTGCCGTAACCATGGGTCTAGTCTCGAGGAGAACAAGATTGACGGAGGATACCGCAATTGGAATCCTCTGGGCAATAGGCATGGCGATAGGAATTCTTTTTGTTTACCTCACCCCGGGCTTTGCCCCCGATCTTATGAGCTACCTTTTCGGCGATATCTTGTTCGTGTCTTCTCAACAGATGACTCTAATGCTAATCCTAGATATTATCATAGCTTTGGTGACTTTCCTACTTTATAAGGAATTGCTGGCGATTTCCTTCGACGAAGAATTCAGCACTGCCGCTGGCCTGCCTGCAGAGCGTCTATACCTTGCCCTACTTTGCCTGGTAGCCCTGACAGTGGTGGTGTTGATAAGGGTGGTAGGCATAATTATGGTCATAGCTTTGCTAACTATCCCTGCGGCGATGGCCAGTCAGTTTACTCACAACTTCAAGAAAATAATGCTTCTGTCCGTCTTTTTTGGCATTGTCTTCACTCAATCCGGATTGTGGCTTTCTTATCTGCTTGATTCGCCTTCAGGAGCGACTATCATTCTGGTGGCCGGGGCTCTATTCCTTATTTCCTTTTTTGCCCGTCAGAGGTTACGTCATGTTTGATTTTGTTAAGGGAACCGAGTCAGCGGTAAAGCGAAGCAAGGAGACCTGGTTCGGCAAGATAGCTAATATCTTCAACCGGAGTTCTTTCGGGGACGAAGTCTGGGGGGAATTGGAAGAGTTGCTTGTCTCGGCTGATGTTGGCGTCGAGACTACAAGCAAGCTCCTGAGTAAAGTCAAACAGCGAGTAAAAACAGATAGGCTATCGGAGACTTCTCAGGTACGCGAAGCTTTGAAAGAAGAGATGGTAAGCTTGTTAAGCATACCACAGAGAGCAAATTGGATTCCTGAGCAAAGCGGGGAATCCCCTTATATCATTCTGGTGGTCGGCGTGAATGGCTCGGGCAAGCCGACGAGCATTGCCAAGCTGGCCTATGGTTTGACCTCGCAGGGAAAACGGGTTATATTGGCGGCAGCCGATACTTTTCGAGCAGCAGCTATTGAACAGCTTAAACACTGGGCAGGGAAAGTAGGTGCTGAAATGATCGCCCATCAACCCGGTGGCGACCCGGGAGCAGTTGCCTATGACGCCGTTCAGGCCGGGTATAGCCGCCATGCGCAAGCGGTAATCATCGATACTGCGGGTCGCCTTCATACCAAGTTTAATCTCATGGAAGAACTTAAGAAGATAAAGAGAGTGGTAGCCAAGCAAGATGCCTCAGCCCCCCATCAGGTTTTGCTGGTAATGGATGCTACCACAGGCCAAAATGGCTTGGCTCAGGCCAAACATTTCACCGAAGCTGTGGATGTTACCGATATTTTCCTAGCCAAGCTGGATGGCACGGCCAGGGGCGGCATAGTATTTGCCATCTGCGATGAGTTGCACATACCCATTTCTTATATTGGTACTGGCGAAAAACTACAGGACATAGCTCCCTTCGACGCTGAGGTCTTTGTCAATGCTATTTTCTCTTGAAACGAAAGGAAAAGATAAATGCTCACTATCAGCATAGACCCTGTTGCTTTCACCATTGGCTCCCTCACCGTGAGGTGGTATGGGATTATGGTGGCCCTGGCGGTTGTAGCAGCATTACTAATCACCCTCAGAGAAGCAAAAAGACTAAGCCTTTCACAAGATATTTATGCCCTTTTCCTTTGGGGCATTATTGGCGGCTTTATCGGAGGCCGGCTAGCACATGTAATCGATTACTGGGACTATTACATGGCAAACCCCCAAGAACTTATTGGTTTCGCCGGCCTGGCTCTATATGGGACCATTATCGGCGTTATTGTGGCAGTGTGGATCTATATGAGGATAAGGCGAGTTCCCTTCTCCAGCCTAGCTGGTATGGGCGATGCCGTTGCTGTCGGAGTGCCTGTAGCCCAAGCCATAGGCAGGGTTGGCTGCACCATAAACGGCTGTTGCTATGGTAAGCCCAGCCCTTTCCACTTTTTCCCCGCCGCTGTGATTTATACACCTCGTGACACCATACCTTCTGAATATTGGGGGGTGCCGCTATACCCCACCCAGATTTATTTTCTCCTATGGAATCTGATAGTTTTTGCCATAGTGTGGCGATTTCGGGACAAACTCAAGCCGCAAGGCTCTCTTTTCTTCCTCTACCTTTGTCTTTATTCTGCTGGTGATTTTGGCCTGAGGTTTCTCCGTGTAAACAAGCCATTCCTATTGGGACTTTATCAGGCACAGGTTATTAGCCTAGCGATACTAGTGGTAGCTTTGCCCTGGCTTATCATCAGGATACGCCGATTTCAGAAACAGGCTTTAAGAACCGCACTCCCTAATGAAGCTGAGTCGGAGCAAAGTCACGAAGATTAAGACCCAACACCTCTTCTCCATTCCAGCAACTTTTTTCCAGGTTATACACAATATCCAGGCAAGATGAAATTTCTTCCTCCGGTCTCTGCGATTCAAAATCTACAGCCTGCCAGGTTATGTTTCCTTGTTTGAGTTTTAGTCTCAGCCATTGGCCCTGGTTGCCGAAGTTACGACACTCAATTACCTCGACCTGCCGAGTGAGAAAGGTCGGCTGTGGGTTGCCTCGACCAAAAGGGCTCAACTTTTGCATAAGGTTAAAGGTCTCTCCAGTAAAAGTGGCCAAGGGAAGCTCGGCATCAATCACTATTTCCGGGCGAAGGTCAAGATGACCTAATTGGTCTACAGCTAAGCTCATAATCCGTTCCTCTAGCTGAGCTAAATTTTGGCGTGACACAGTGAAGCCAGCGGCTAAGGGATGGCCACCAAAGGCAGTAAGCAGGTCACGGCATTCCTCTAAAGCAGAGGCAATATTGAACTCAGGTATGCTACGACAACTACCCTGACATTGCTCCGGACCTAGACTGATGATAATAGTGGGCTTGTAAAATTCGTCTGTGAGCTTGCCAGCAACAAGCCCGATGACACCGACGGGGTAGCTTTCGCTGCCCTCTATAAGCACTGGCAGGTGTAGCTTGGCGGCTAGTTTTTCCTTCGCCTGGCTTAATACTTCGTTGCTTAATTTCTGCCGCTCACTATTCTTTTCTTCTAGCTCCAGAGCTAGTAGGCGAGCTTCCTCTGGTGACTGAGTAGTGAGTAGCTGATAGCTGGTGTAGGCATTGTTCACCCTGCCCGCAGCGTTGAGGCGAGTCCCCAGGGCCCAGGAGATATCTTCCGTATCAAGTTCACCTGGCTTCAGCCCGGCTAGTTTGACCATTTCTTGAATTCCTATGCGGGAGGTACTATTAAGCTCTCTCAGCCCTTCCTTCACCAGGTAACGATTCTCGCCAACCATGAGAGCCAAATCAGCAACGGTAGCCAAAGCTACCAAGTCCAGAAATTTGGTTAGCCTTTTCCCCCTGCTATCTTTGTGAAATAGCGCTTGCAGAAGCTTGAAGACAACGCCAGCGCCGGCCAAATCAGGATAAGGATACACTGAATCCTTTCGCTTTGGGTCAATTACAGCTACGGCTTGAGGTAGGCTTCCTAATGGAATATGATGGTCGGTGATAATCATATCTATCCCCATTTCTTGAGCCCGTTTTACCTCTGTAAGGTCAGTTACGCCACAATCATCGGTGATAACCAAGTCTGCCCCCTGGGCATGAAGCTTCTCTATAGCGGAAATATTTAGTCCGTGGCCTTCGTTAAGGCGGTCAGGAATATAGGGAATGACCTCGGCACCAAGCCATGATAGTCCCTCGGCAAGAATAATCGTGGCTGTGACGCCATCGACGTCAAAATCACCAAAGAGGGCGATTTTTTCCCTGGAAAGCACAGCCTCATAGATCCTGCTTACAGCCCCTGATATATCAGGAAGCAGGAAGGGATTGCCCTCCAGCCTCTGGTCAACAGCCAAAAAGGGGTCGATTTCTTCTAGCTTAACGCCACGATTATAGAGTAGTTGAGCGATTGCAGGAGGAAGATCAGAGGCACCTAAGTATTCATCTGGCATCGAGGGCAGGACTTTCCATCGAGGTCGTTGAGTCAATTTCGCACCCTGGCTTAATACCTTTCGTTAGAATCGCTAACTATATCCTATGAGAAGGGTGTCAAGCAAGATCTGCGGCATGGCAATTTGACCGTTCGACCAGGCAATAAATATAATCCATATAAATGAAGGTAGCTTTCTACACATTAGGTTGCAAACTCAATCAGGCCGAGACGGAATCCCTGGCCGGTCGTTTTAGCAAAGCCGGATTTCAACTTGTTTCCTCCGGTGATGGGGCAGATATTTATATTGCCAATACCTGCACAGTCACCCATATTGCCGACCGCAAGTCACGCCACTGGCTCAGGCTAGCAAGGCGAAGAAATCCCCATGCCTTAATTATCGCCACTGGCTGTTATGCCCAAAGAAGCCACCAAGAACTAGCCCAGCTTGCTGACATCGTAGTTGACAACGAGGAGAAAGAACAATTACTTGAGAGTGTGACGAGTTTGTCACTGCCGACACCTTCTTCCATCCTTGCAAGGAACACTTTACATCATAGCGAGCGCAGCGAAGCAATCTCGCCCATTACTACCACTGCTCGGGTTCGTAGTCTAATAAAGATTCAAGATGGCTGTCATAGCCACTGCACCTATTGCATTGTGCCCAAGGTGAGACCTCATGAATATTCCTTGCCTGCTTCCCAGATAGTTGGCGAAGTTCAGCAAAAGGTGGCCCTGGGCTACAAAGAAGTTGTTCTCACCGGGACGAAAGTTGGCGGCTATAAAGACGACGGCGCTGACCTCGGGGATTTGGTGCAACGTATTCTCCGCGATACAGGAATCGAGAGATTACGCATCTCTTCTTTACAGCCTTCAGAAATATCTTCTGAATTTCTTGCCCTATGGCAGGATGGAAGGCTTTGTCGGCATTTCCACTTAGCCCTGCAAAGTGGCAGCGAGACTGTGCTACGGAGGATGAAGAGAAACTACACTCTGGACCAATATCAGAGAACAATAAATTTGATTAAAGAGATGATACCAGAAGTGGCTATCACCACTGATATCATGGTTGCTTTTCCCGGGGAAAGCGATGAAGAATTTGAACAAAGCTACTATTTTTGCCAGCAAGCTGGCTTTGCCAACATCCATGTCTTCCCCTTCTCACCCCGCCCTGAGACAGCGGCAGTCAGAATGCCCGAACAGATAAAAAATGAAATTAAGGAAGAGCGTAACCAGCGCATGCTAAGGCTATCTCAAATCTGCCGTCACAGCTTTTTTAAGCAGTTTTTGGGGCAGACTATGCCGGTCTTATGGGAAAAGGAAACAAGCCCCGGAAGCAACGTATACTCAGGACTGACCAGCAACTATATCAGGGTATTTACTGGCAGTGAAAAGTCCTTAAGCAATGAAATAGCGCCCCTTAAGCTGGTAGGATTCCATAACCAGGGAATGTGGGGAGAAGTAGTGGATGCAAATTCAAGTTAAGGTGAAGCCCAATTCCAAGACCGAAGAGCTTAGCCAGGAAGGCAATAGCTTTATAGTCAAGGTTAAAGAGCCGCCGAGAGAAGGCAAGGCCAACCAGGCAGTCATCAAATTACTGGCGCAGCATTTTGGCGTTCCCCAGAGCCAGGTCAGGATTCTCAGCGGCCTTAGGAACAGGAATAAGGTTGTTGAGGTTGAAAAGGGGTAGTATAGCGAGATAAAACTGCCCAGCACTTATCTTTAAACAAGTTGGCTCGGCAGTTTTTAAGAGAGTCTGTGCTCTTGGGTCCTGAAGCCAAACCTCTGGCTGCGATTCGCCACTTCCTCTAGTCTGGCTCGGTCGGGGCTGCCTCGGGTCTCGGGCTTGGTGGCGTTAAGGCCGGCGGCAGCGCTGGCCATGATAAGCGACTTCTGCACGTCAGCTCCCAAAACATGGTAGGCGGCGAAGGCGCCCACAAAAGCATCCCCGCAACCTACAGTATTGACTACATCCAGACCTAGCTTCTTGAGAGGCAAGGCAGGGACTTCGATCAGTGTACTGCTAGCCGAGTCAAGCATGACTACTCCCTGAGCACCAAGTTTGAGCACTATGTGGTTACGGAATCCCAGCTCCCGCAATGTCTGCAAGCTCCTGTTTAACTCAGCAGTCCCAAGTAGAGCACTCGCCTCCGTTTCGTTTAAAAAGAGGACTTCTGCCTCTCTGGCAAGAGATTGCAATGCTTCCCAGTTCGGGCTTATCAAAATCCCCGGGTCCCACAGTAAGGGGACACCACGCCCTTTTGCCAAGTTTATCAACTCTCTTGCTACATCTAGCGGAGGGTCGGTGAGGACGATGCCTCGGCATTCCCATAGCTGCTGCTTAACCTGCGCTTTGTTCAGGTGTTCCAGGCCCAGCCTGGCATTCGCCCCCAGATAACTGGCGATAACGTTCTGTCCAGTTTGGTCAACCAAAATGTAAGCCTGCCCCGATTCCTCTCCTGTAATGTGCTGAATTCCCTCGGTGATGACCCCTTCGGCATCAAGGGCGGCAATTTGCCGGCTAGCAATTTCATCTTTGCCCAGAGTGCCTATCAATGCAACTTCTTTAGCCCCTAAAATCCGTGCTGCAGCCACAGCAACGTTGCCCCCTGTCCCTCCGGACACACGGGTAATATGCTTTATGGTTACTTCTTCACCTGGCACCGGCAAATGTTCTACGAAGCAGCTAATATCCCAGTTTATGGCGCCACATACTACCAAACTGACCATCTTATTCCTTTAATATACGGGATAGGAACAGTTTTAAAAAGCGAGGCCCGTCCACGGCAGAGGCTACGTGTACCGACTGAGAGCCGCCAGAGGACAAAATACGAGTAGCCCCTCTATCCCAGTCACCCCCCTCAACCACTTCCACCCTCGCCGATATGAAATCGAACAGGGAAGCGTCCAACAACGTTGCCAAAGCTAGAGGGTCGTGCATTCTACAGCATCCGTGGTGTTTTACCTCGTATTCTACCAGTTGGGCTGCCAGACGTGCAGCAGGAGTATGCGCGGTCTTAAGCCGCTCCAGATGCTGTCTACTTAGGCAAGCCGCAGGGTCCATAGATACATCCAGCCCCACAGCAAAGATGTCCGCCCCGGAGTTGAACACTACATGAGCAGCTTCAGGGTCCTGCCAGACATTAAACTCAGCACAGGGTGTCTGATTTCCCTTGCCATAGGGCGTTATGCCATAAGCACCCCCCATGAGAACCAGTCTGGCTAAAAGTCCGGGCAGTTCGGGATGAAGCTCAAAGGCGTAAGCTACATTGGTTAGAGGCCCTGTGGCCACTAGAGTAAGCTCACCGGGAGCATCCAAGACTAGCCGGGCAAGAAAATCCCAAACTTTAGCTGGATGCAGCGGAGTCAGGGGCGCAGGCAAGCCACAGTTGCCCAGCCCATCTCGGCCAGTGTAGCTCAATCCATCTTCCAACGGGCGATTCAAAGGGTTTGCTGCTCCCATCGCTACCGGGATACTGCCTGCGTCCAGATATTCCGATACCCGGCGAGCGTTGGCACTAGTCACCTCCACTCGAGCATTGCCTGCCACCGTAGTAATGCCCCGAACTTGAATCTCAGGTGACTTTAGAGCCAAGATTAAAGCCAGGGCATCATCGATGCCGGGGTCCATATCCCAAACCACTTTCTGCATCGAATTCTACGGCATACACTATCATAAATCTCGGGAGAGTATAAGCATAAACGGAGTTGCCAGAGATAATTAATCAACGAAAATTCAGGTTAAAGTAAAGCCTGCTCAAAAACCGGGGAAATCAGCTACAGAATTTAAGATTTCAGAGATTTATGGTAGGGGATTAGCCCTCCAGCTTCTACCATGTCTATGAACCATGCTGGCATTATCAGGCGAAACTCAAACTTCCTACCGGTACTCAGGTTCTTAATAGTCCCTTGCCTCAGGTTAATCGCTATCTCATGCCCGGTCTCAAATTCAGCGGAAATGCCCGGCAAATCTATGGCCGGGCATCCAAGGTTCCAGAAGTTTCTAAAGAATATCCTGTGTATTGAATCTGCAACTACAGCCTGGACACCCTTAAATTTCAGAGTTTCCGCAGCCTGTTGCCTGCTTGAACCAATGCCAAAGTTTTCTTCCGCAACTATAATGTCCCCCTTCTCAACCTTGGCGAGAAAATCCCTGGGCACATTCTCACGATGCCCAACATCGCTTAGCCCGCTCCTTGTGATGAACTCTTCATAATGGCTCTTGTTAGTCTCGTCACCACCCATGATGAACCTTCCTGCAAACAGCTCATCAGTGTCAACATCCTTGCCAAACTTCCAGACCCTTCCTTTGAGTTCCATCCTGTGCCTCCTAGAAAAACTCCCGTGGGTCACTTATTTTGCCCTTCAGTGCCGAGGCTGCAACTGTCGCCGGTGATGCCAGGTATACCTTCGCGGTTACATCCCCTACCCTACCTTGAAAGTTACGATTTGCCGTACTCAGGCAAACCTCGCCTGGTCCCAGTATGCCCATATGCGCCTCCATGCACGGACCACAAGTAGGTGGGCCTACCACAGCCCCAGCCTCCACAAATGTCGCTATTAACCCCTCTGCCAGAGCTGCCTTAAAGACCTCCTGTGAGGCCGGTATGACGATAACCTTGGTAAACTTATCTACCTTCCGGTCCTTGAGTATTCTGGCAGCAATCCTGAGGTCCTCCAGGCGTCCATTAGTGCAGGAGCCTATGAACGCTTGATCAATCCTGGTTCCCTCAACTTCGGAAACTCCCACAGCATTGGACGGCTTAGGTGGCACGGCAACCATAGGCTCCTTAATATCCCCAGCATGAAACTCAAGTGTTTCCGCATACTCCGCATCCTGGTCGCTCTGAATAAGCTCGAAAGGGTGCTTCGTTCTTGCTTTAAGAAAATCCAGCACCTTTTGGTCGGGCTCAATAATACCATTAGTAGCACCTGACTCTATTGCCATATTAGTTAATACCATGCGCCCCTCGATGCTCATTTGACTGATGACGGAGCCTGTATATTGAAGAGACTTAAACAGGGCGCCGCTTACCCCTAGGCTCCTCAGTATGAAAAGCATCAAATCCTTCGACGCAATCGGAGGCACCAGTTTGCCTTCAACATTTATCCTGATGGTTCCAGGAACCCGTTCCCATAACCTTCCCGTTTTGAAGACTACGGCCATCTCATCGACACCAATCCCAGTAGCAAAAGCTCCAACTACGCCCGATGTCGTTGTATGACTGTCCACACCAACAAGAATAGTCCCTGGCAGCACATGGCCCTTCTCGACAAGCACCTGGTGGGCTATGCCCCCCTTTCCAACTTCGTAGTAGTCTTCTATACCTTGCTCGAGGACAAATTTCTTTATGTTAAGACACTTTTTGGCAGTATCGACGTCCTTGTTGGGCACATAATGGTCCAGCACTACTACGATTCTCGTAGGATCCCAGACCTTCTCAACGCCCAGCTCCCTGAATTTGGCGATCGTATGCGCACCTAAGGCATCGTGTATCATTGCAAGGTCCACGGAGACCTCGACAATCTCGTCCGGCCTTACAGCTTTCTTTCCAGCTTTCTTGGCTAATATTTTCTCTACAAGAGTCATACTCATCTCCCGTTTTGCAGATGTTTATCTTATCTGATTCACATAGACTGCCGCAAATGTTATCGCGAGGGCATGCCCGTCCAGTTTGTTCAAGCTGACTACTGAGCAAAACGTGGGAATGTATATTGGGTCAAGTATCTGTCGCTATATCACCCCATCCTCTCTGAATCGAGCTATGTCTTCATCGCTGTATCCGCCTGTCTCTTTCAGTACACTGTTTGTATGCTCGCCGAGCTCGGGTGCTAGCAGGTTGTTATTAATCTGAGCCTGGCTGAAATGGATAGGAAAACCGGGAATTCTTAGACACCCCATCTTGGGGTGCTCAAAATCCACAATGTAGTCATTTTCTATCATCTGTGGGTCATTGATAGCTTCCGTGATGGTGTTGACAGCACATATGGGAATGTTCTTATCAGCACATAACCTTAACCACTCGTCTCTCGGTTTGCCGGCAAATGCCCTACTGAAGATGGAAACCAACTCTCTTGAGTTCTCCATCCTCTTGCGCTCGCTGTTGAAGCGCGTGTCGTCCACAAGATCAGGATGCCCCAGAACGTGACATGCTTCTTTCCAACCACTTTCAGTGGGCGGCTGGGTCAGGACTATCCAGTTATCGTCTAGGCATCGGTAGTAGTTGCGCAAAGCGCTGGCACGAGCTTGCTCATGCCTGGGCATTTCACGCCCGGTCATGAGGGATACGAGATAGTTGAAGTACAACAGGTACGAGGTGGTGCCGAGGAGGGACACGTTCACCTCTTGCCCTATGCCGAAGCGCTCACGCATGAATAGAGCTATCACTATTTCGTAGCTGGCCATGATTGCGGTTGCCTGGTCAACAATGCCGAATTGCCCTAACAGCGGGGGCGTGTTGGGCTCGCCAAAGGCATACATCATGCCTGCTCTCCCCTGGCCCTGAAAGTCAAAGGCGCCTCTATCTGCGTCGGGCCCTCGGCTGCCGAATCCCGTTACCGAGGCATAGATCAGCCTGGGATTTATCTTTGATAGGGTCTGGTAGTCCATAAACATCTTTTTGATGGTGCTGGGTCTTAGGTTAGTGAAAAAAACATCGGATTTCTTGACCAGGTTGTAGGCGATTTGCCTGCCCTGAGGATGGCTCAGGTTGAGTGTTATGCTCTTCTTGCCACGATTGGCTCCGGCATAGAAGAGGTTAGTATCATCAGGAAGCTTAAAAGAGACATCTTTGTAGTCCGCAAACCGCACTGGGTCGCCAGTGCCTGGCTGCTCGACCTTGATAACTTCAGCTCCCATATCACAAAGGATAGCGGTGCCTCCGGGCCCAGCATGGAAGATTCCCCATTCCAGAACTCGTATACCTTCAAAAGGTTTTCGCATATTAGAGCTTCCTCCAACCAAGAATGCCAGTTATTTTAGCCCTTGACCCTGTGCAGACGCAACATACATTCTTGGTTTAAGCTTAGTGAAGCGGCTCTCAACAATCACAGGCTTGAGAGGGGGAGCACGGTTTTTGCTCGGAGGCTTCATACAGCACCTTGACGCTCTGCTCTTACCCACTGATTGATCGGCCTTCTGTCTTGCACAATCAGTCATTCCGCTCAGTTCCTCGCTTTGCATTAACCAAGACAAGCGATGGCACAAGACATCGGATTATAACAGGATATCTTTGCATCAAGAGGCGCTAACATGCTATTTTTGAGCCAGTGGCCATTGAAAAAATCATCGGACTCTTAGAGCAGGAATATGGACCTCGGGAGTGGCAGCCAGACAGAGAGCCTATTGATATGCTCATAGGAACTGTTCTTTCTCAAAATACCTCGGATGTAAATTCTGGAAGAGCTTTTGACTCTCTTAAAGCTAGCTTTGATAGCTGGGAAGCTGTAGCTTCAGCCCCAGTAGAACATATTGCTCAAGTCATCAAATCAGGAGGACTGTTCCAAATCAAAGCCGTTAGAATAAAGCAGATACTTGAGCAGATCGAAGATGAGCAGGGTCATCTCAGCCTTGATTTTCTCAAATCAATGAATATGGTTGAAGCGAAAGACTACTTAATGCATCTGCCAGGAGTAGGGCATAAAACAGCTAGCTGCGTGCTGCTTTTTTCCTTGGGGAAGCCATCCCTGCCAGTGGATACACACGTTTTTCGGGTAGCCAAACGATTAGGGCTAATTGATTCCAGAGTGTCTATAGATAAAGCGCCCAGCCTGTTGCAAAAGCAAATTCCACCCTCAAAAGTATATCAATTCCACATCCATCTAATAGAACATGGCAGGCGAATATGCCATGCCCGCCGACCTCGCTGCGATGAGTGCATATTGAGAGCCATTTGCCCCAGCTCGCTTTACTAATCTAGCTTGGTCAGCAAGTGGTATAATGTTTTTGTATGGCACAAATACTACAGAGCAAGAATCTGGCTACCAAGTTTCAGATACTGCTAGAAATAGCAGCAAATCAGCCTAACATACAGCAGAAAGATATCGCCCCAAGATTGGGCATTACTTCGCAGGCAGTTTCTGAGTACGTCAAGGAATTGATAAAGGACGGCTGGCTAAGCTCCCAAGGTCGCTCCAGATATAAGGTGACTAGAGAAGGCGTAGACTGGATTTTGCAAATGTCCCGGCAGTTACACAGCTACGCTTGGTTTGTGAGCAAGGTCGTGGCTGATATATCAACCTCAACCGCCATAGCCGATAGCGACTTATCCGTTGGACAACAAGTATCGCTATATATGAAAGACGGCTTGCTCTTCGCCTCCGATGGCATAAGTGGTAAAGGAGCTAAGGGAATAACTGTAACTGAGGCCAAAAAAGGCCAAGACGTTGGCATTCGCAACATCGAAGGGGTAATAAAGCTCGAGACAGCTAAAGTTACCATAGGCAAAGTACCCAATGTGCAGGATGGGGGTTCCAGAAGCACTGACCTTGCCCGATTGGAACGGGAAGTAAAAGAAGCAAGGCTGGTCGGAGCAATGGGCACCGAAGCTCTGGTAGCACTGACGCAAATACGTAGAAAGCCTGACTACCTGCACGGTGTCACGGAGGCAGCCATAGAGGCAGCTTACTGCGGCTTGCCTTTCTTGGTTGTCTGTAGCGAGGACAAAGTCTCACTATTGTTGCAGAGATTCGAGGAAGAAAATCTGGTTTACGAAATTGTCGACTTAAAGGGACGTAGAGAATCTCCCAAAATCAATTTAAAAACCCAATTACAGGCTTAAAACCAGCTGAGCCAATCGCCAGAATCCTAGCCTCACCTTCAGAGTAAATCCATCTCTATCGCCCTCATATCTTAACTAAAATTTTTCCCTTGGCTATCCGACTGGTTGTTGAAACCCTTGACAGTCCTTTCTGTGCTGTTTTATCATATTACTCAATCAAGTTTATTTGTATAAACTAAAGTGTGCTTGTGCCAGAAGGAGCAAAGATGAATAGCATTAAGAAAAAATTGGCTGCTTTGTGTAGCTTATTCTTAGTTTTAGCGATGGTGGTGATGGCGTTTCCCCTAACCAGTTTAGCCACCACCTACCCGATCACCGTCATTGATGATTTAGGCCGGGAAGTAACCATCAAGGCAGCACCCATGAGGATTAATTCACTAGCTCCTTCCAATACCGAGATACTCTTTGCCCTGGGCTTAGGAGATAGAGTGATAGGAGTGACAGATTTTTGTGATTACCCGCCTGAGGCCGTGGAAAAAGAAAAGGTAGGAGGACCTTCGGGCACGTCTATAAATATAGAAAAGATAATTGCTCTCCAGCCTGATTTGATATTAGCTGAAGAGGTTAATGGCAAAGATGTCATTAATACTTTGGAGGGACTAGGGTTAACGATATTCGCTATAAAATCCACTGACTTGGATGATCTGCTTGATGATATCAGGACAGTGGGGGAAATAACGGATAAGGAAGCCGAGGCGAATGAGCTTACAGATCAGATGACAAGCAAGATCAGAGCTGTAACAAGCAAAACAACCTGGCTTCTCCCCAGTGAGAAACCTAGGGTACTGCACATCCTCTGGCACGACCCTATATACACCAGCGGGCAAGACACCTTCATCAATGACTTGATTGAGAAGGCCGGAGGGGTGAATATTTTTGGCGATCTCGAGGGATGGCCAGCGGTTGACATCGAGGCACTGATCGCACGAGACCCTGAGGTAATCATAGTGACAGCAATGGGTGGTACCGGGTCTACAACATGGGATTGGGTAAACACTGAGCCTCGTCTCAAAGATGTATCGGCTCGCAAGAATGGCAGAATATATTACATAGATTCCAACTGGCTTGAGCGACCCGGACCCCGAATAGTGCTTGGTCTGGAGGCGATGGCCAAAGACCTCCACCCTCAAATTTTCTTTGAGCCTTCTGACTATGATGCAGACGGTGATGGGAGGATCAACAAGGCCGAAGCTATCAAAGCTATTCAAGACTACTCCAACAACCTGATAACTAAGGCCCAGGCTATACAGGTCGTGATGCTTTACTTTGAATAGGAGAAAGGATGAGCAGGCGAATAATATGGAAGAGATTTCTTTCTGCGCTGCTGGCAAGCACATTACTGGCAGTGCTGCTGGTCCTACCAGCTTCAGCAGCGGTGACGACAGCCATAAGGGAACTTCCAACTTCAGTAGCCTCAGGAGCAGAGTTTGAGATTACTATTACACCTTCAGGCTGTGGAATTTTTGGTCAGGTGTGGGAAACCCTGCCCGCTGGTTTCACCTACCTCGATTGCACCCCAAGCGATATCGGGGTTGAAAAAACAGGTAATTCAATCAGGTTTACATTCGCTGGCTCAGAGAGCTTCACCTACCGCGTCAAGGCTCCCGTGGTTACTGCCACCGCTAGCTATACCTTCCACGGTGTAGTTAGAGATGAAAATAAAGTCGAGTACCCCATCGAAGATAGCTCTATAACTGTAACCGCCCCCGCTCCAGTAACCTACAGCCTCACTATCCTGCTGCAGGGGAATGGCTCAACTACCCCTTCCCCACTAACTAGCCATGATTATGATGCCGGGGAAGAAGTAGAAATAAGCGCCACACCGGCCTCAGGCTGGCAATTTGATGGCTGGGGTGGTGACGTCGCTAATCCATCATCTCTGTCCACCACAGTGACTATGAATGAAGATAAAACGATAGCGGCTAAGTTTAGCGAGATTGCGCTGTCAGTTTATACCTTGTCGCTAATCTGTGAACCCCAGGAAGGTGGGGAAGTGCTTCTCACACCCCTGGCATCAGCTAATCAGTACCAAGCTAACACTCTTGTTACACTGACCGCCGTTCCTGCTGAGGGCTATGCCTTCTCGGGATGGGGTGGCGAGTTAAGCGGGAGTGGCGATACTATTACCATAGTTATGGATTCGAAGAAGAATGTTACCGCCAACTTTGCTCCGTTTGAGAAATCGACTGGCTTCATAGTCTCCTCCCTGAGCGTCTTGCCAGAGAAAGTTACGCCCGAGCAAACAGTCCACATTCTCGTCAACATAGCCAATAGCGGCGGGGAGGCTGAAAATTACCAAGCCTTTCTTTACATCAATGGCAGCCTAGAAGATGCCCGCATAGTGGAGATTCCAGCTTATTCATCCGAAAATGTGGTCTTTAATGCAACCAGGTCAATTCCAGGCACTTACACTGTCTCCATAGGGGATAAACAAGGAAAGTTCGTGGTGGAGGGCAAGGAATCCCTTTTCAATAAACTGGGCATTGTTAATACGGTGATTATTGTAATCATTGCAGCGCTTATTGCAGCGCTAGTATTCATCCGACGAAAGATTAAGAAGAGGGCATGAGCTTACCTACGACGGCGTAGCAACCTATATTTAATCAAGCAAACTTGCTTATACTAAGCATAAGTTGTTAAGATATCAATTCACTGCTGACCTTAATTACAAATTGGTCGCATGAAAAAGTTCTGCAAACAAATTTCTACCCGAGGTACAAACTGCTTTTTGGCACTTCTGAGCATAGCTCTCATCCTGACAGCTTGCAACCCAAACAACCCTACACCCACAGGAGGCGTGGTCGATGATTTGGGAAGGTTGGTCAGTATTAAAGGAATACCTCAGCGAATCATCTCTTTAAGTCCCTCTAATACTGAAATTCTATTCGCTTTGGGTTTAGGAGAGAAGGTGGTGGGGGTGACAGAATATTGTAATTATCCCCCAGAAGCTCTGGATAAAGAAAAGGTGGGGGGGTATTCCACACCAGATATAGAAAAGATAATCGCCTTGCAACCGGATCTGATAGTCGCTGACGATATTCATAAAGAGGAAACTATCCCTGCTCTGGAAGACAAAGGCCTCACAGTATTTGCCTTAATGCCAGGAAATCTTGATGGAGTGCTTGCAGATATCCAGATGGTAGGAAAGATAACTGATAAGGAAAAGGAAGCGTTTGAGCTTACAACTCAAATGGAGAGCAGGATTGAAGCAATAACAGATAAGACTGAAAACCTACAGGAAAGACCAAGGGTTTTTTATATCACCTGGCACGATCCGCTGTGGACCAGTGGCTCAGGGACTTTTATTCATGAGTTGATTGAGAAAGCAGGAGGGGTAAATATTTTTCAGGATGTCACCGGGCATAAGGCAGTTGATATTGAATTGGTTCTTGCCCGCAACCCTGAGGTAATCCTTGCCTGTATCGGTCATGGAGAGGCTGAAGATGAACCATTTAACTGGGCAGAGAGTGAGCCAAGGCTTAGTGCTACCGAGGCTCGCAAGAACAATAGGGTATATCAGATTGATGCCGATATAGTTAGTCGCACCGGGCCGAGAATAGTCCAAGCTTTGGAGGAACTTGCTCAGTTTATTCATCCCGAGATATTCGGCAGACTTTCTTAAGGAGGTAGTCAGATGAAAGTTTTTGCTTCATGGAGCAGAGGTAAGGAGTGTGCCCTGGCAACGTATAAAGCTATTTCACAAGGGCACAAAGTCTAATATCTTGTTAACTTTATCTCCAAAGATGGTGAAAGGTCGAGGTCCCACGGGATTAAAGCCGGTGTTCTGGCCTTGCAGGCGGAAGCCATTGGCATCCCCATAATTCAGGTGAAAACGTCGTGGGAAGGCTATGAGGAAAGCTTCAAGAAGGTTGTGAGGGAACTCAAAGATAAAGGGATAGAGGGAGAGGTGTTCGGCGACATAGATTTACAGGAGCACAGGGATTGGGTGGAGAGGGTATGTGCTGAAGTAGGGATAAAGGCGTCTTTGCCTCTCTGGCAAGTAAAGCCGGAGGAGCTAATTGACGAATTTCTTAGGCTAGAGTTCAAAGCCATGGTAGTAGCCACTAGATTAGAGGAGGGCCTGCTGGGAAAGGTACTAGATGAAGCTCTTGTAAGGCGAATTAGTAAACTTGGCTCCCATCCCTGTGGGGAAAGTGGGGAATTTCATACCTTTGTCACCGCGGGTCCCATCTCCAGGAGAGCACTCAATGTTACTAAGGATGAAAAGGAAAGAAGAGATAACATGTGGTTTTTGGAAATCTCGACTGAATTGCTATAAAGGGAAACTGAGATGAAAGAGAAAGGCTTAATTCAAGTATATACCGGAGATGGCAAAGGGAAGTCTACTGCTGCCATTGGTCAGGCAGTTCGAGCTGCCGGGCATGGTTTCAAGGTCGGCTTCCTCTCCTTTTTTAAGGACCCTGAGGTATTTGGGTACGGTGAATATAAATCCCTGCAGAAGCTCGGGATAAAGACCTTCCTTTTTGCTCGCAAACATCCTCATTTCTACAAGGAACTGAATCCGGACGAGGTCTGCGAGGAATGCTCCAAGGGGCTGGGATTTATTAAGGAGCTTTTTCAGGACCAATCCTGGGACATGCTGGTTTTGGATGAAATAGACATCGCCCTGCGTGATGGCTTTCTGAAAGAAGAGGAGATTCTTTCTCTTTTGGAGGCAAAGCCAGAAAACTTGGAGCTCATCTTAACCGGACGCGGTGCCACAGAAAAGATTATAAAGAAGGCAGATTTGGTCAGCGAGATTAAAGAAGTGAAGCATCCTCATAGTCAGGGGATAGAAAGCAGGGAGGGCATTGAATACTAAGTTTGAGAGAGATGAAAAGCTTGAGTATGAAGTAGTGCGAATATATTAAGCTTTCAAAATGGCACGTACTGTATCTGAGGTGGTTAATGAGCCTGTCGTTCCTTATGCCATTCGCTGGCATAGTAGAGTTTATTCTTTAATAGGGCTTGCTGGATTGCTTGTGGTGGTACTCGTATTTGCCACTGCCTTGGGAAGTGTCCGTATTCCCTTTTCCACTTGTTTTCAAGTCCTTCTTTCTCAACTGCCCTTTCTCCACATCACAATTTCTCCCCCCGAAATTTCGGGGGCGACCCTGAGCTTAAAAAATCTTGAGACGATAATCTTGGATATCAGGCTGCCGCGCATCATTCTGGCAGGTTTAGTAGGAGCAGCTTTAGCAGTGGCCGGAGCTACTTATCAAGGTCTATTCCGCAATCCTCTGGCTGACCCTTATCTTTTAGGTGTTGCCTCAGGGGCTGGACTAGGAGCTACTGTTGCCATGCTTATTCCTTTCACCTTAGCTTGGATGAGTTTTGGGGCCGTGCCATTATTTGCTTTCATTGGTGCCACGGGCGCCGTCACCGTGGTCTATTTGCTTGCCCGTGTGGGCAAAACCCTGCCAGCGACTACGCTTATCCTGGCTGGAGTAGCTCTGGGCGCCTTTCTAGCCTCCATTACCTCTTACCTTATGACCATTTCCGGTCAAGAACTACACGGGATTGTATTCTGGCTGCTGGGTGGGCTCTCCCTTACTAAATGGTCTGAGGTGTGGGTCGTCCTTCCTTGTGTATTGGCAGGCCTTGCAGTCATCTGGATTCATGCCCGACCGCTCAATGTAATGCAGCTTGACGAAGAGCAGGCACAACAACTGGGCATCAACGTAGAGAGGGTCAAGCTTATTTTGCTGGGTGCCGCTACCCTCATTACTTCCTCGGCAATTTGCTTCACTGGCCTTATCGGTTTTGTCGGCATAATCGTCCCTCATGCGGTAAGGCTTGTTTGGGGACCGGATCACCGTTTTTTGCTCCCTTTATCTACCTTGGTTGGCGCCATTTTCCTCATCCTGACCGATACCTTAGCCCATACCTTAATTCCCCCTACGGAGATCCCTGTAGGGGCAATAACTGCTTTCTGTGGAGCACCCTTCTTTCTTTATCTATTGCGAAGAAGGAAGGGGCTCGCTTTCTTCTAATAGAGGAAAATATGAAAGAAAAAGAGATAGAAATCGACTTAGAAGGGACAAAAGCTAGAATAATTTATCACCAATTCCAAGGGATAGAGGTAAAGACCTTCCTAGCCTCTTTCGCCAAGGGAAGAAGGTGTTTAAGCACCAGGGAGGGATTCAAGGAAGTGAAAGTAGTAGCTAATCACTACAATCCTCCTGTCTTGTGGGAATTTGTGCACCAGAATCCCAACGCTCATGTGAACAAAATTTTCAGCGATTTGAACCTTCCTCCGGCCGAAACAGCCATACTACTGACCGGAGCAGATATGGATAACCTTGCTCTCAGAAAGGAGGAATACCAGGAGTTCAAAATAGTCACCTTGGTTACCGCAGGAACAAAATCTAATGCGCAACGGATAGGAGTTGATAAGGCAGGAAGCCTAGAAAGAGATGGGAGGTTTGAGACTTTGGGGACTATTAACATGATAGTTTTAACTAATGCCTCGCTTTCGGAAGAGGCTATGACCAGGGGGATTATTACTCTAACCGAAGCAAAGGTAATAGCTCTCGAAGATCTGGATATCAGGAGCTCTTACAATCCTGAGATTCGAGCCACTGGCACAGGAACTGATAACGCCATAATAGTCTCTGGTGAAGGACCAAGAATAGACTATCTGGGTGGACACGCTAAGATGGGAGAGCTTATGGCCAGGGCAGTAACTTCAGCAGTGAAAGAAGCTATATTTAAGCAAGATGGAATAAAAATGCCATGATTGAGCTAAATGACGTCAGCTTAGGCTACAACCATCGAGCCATCTTATACAATGTAAATATGAGGGCTATGCCCGGCCAAATGCTGGGTCTAGTTGGCCCCAATGGCTCGGGGAAGTCAACGTTAATCAAAGGAATGAGCCGGGTGATCGATCTACTCTCCGGGCGTGTCCTAATTGCCGGTCGCGATATAAAAACCATCAAGCGAGACGAACTGGCTTGCCTTATTGCCACGGTACCGCAAAATCCTGTTTTACCTGGGGCTTTCACTGCTTTTGAAATGGTGCTTATGGGACGAACGCCTCACCTCGGGCTTCTCCGCTATGAAGGGGGAAAGGACTTGGCTATCGCCTGGCAAGCGATGGAGGCAACGCACACACAATCCTTCGCTGAGCGCAGAGTAAGTGAGCTCTCGGGGGGAGAAAAGCAGAGGCTCATCATCGCCCGGGCGCTAACCCAGCAGCCAAGGGTGATCCTCCTTGACGAGCCAACTGCAAATCTGGACATAAATCATCAAGTCGAGATTCTCAATTTGGTTAAGAGTCTTTGCTTGGAGCAAAGTCTGACCGTCATCGTTGCCTTACATGATTTGAACTTAGCTGCCCAGTACTGTGATTGGATGGTCATGCTAAATGGAGGGAAAATTTACGCTGAAGGCACGCCTCCCGACATACTCACAGCTCAGAATATCAAGGAGGTTTATGGAGCCGAAGTACACGTTTATCCCCACCCTATCAATAAGTTACCTACCACTCTTATCACGGCAGGTGGGAGTCATGGAAGAAGCTTGCATAATTCCTCCCCTCCCTCGAAGGGAGATGACTAAGGTGAGGCTGACTTTCTCCCTCCCTCTAACTCCCTCCCGCCAAGGGAGAGGGGACAGAAGATAGGTTTATGGAACTTTTACTCATTCTACTCTTGGCTCTGGCATTGGACATCCTACTTGGGGAGCCACCTCGCCCTATACACCCGGTGGTTTGGATGGGCAAGATAATCTCCTTTTGGGAAAGGCTTGCACCTGCAGAGCCTAGCGAAGAATCTAGCAAATGGTCTCAGTTAATTTATGGCGCTGGCGTGGCTTTGCTCACTATTGCCATCTTTGCCTCAGTTGCTTATTTTCTTCTATTTTATGTAAATGAGCTCAGCCCTATAGCCTATATAATCGTTGGCGCTCTGCTTCTGAAACCAAGCTTTTCCCTTAGGGGATTGCGCAGGACTGCTCTTCATGTCAAAAAGCTTTTGGCTGATGATAACTTAAAAGATGCTCAAGCTGAGATGTCCGCACTGGTCAGCCGTGAGACTCGAAATCTGGAAGGGCCAGCGATAGTCTCAGCCACGATAGAATCTGCGGCAGAGAACACTTGCGATAGCTTTGTTGCCCCCATATTCTATTTCCTCATTTTTGGTGTGCCCGGTGCCATAGCTTATAGAGTGGTAAATACCTTAGATGCCATGATTGGCTATCATGGGAAATATGAATATCTAGGTAAGGTTGCTGCCAGATTGGACGACATACTAAACTTCATCCCAGCAAGAATCTCGGGATTATTGCTGGTCATAGCCGCCCGTTTGTGCCAGAAGGATAGCAGGAATGCCTGGCAAATTATGCTTCGAGATCATGGAAAGACGGAGAGCCCTAACGCTGGCTGGCCCATGGGTGCTATGGCGGGGGCGCTTAGAACACGGCTGGAGAAGGCAGGCTGCTACTCCCTGGGCGAGGTTAACACTCCCCTATCCCCCCAGCTTATTGCCTCTGGAGTGAAGTTAGTCGATACATCTGCTCTGCTTTGGGTCTCGCTA
>DAOUMB010000098.1:0-12359 GCA_034414335.1 Dehalococcoidia bacterium
AACACCAGGGAAATGCGACAAATGCGGTGGTGAATTGTATCAACGTTCCGATGACAAGGAGGAAACTGTGAAAGACCGGCTGAGTGTTTTCTTTGCTCAAACTGTTCCCATCCTTGACTATTATAAGAAACAGAACAAACTAATTAGGGTCAATGGTAATTTGGGAATACAAGAGGTAGCCAGAGAAATAATCTCCGCACTCCAAGCAGAGGCAAAATAAATGGTAATTATAAAATCCACTGAGGAAATAGCCATTATGCGAAAGTGTGGCAAAATCCTCGCCGCTATTTTAGATAAACTAAGGATGGAAATAAGACCAGGGATTAAGACTAGCCAGTTAGATGTAATCATGGCCGAAGAATCGGAGAGAAGGGGAGTTATACCTTCATTTAGGGACTATCGTGGCTTCCCTGCGAATTTATGTGTTTCTGTGAATGATGAGATAGTTCATGGTATTCCTGGTGAAAGAATATTACAAGAAGGAGACATCGTTTCTTTAGATGTAGGAGCAAAGCTTGATGGCCTTCATACCGATGCCACCATAACTATTGGTGTGGGACAGATAAGCAAGGATGCCGAAGAACTTATCTCGGTGACAGAAGGTAGTCTAAAGTCAGGCATCGCTCAAGCTATAAGTGGGGCATGGGTAAGGGATATCTCATTTGCTATTCAACATTATGTTGAATCAAAAGGTTTTTCCGTGGTTAGAGAATATACTGGGCACGGAGTAGGTCGGGATCTGCACGAAGACCCCCAAATACCTAATTTCGTGGCTGGAAAAGGTTCCTTGCTTCGTAAAGACATGACATTAGCTATTGAGCCTATGGTTAATGCTGGGGACTGGCATACCAAATTGGCACCTAACCAGTGGACGGTGCTTACAGCCGATGGAAGCCTTTCAGCACATTTTGAACATACTATTGCTATAACTGACAATGAAGCTGAGATACTTGTTTAGGTATGATGTAAGAATGGCTAAAAAAGAGAGGATAGAAGTTGAAGGCAAAGTGATTACATGTTTACCTAATACCATGTTTCGTGTTGAATTAGCCAATGGACATCAAGTATTGGCTCATATTTCAGGCAAGATGAGAAAGCACTATATCAAGATTTTGCCTGGGGATAGAGTTTTGGTAGAGCTTTCCCCTTATGATTTGAGCCGGGGCAGGGTTACCTATCGACTTAAATAGTTTGACAGGCCAACTAAGAAGGTTTATTATAACGAGGTTCGTTTGTATAGTGACCGGAAATGAAAGTAAGAGCTTCGGTTAAGCCAATATGTAGAAAATGCAAGGTTATCAGGCGAGGGGGTGTGGTTAGGGTTATTTGTAAGAATCCAAAGCACAAACAGAGGCAGGGGTGATTACCCCGTTGAAAATCAGTGATTTTCAAGGAACAATAAATTTACTTGGAAAGAAAGGCTTTTTGTTAAAAGTTAAAGTTGGGTAAGTCAAGCATGCTCAAAGGAGGTTACCCATTTAAGAACGAAGTTTTTAAATGGGTGTGTTAGTGGCACGTATTGCTGGTATAGACCTTCCTAAAGAAAAGCCAATTTGGGTAGCCTTGCAGCGCATTTACGGCATTGGTGCCACATCAAGTCAACGCATTTTGGCTGACACTGGGATCGATCCTGGCATTAGAGTTAAGGAACTCAGTGAGGGACAGGTTGGTCAGCTTCGGGATGTTATTGACAAACAGTATAAAGTGGAAGGTGATCTCAGGAGGGAAGTTCAATCCAACATAAAGCGCCTTATTGAAATTAGTTGCTATCGAGGCACAAGGCACCGCATGAGGTTACCGGTGCATGGACAGAGAACACGCACAAACGCCCGAACTAAAAGAGGGCCAAGGAAGACAGTAGCAGGTAGGGGGCAAAGGCGTGGCCTAGCTAAGAAGTAAGGAGGTCGTTCTTAACAAATGCCAAAGAGGAAGAGAGCCCATAAAGCCCACAAAAAGATTAGCGAAGGAAGGGCTTATATCCAATCCACTTTCAATAACACGACCGTCACCATTACTGATATGCAAGGTAATGTTGTCGCCTGGGGAAGTTCTGGTACTGCCGGATTCAAAGGTTCTAGGAAAGGTACTCCTTACGCTGCCCAATTAGCCGCCAGAGAAGCAGCACACCGAGCAGCAGGTGACGGCTTGCGCCAAGTTGAAGTGCATATTAAAGGCCCGGGCAGTGGACGTGAGGCAGCTATTCGTGCCTTGCAAGCTTCCGGAATTACGGTCACAGCCATCAGAGACGTGACTCCTATCCCCCACAATGGCTGCCGTCCGCGAGGGAGGAGAAGGGTATAAAATGGCACGCTACACAGGCCCTGTTTGTCGCTTATGTCGCCGCTTCGAGGACAAGCTCATGCTCAAAGGCGAGAAGTGCTCCACACCTAAATGTCCTTTAGAGAAAAGAAATGTTCCTCCCGGAGGACGTCCTTTGAGTCGAGGGCGCAGCAGGATTTCCGACCGCGGGCTTCAATTGCGAGAAAAGCAAAAAGTTCGCTTTAGCTATGGTATTCTGGAGCGACAATTTCGCAGGTTTTTTATCGAGGCAAAAAAAAGCCCCAGTGCCACTGGAGAGAACCTCCTCATATTGCTGGAAAGGAGATTGGATAATGCGGTTTATCGCTTGGGTTTTGCTAATTCACGTGCCCAAGCCAGACAAATAGTCCGACATGGTCATATCCTTGTTAATGGGCGCAAAACCAATGTCCCTTCCTTTCTGGTGAAATCGGCGGACGTTATTAAGTGGCGAGAGGCTAGCACTAAAACCGAATATTATAAAAGGATAGTTGAGGAAATTGAGGAAAAATTCATCCCTAACTGGCTAGGCTTAGACAAAGAAAGCATGACAGGAAGGGTATTAAATTTGCCTGCCAAGGATGATCTTGAAGCCAGGTTTAATGAGAAAGTCATTGTTGAATATTACTCGAGGTGAACTATGCCAGGCTTGTCTATCCCCACTGTAACTTGTGTTGAGAGCATCGGCAATTATGGTCGTTTTCTTGCTGAACCTCTAGAACCAGGTCTGGGTACCACTCTAGGTAACGCCTTGCGGCGCGTGCTTCTCAGCTCTCTACCTGGTGCTGCGGTAACATGGGTCAGGATCGAAGGAATCCAGCATGAATTCTCCCCCATTCCTTATGTTAAAGAAGATGCTATGGAGTTCTTACTTAATATCAAGCAATTGAGACTCTGTCCTCTTTCACATCAGCCAGGGCAGCTGATCTTGGAAGTAGAGGGAGAAGGCAAGGTCTGCGCGGGTGATATTAAATCCTCAACTGACTTTCGCATTGCCAACCCCGAGCTTTATTTAGCTGCCTTAGACTCTCCCCAAGCTAAGCTTTACGCTGAACTTAACGTGGAGCTAGGGAAAGGTTATGCGCCAGCTAAATCAGTTGACGGTTTGCCCCTGGGAGCACTGCCAATAGACGCTATCTTCACGCCAGTGCGGAAAGTCAATTTTTCTGTAGAACCTATAAGACCCGGTCAAGAGGAGAGTCAAGAAAGGCTCATCCTAGAAATTTGGACTGATGCTACCATTTCTCCCTGGGAAGCACTTAGTCAAAGTGCTATCATCTTAATCAGTCAGTTCTCTTCCTTCAGAGACCTCGAAGTTCCCATGGCAAAAGAGGTGGCTAGAGCTTTGCCCATTTTGCCTGAGCAATATGATACCCCCCTGGAAGAACTAAATTTGTCAACTCGCTCCTATAATAGTCTGAGGAGAGCAGGTATTTTCACTCTGGGACAATTGTTAGAGAAGGGAAGAGAGGGTTTGCCACCGTTACCTGGTTTGGGGGCAAAGTCTCGAGCCGAAGTGGAAGAGCTAATGGCAAAATTAGGCTCTCCCGCTCCCAAGAAGAAGGGGGAATGAGACACAAATTAGCAGGACGGAAATTAAGTAGGCCAACAGAGCATCGTTGGGCGTTATACCGAAATCAAGTTACCGCCCTTTTGACCCATGAGAAAATCACCACCACTGAAGCTAAAGCTAAAGAGGTTCGCAGTTTGGCAGAAAAGATGATCACTTTAGGTAAGGATGGCAGCCTTGCCTCAAGGCGGCGAGCCTTGGCTTTCATTACCAATAAGAAAGTGGTTGACAAGTTATTTACCGAGATTGCTCCGGAGTATGCTGACCGTAATGGGGGTTATACAAGGTTGGTAAAGCTAGGACCCCGCCCCGGTGATAACGCGCCTATGGTTCAAATTGAATTGGTTAAGTAAGTTTATTTTGCTTATAGAATATGACGGCACACAATATCATGGCTTTCAATGGCAAGTTGGCTTGCCTACTATTCAGAACGAGCTTGAGCGAGCTATAAGGCTATTTTGTGGGCAAAGCAGCCGGGTTATGGCAGCTAGCAGAACAGACGCTGGTGTGCATGCCGAAGGACAAGTGGTGAGTTTTTGGGCGAAATCTACGTTAGATACAATGACGCTAATTAAAGCACTAAATTATTATTTACCCAGAGATATCGCAGTCAAAGCGGCTTACAGAGCTAGCGATGACTTTAACGTCCGACGCGATGCTTTGAGTCGGGAGTATCATTATTATATTTTAAATAGCGATACCCGCTCGCCGTTTAGTCAAAGATTTGCTTTATTTATACCTAAAATGCTAGATACAGAGGCGATGAATGAAGCATGCCAGCTCATCCAAGGTGAACATGATTTTGCTTCCTTCGCCAGTTCTTTAGATGGCAGCAGGAGCACGCTGCGCAATGTTTATGAAGCGGGAATTGAGAAAAAAAGAAATTTTACTGTTTTTCGTATTGTGGCCGATTCCTTTTTGCCCCACCAAGTACGAAGTACCGTAGGCCTTTTGATTAGGCTGGGGCTAGGTAAGATAGGCATCGAAGATTTTCGAGATATAATGGAGGCAAGGAGTTTAGGTTTAGCCGGTCCTCTATCCCCTGCTTGTGGTTTATACCTTAAGAGGATCAATTATCCTAAGCCCATGAGAAGCTAGAGATGAAAACTTATAGTCCTAAAGCTAAAGATATCGAGCGGGAGTGGTGGGTGATTGATGCTGCAGATAAGACTTTGGGAAGAGTAGCGGCACAAGTAGCTAATTTACTTATGGGCAAGCATAAGCCGATTTATGCTCCCCATATTGATACTGGTGACTATGTTTTGGTAATTAATGCTGCCAAGGTGAAGGTAACTGGGAAGAAAGCCGAACAGAAGATTTATTATAGACACTCGGGGTATCCCGGCGGACTAAAGAGCCCAAGCTTTAAGGAAGTATTTAGTAGAAAGCCTGTTCTTGTGGTTGAACTCGCGGTTAAAGGGATGTTGCCACATAATCGTTTGGGCAGAGCTATGTTCAAGAAACTGAAAGTTTATCCCGGAAATGAGCACCCACATCAAGCTCAGGTTAGAAAGAAGGTGACGGTTAATGAGTGAGGAAAGTTACGTCTGGGGGACAGGTAAACGTAAGTGCTCGATAGCTCAAGTTAGAGTTTTTCCTGGCGAAGGAGAGATAATTATCAATGACAAGCCTTATCAAGAAGCTTTCCCCCGCCTTGAGCATCGCCATATGATTGAACATCCTTTCCTGGCCACCGACACCATGGGCAAATTTCGTGTCACGGTGAAAGTGAAGGGTGGTGGCATCAATGGTCAGGCTGGAGCCATTCGCCATGGCATTGCTCGAGCTCTTGCCAAAGAGAACGAGCTATTTAAGCCCCTGCTGCGTAAAGAGGGCTTGCTTACTCGGGACGCTAGAATTAAAGAACGTAAGAAATACGGACTTAAACGGGCTCGCAAGGCACCACAATACACCAAGCGCTAACCATGCTCCAACTTATCAATTTCCAACGTGGAGCTGCTTCTGGATTTCCTTCAGATAGTTCAGACCGACTACTATCAGCGTTAAGCGAGGGATGAAGAAGTTCCCCCCGAGCCACGTATAGTCGGCCATAAGATTAGAGCGCCCATGACCGCTAGTAACAAGTTTCGAGCAGCCATCATTGCTATCAAGTAAGGCTCACCAAGCTCGAACTCGATATAATGGTAAGGAAATATATACTGGGCAAGCCCACCTATTACTAAAAAGAGCCAAATGCTGTGTCGCTGCTGCCCATTAATTAGAGGAAGCAGTGGTAAAAGCCATATGAGAAATTGCGGTGAGAAGATTTTGCCGGTTAGCAAGAATATGATGACTGCTAGCAAAGCAAAACGAAACATCAGCGCTGCAGCTCCCGACTCGAGCATCTTTATTCCTGCTCGAGATGCTGACCTTCTCCTAAGTAGCCAGGTGTAGAAAGCGTACAAAATTACAAGCGAGCTCATGGATATATAGGGGGATAATCCGGCTAGACTGTCTGCCAAAGGAGACCTGAGGTTCCAAGAGCCAAAACTGAACTCCCCTTCTACCTGGGTTAGTCCTAAAACTTGCCCTATCAGTAGTACTGTAGCATAGCTGCCTTCAGAGTGGAGTCCTCGCTCTATGTGGTAGCTTAGGGAATACCAGAAGCCCGTAGGATCAGAGACTAACCAAGGAAGGGTGACAACTAGAATGACAGCCAAAAAAATGATGCCGCCTTTTACGAGTTGGTTATACTGCTTGTTACGCAAGTGATATATGACGAAGAGCGGAGCTATAATGACCGGGTACAGCTTAGCTGTAACGCCAAGGGCAAGAATAGCCCAAGCTGTCTTGGTTCTCCCAATCATGAAAGAGGTCAAAGCAGCCAATACTAGCACGGCTGGCAACAGGTCATAGCGCATTGTTATTAGAGGACCTACAGCGATAAGAAGGAGAGTGTAGACGGTAAGCGAGCGCCGCAATGATATCCTGAAGCGCGAAGCAACAAAGCCTATCAGAGCCATCGCCAGCAGATCGAAAAGCAGCATCTCTGCGGCGAAAGCCAAGTAGTATGCCAACGGGGTACGAAAGAATAAGGCTGGCAAAAGGAAACTAAGGAGCGCTAAGGGTGGGTATTCGCTAACAAAATCACTGTAGGGAAGCTGACCACCAAGTATCTTGAGGGCTATCTGACGCTCAAGCTCGCCAGGACCAGGATAGAACAGCTGACCCAGAACTGTGAAAAGGCAAAGGAAAATCAGTGCGTGTACCAGACCCCAGACAACCCAGCTCCGATCTAGCTTCTTTCCTTTTACCCCCAGTCTTTTTGCAGCTTTGACTATGAACTCGAAGGGCACTTTTGGCTCACCTAGCCCCAACGACACATATTAACATGTGGCAGGCAGAGCTATTCCCAATTTCCCGAACATATAGCATGCTCGACAAAAAATAAAAAGATATGACACCCTGTTTGATTTAGCGGGACCTGTATCTCCATTCACCCCCCACCACACACTCTATTGTTTTGACTTATTTCAGATTTTTTTCTGTACCTTGCCTTTTGTGCCCATCCCAAAGTTACTACACAACTATCCTATCGGCAGATTAGAAAGACGTCGCTTCTAACTGAATTGTACCCTATCCCAAAGACCAATCAGCGCCAGCCAACCACTCGATAAACCACCACCTTCTCAATCTTCCCCTTAAACGTCTGAGGTTCCATTTCTTCAACTTGCAAATAGTCTGTTGCCTGGCGGTAGGTCTCAGGACCAATCCACACCTCACCACCTGGAGCAGCGCTGCAAATGCGAGAGGCCAAGTTAACAGCATCACCAATAACGGTGTACTCAGCGCGTCCCAAAGAGCCTACATTGCCAGCTACAGCCTCACCAGTATTAATACCAATGCCAAATTGGACTTTCGGCAGCGAAGGGTCGCGTTGCTGTAGCTCAACAATTTCTTTCTGTGCTTCCCAGGCTGCCTTTACTGCTAGCTGGGCATGGTCTTCTTCAGAATAGGGGGCATTCCATACCGCCATTATATTATCGCCAGCAAATTTATTAACCATGCCATCATTCTGTAGGACTTTATCTATCATGACAGACAGATAGATGTTAAGCATGGTCACAACGGCTTCAGGGGACATTTCCTCACTCATCCTGGTGAAACCGCGAATATCAGCGAAGAGCACAGTCACCTGCCTTTGTTCACCCCCTAGCTCAAGCTCGCCAACATCAGCCAGGCCAAGTATTTCCCCGGCCACTTGCGGCGAAACATAACGGCCAAAAAGGTCCTTGATAAACCGCCTGTCCGATTGTTCGATAACAATAGAGCAAACGACGCTACTGACAAAAAGTATTGGTAATGTAACCAATGGATACAGCATATCGAGGATGTGACCTCTGTCGAAGGCAAGGAAACTGGCTATCAAGTAACCTAAAAATAGCCCACCTGTTATCGCTGCCCCCCATCGCAGTTTCAAGCGAGGTAAAGTAAAGGCAATAATGCCCACCATTAGCAACATAATCATTACAGTGAGGCCGGTACCAGTCTCCACCAAGAACCGCTGTGTCAGGATAGTATCCATGGCAGCCGCATGAATCATTACACCAGACACCTTATTGGCTGATGTAGGAACTGCCCAGGTATCAAGCTCACCAGTGGCTGTCATCCCGATTAATACGATTTTGTTCTTAACCACCGAAGGGTCAAAATCGCCCCTAATGACATCGCCATAAGAAATATAAGGACGGCTTTCAGCTTTAGGCGCAAAGTTAATGCGAAGATTGTAGAAGGGCTCTACAGGAATATCACGGCCCAGCGCATAGATTATACCATCTTTCAGAGGGTATTCCTGAGGAAGCGGCATAGAAAATAGAGTATAAAGTACAGCCAGAGTAAAAGATGGGTAGCTTTGTCCTGTGCTATCCCTGACTACCAGCGGAAGACGCCGTACCGTGCCATCAGGGTCAGGAATTATATTAGCATGACCTACGTTAATACTAGCCTGCTCTAGAGGAGCCACTGGCAATAGGAAATGATCATAGGTAATCTGAGACTCAGCTGGAGGTAAAGGCTCGGTACCCACAAGAGGCAAGACGACATTTTGGGCACTCTCCATTGCTGCTGCCAGAATCTGATCGTCAGGCGAGCCATCGACAAAGAGGACATCGAAGCCAATCACCCTGGCTCCAGCTTCACTTAAGTTCTTGATGGCTTGGGCGTGGAGACTTCGTGGCCATTCTGCCAACCTCCCGTAAGCTGCAAGGGTATCATCATCGATGCCCACTATGACAATATTGGGGGAAGGGGCTGCGGGTGTGAAAAGCTGGTCTGACAACCACAGGTTGATGCTGGAAAAAGGCTGAACTAAGGTAACAACAAGAGTGATAAGACAGCCCACCCCTAGGAGTGTCAGAGTGTGATAGAGGCGCTTGGTCTGACGCCGGTTTCTCTTAGCTCCCATGTGGCGTGTTAGCTATTATCTAATATAAACCCTTCACTTAGCCGACTCTGGTTGTGAATAGGACTCTACACTCGAAAGCGCAGTAACATTACCTGAAGGCCACGTAATATTGGCACAATCCCAGACTTCGTCGTAAGATAGGTTCTTGCTATACTGAGCTACCTGGACATTGTTAATCCATATGATAACGGTAGCTGTAGAATTACCTAAGTAGTAGTCGTCGAAGTAATCCACTTTGCACTGGTATGTGCCCTCTTCATAAGGCTGCATTAGATAGATACTTTCAGGGCCGTAGCCATCCGTATCATCGCCGCTGTACACAGGATTATCCACAGCTACTCCCGGTAATCCCCAATCAGGGTTCGGGTTTCGCCAGTGGCAATCATCAGTCGTGTTCCAATAAGCTCCTCCGGGGCGAATGAAATGCAAATCCATGTCTGTTGCAGCGTCCCAGGTGAGTTCAATTCTTATGCCGTAGACCGCGATAGCGACACTGGCACTGGCCTGGGCGCTTACAGCCTCACCTGAGGCATCGGTGCCGGAGGCAGTAGCCACATTAACTAGAGGATCGGTATCTTCCTCAGTTACCGTATAATTGGCGGTGAATATCCAGGTCTCATCAACGTCAAGCTTATTGTCGCCATTGGTATCGCCACTTTGATAGGTGGCATCTCCAGCTTTATCGTCACTTACTGAGACGTTGGATAATGGGGTGTTGCCAGTATTGGTTACATTGTAGGTATAGGTAATCTTATCGCCTTCGTGTGCCTCAGTGCAGTTAGCCGCCTTTGCTATAGCGATGCCTGAACTCAGGATAGTAACACTGGCCTCGGCTTGGTCTGTCACCGTCCTTCCTCCAGCATAGGTTCCAGACGCAGTAGCTCTATTTACCAGAGGATCGCTATCTTCCTCAGTCACCGTGTAATTGGCGGTGAATATCCAGGTCTCATCAACGTCAAGCTTATTGTCGCCATTGGTATCGCCACTTTGATAGGTGGCGTCTCCAGCTTTATCGTCACTTACTGAGACGTTGGATAATGGGGTGTTGCCAGTGTTGGCTACATTGTAGGTATAGCTAATCTTATCGCCTTCCCATGCCTCAGTGCAGTTAGCCGCCTTTGCTATAGCGATGCCTGGTCTGCTAGGTTGCCCTCCACCTCCACCTCCGCCACCTCCACCTACATTTGGATATTCATTCTCATTGCTTTTATTCTCATTGGAAAGTGTACTCCCAATCGGAACTTCACCGCCGAAGTGGTAGCCTTTCTTAGCATACCGTTCCGTACCTGGAGATATCTGCACCGTCACATATCCGGTCGTACCAGTTACATTCCCTGCCTCACACCCTATTATGGTCCCGCCCAGTATGTCTACATACACATCCATGATACTGCCCCTGACTGCTGCTATTGCACCCGGAGTTTCAACTTCATAGCGAGAGGCAGGGTCAGCAAGCTTCTCCACCCGGCTGACGGTTTTGCCTATCTCCTGCTTAAGACTGATGGTTGTGGAGCCCGTATCTATAGCAGTACTCAACTCGGTAACACTAATTTCAGTACCGGCTTCTAGTTCAATGGTGCTACCTTCAAAGAAGGTAATTACTGCGCTAGAATTATCACCAGCCTTTATGGTGTCACCCGGTTCCAGTGTCATGCCAACCTGTGCCTCAAGCCAACTGTTAGTACCTGATTTCATTATGAGAACATCCCCCTCAGTTATAGAGAGCATGGTAAGCTGAGTGGGGGTAGGGACTGAGGGAGTGGGAGTGGGAGTCGGGGTTGGGGTAGGAGTCTCCACGCTTGCCGGCTGCTGCCCGCAGCCAAACAAAATTGTCCCCGCCAGAAAAGATAAAATTATCATTACCAGTAATGTCTTAGACATGGTTACCCTCCTTTGAATCTTGGTAAGGCCCATCAGAATAAGCTCCTCTTGAGCTTGAGTACTTGCCATTCCGCCATGGTCCTCAGGGTTATGGATGACAGTGCGCCGAACATCGCCCCACAAAGTAATTTAAACAGGTCACGACTAGCGCAATAGTCTCTATGTGGGCAATTATCGGGACAAGTCCCACAGTATGCTAAATTCTCGGACCCCTCAAGAGCAGTAAATACCTCAGGCAAGCTAATGTCAGCAGGATATCTGGCCAGTGAGTATCCTCCCTTCGGTCCCCGGCTCGGTACCACGAAACCATTCCGTTTCATAACCAACATCAGATTCTCGAGATAGTATTTAGATACTCCCAGCCTCTGAGCTAAGAACCTGACGGAAACTGGTTCCCTACTGTCATGCATAGCAAGCTCAACCAGCGCCCTTATGCCATACGTTGTTCTGGTTGATACTCTCATGCTATAATTGATGTCAACTATTTTAGTTGTATACTATACTTACACTATACTAATTTACTATGACTTAAGTCAAGGGTCTTGAGCATGTAACTCGGGGTAATTTATGAAAATCAAATAATTTTTTACAATGTCAATATGAGCCGTCGCGGCCCCAAAAACGATGAGGCGAAAGTAATGGCTGAGAACACAGTGAGCGAAACTTTATCCTCGCAAAGGTTCTTGCGAAGCTAACGCAAACCCGAAACCATTTTTGCAGATAATAATGTTTTAAAATGTAACTCTCTGGCACCATCGTGTTTAAGTATATATTAGGAGGGCAAGTATGTCATTTCTAAATGCACTACAAGGCGAAGAGATTGCTGTTTTTGAAAAGCACCTGGTACCTACGCAGTTTCCCCGCGGCGCTTGTATTATGGTCGAAGGCGACCCCGGCGATGGGTGTTATATAATTGATGAAGGTGTAGTTCGTCTCGAACTTAAGAACGTGGAAACTGACACAGATAGTGTGCTCGGCTTCTTGGAGGCGGGGATGTTCCTGGGGGAGTTTAGTCTGCTTGATGGCAAACCGCGCTCGGCCAGTGCGTATGCGGATACTGACGTAAAAGCACGTTGGTTCTCCAGGGAAAGTTATGAGGAAGTGTGTCACCAGCGTCCCACAGTGGGCTTGAATATAGCAATCGCTTTGGGTCAAAATCTGACGACAAAGATGCGTGAGTTTAACGAGAAAATCGCCGGGTATATC
>DAOUMB010000099.1:0-6107 GCA_034414335.1 Dehalococcoidia bacterium
TCCTGGCACCCTGGATTGCTGTAGGAGTGGCCGTAGCAGCCGGTGCTGTCGTGCTCGTGCTAAGACGGCGCAGGACATAAGATTGCTCCGGCGCTAACGCGCCTCGCAATGACAAAGGGGAAAAGGCGCCGCAGGACTCGAAGCTAAGGCTTAAGCTGGATAGAATGAAGGGGGCAAGCCCGGCGGGCTCGCCCTTTAGTTTGCTAACTTCACTGCAGCGCTCCAGCCAATCATCAATTCATCCCGGAAACTGCTCCAGGGCTATTGACTTTTGCTGTCTCGAAATAGTATTCTGGAGAAAAGAACATAGAATACAGCGTACCCACAAGGAGGTTAAGACCATGGATGCGTTTAGCAAAAAGCTACTGGCAAGCCTGGCAGCGATAGCGGTGATAGCCTCGGCGTTCACGGGTCTGGTAATAACAGGGACCGCAGCGGCACAGTCACCGACCTGCCCGTTGGACGAAGATTTCTCCTCCTGGCTGCCCGGCGGGTGGACGACAGATGACTGGATACAGTCATATAGCAACTATGCCGGTGGAACATCTCCGGAGGCAGTTTTGTCGTACTATGCCGGCATACATGGCGACTATGCATATCTCGATTCCAAACCGGTTGACACCACCGGTGCCTCACATCTGACGCTGGAGTTCAAATCTTTCATAGATGACTACTGCTGCTCCGACGGCTATAACGACCCCTCTTGCTACAATGCCTGTCCATCCTATAGTTGTAGAGTCCTCACCAGAGCTGATGGAGGCGATTCCTGGACCGATGTAACGCCCTGGAGCAATCCCATCTCTGGCAACGTTGGCCCCAACACATACTCGGTTGATATCAGCTCGGACATCGGCAGTGCCACCCAGGTGCGCTTCGAGTTCGATGGCTATTACTATGCCATAGACTACTGGTATGTCGATGATGTGAAAATCTGCGGTAATATCCTGCCGACCTATCTCATGTACCTGCATGCCGAAGACGGCTTGATTGATTTGGGGAACCCCGTGGGCACCCAGTGGCACGAGCTCTGGCCTTTCTTCTGCCACGAGTACCATCTGAGCAGCTGGAATGATACCAGCGGAAACGGTGTCCTGAGCCACTGCGACTGGATTGACATGTACGAGAAGCCCGACGGGGCGGTCAAACCCTACCACGTGGAGGATGTCACCATCACGCTCAATGTCACGCCGGAGGAGGGAGGCGAACCGATGTTCATCGAGTATGAAGGTGGCTATGACTTGGGCGTTCTCACAAGCCCCATTGGCAGCCAGTGGCATGAGATTTACCCCGACTTCTGCCGGGAGTACCAGGTCATCGGCTGGAATGATACTGGCGATCCGACCGGAGTGCTCGACTATTGCGACTACGTTCTCCTGGCACCTAAAGGGTGCTATGGTGCACTCAACTGCCCACTGGATGAAGATTTCTCCTCCTGGCTGCCCAGTGGATGGACGACTGACAACTGGACGCAAAGCTTTACCAACTATGCTGGAGGAACATCTCCAGAGGCAGTTTTGGATTGGAATAATATATACGGCGACTACGCATATCTTGATTCCAAACCGATTGACACCACCGGTGCGCCGTGTTTGACGCTGGAATTCAAATCTTTCATATACGATTACTGTGGCAGCGGCAATTACAATTGTACAGTTTATACCAGAGCCGATGGGGGCGATGTGTGGACCGACGTGACGCCATGGAGCAATCCCATCTATGGCAACGTTGGCCCCGACACCTACTCAATTGACATCAGCTCGGACATCGGGACTGCCACCCAGGTGCGCTTTGAGTTCTCCGGCAGTAGCTGGTGCATAAACGACTGGTATGTGGATGATGTGAGCATTTGTTATCCAGAGCCGACCTGGTGGCATGTGGAGGGGGTTGCTACCGACATCGCTGTCTCCCGAGAGCCACCGCCAGTGGGCGGTGAGGCTTATCCTGTAAACAAGGCTTCTCTCCTGGCACCCTGGATTGCTATAGGAGTGGTCCTGGCCGGCGGCATAAGCTGCTCTGTCCTGAGGCGCCGCAAAGCTCAGAGTTGAACTTTGACCAAAGCAAAGGTTGATAAGCAGATTAAAGGAAAGCCCCCGGTGAGGGGCTTTCCTTGCTTTGTGTTCCTTCTCATAGTATTGGCGATTGCCGGCGTTGCTGCCTGTGCACCTGTCCACCCCACAAGCCAGACTCCAAGCCAAACTCCAAGCCAGACTCCAAGCCAGACTCCAAGCCAGACTCCAAGCCAAGCACCCCCTGATAATCTGGTGAAGCCAAAGGCAGCAATCGTCGACCAGCTTTATAACGTGGAGCCAAACCAGGATTTTATTACGGAGGTCACCAAGGAGCTTGAGGACTACGGCTTCGAAGTTGACCTCTACCAGGGTGATGAGATTACGGTTGATTTTTATCGCCAGCTACCAGGCTACGGCTACAAACTCATTATCTTTCGAGCCCATTCCGGTCTACTGGCTCAAGAGGAAGTGATTAGAACGACCTCGCTGTTTACCAATGAGCCATATAGCAGTCTGGAGCATGTTGCCGACCAGTTAGATGACCGACTGGTCATGGCCAGGGTTGACGAACAACATCCCCTCGTTTTCGCCATAACCCCAAAATTCATCACCCAAAGTATGGCAGAAGAGTTTGACAATACCGCTATCATAATGATGGGCTGCTCCTGCCTTTACCTGACGGACCTGGCTACAGCGTTCATTGATAAAGGTGCCTCGGTCTGTCTTGGTTGGGATGGTACCGTGGATTTGGCCTATGTGGATAGAGCCACTCCGTATTTAATGGGACAGCTATGTACGGAGAAGGAGACCATAAGAGAAGCGGTGAAAAGCACCAGGAATGTCATAGGCCCGGACCCCAAATACAATGCAGTCCTCAAATACTACCCGCCAGAGACCGCCGATAGCACCCTGGAGCAATTAATCAAATTAGAGGTAAACGAGCAAAGCTAGGATGTGAATTTCCTGGTGCATTTATTTAACCAGATCCGAACCTATTTTGAAAGAAGCTGACGCTTCGCCTACCTGACCAAAATAAAATTCAAATAGAAAGCGGAAACGAACAATCAAACCGTTAAAGAAGCGAATACATCTATTTCTTGGATTTATAGGCCAATAAATAAAAACAAATTAGACCCATATAAGGCCGAAATGGTTCCAGTAGCTTTATTACTTTTTCCTGACTGACGCGCTGCCCATTGCCCAGGTATTCGCCCACGACGGAACGGATCGCGATATCCGCTTCCGGAACGCAATCTCGGCGAGCAAGACCGCGGACAAGAAAATAATTTGCCGACCACGATCCCCAACCGCGAATAGCAGTCAATTCATTATAGATATCCGCTTCAGGCATCGTTTTCAACTTCTCCAAGTCCAATGAGCCACTAACAATCCGCGAAGCAAAGTCATGGATGTATTCAGCTTTGCGCAGAGAAAAGCCACAACTTCGAAAAACATTAAGTGGAACGCCCGCTAACGTATCAGCATCAGGAAACACCCAGGTATCATCAACGCAATCGCCCAATTTTTCCGCTAATCGCGTCTGAAGGCGTTTGGCTGCAATAAGCGAAATTTGCTGCTCAGTAATGACGGACACGGCCATTTCCAGAAGCGATGCTGGACGCATTGGTTTTGTGCCCCATAACTCTTTTACTATTGGCCCTAATACGGAATGAGATTTGACTAAATTATAAAACGGCGTCAAACATAATTCGTCGAATAATACCCAGCGGACAACAGTGTTACTCTCGTCATTGGAAGCGCCTTGCGTGCGCACTTTCACTTCGGCGGTATTATTTGCTATTGGTGATACCGACACTACTACGGGCTTACCCTTGATTCTGTATCCGAATTTAAGAATTTCATACTTGTCCGATATCCGATTAAACGAACGTACGATTCTGATCGACTTTAAAAAATTGTATGGCGTACACAGTTTCATTTTTAAACGCATTAACTAGCGATTGGACCCGTGCACAGTAAGTATATATCCGTCCGGATCCATAAAAGAAAACCGCCGCCAAAGAAATCTTTGGCTCGAACCTGCGCTTGACAACCGCACCGTACGCAGCGACCCAATGTTTTCGTTCTCTGCCACGCTTCACGCGGCTGAATCGGTCGGCAAAATTCCCGAAAATCAAATTCTGGTGGAGATAGGGGGATTCGAACCCCCAACCTCTGCGATGCGAACGCAGCGCTCTCCCAACTGAGCTATATCCCCAAATTCAATTTTAGCAGTACCCCGGATTGTGGGTCAAGCTGGCCATTCCTTGCCCCTGCCCAACAGGACTGCTATACTGAACCAAAGATATGACATATGAGATTGTCATCGGCCTGGAGGTGCATACTCAGCTATTAACCAGGAGTAAGATGTTCTGCTCCTGCAGCACCGATTATGCCAGTGCTCCCCCCAATACCCACGTCTGCCCCATCTGTCTGGGCATGCCCGGTGTTCTCCCTGTCATCAATGAAAAAGCGGTGGAATATACGGTGATGACCGCCCTGGCTTTAGGTTGCACTATTCCCGAATATACCAAATTCGACCGTAAGAACTATAACTACCCCGACCTGATGAAAGGCTACCAGATTTCACAGTATGATGCCCCCATCGGAAGAGGAGGATGGCTAACCATTGATAGCGACAGCACTAAGAAAAGAATCAATCTCACCAGGGTGCATCTCGAAGAAGATGTAGCCAAATTGTGGCACAGGGGGGCTAACAGTCTGATAGATGTCAATCGCTCCGGAGTGCCATTGATGGAGATTGTTAGCGAGCCTGAAATAAGCTCTCCCAAGGAGGCTCGGGATTATCTTATCAAGTTACGCAACATCTTACGTTATCTAGGAGTGTCCACCGCCAATATGGAGGAGGGAAGCTTTAGATGTGATGCCAACATAAGTATCCGTCCACTAGATAGTAAAGAGTTTTTGCCCAAAGTGGAAGTTAAAAACATGAATAGCTTCAAAGCAGTTTATCAAGCTCTGGAGTACGAGTCCAGACGACAAAGAGAGCTACTTGAGGCAGGCGGCGAGCTAGTGCAGGAGACCAGAGGTTGGATAGAGGATGGAGGCATAACGGTACTCCAGAGAACTAAGGAATACGCTGATGATTACCGATATTTCCCCGAACCTGATTTGCCTCCCCTAGTTTCGGACAGGGCCTGGATAGAGGAAATCCGAGCGAAACTTCCTGAATTACCCGAGGCGAAGAGAGAGCGATTTATAGCACAGTATGGCTTGCCCTTGTACGATGCCAATATATTAACCAATTCTAAGGCACTGGCTGATTATTTTGAGAATTGTCTTAAGCTGACGGAGCACAGCAAGGTGAAGACGGTGAGTAACTGGCTTTTAGGAGATTTCAGCCGGCTGCTTAATGCTACCAACACTGATATTGAAAATGTTAAAATAAGTCCGAAACATCTAACAGAAATGCTTATCTTGGTAGATAACGGTACTATAAGCGGACCGGCTGCCAAGGCAGTGTTTGAGGAGATGTTTCACAGTGGCAAGAAAGCCAGCGAGATTGTAACGGAAAAGAAACTCAGCCAGATTAGCGATGCGGATGAAATAAGGGAACTGGTAAAACAAGTGATAGCTAGTAATAGCGGGGCAGTATCAGACTATGCCTCTGGCAAACAGCAGGCCCTGACGTTTATTATAGGGCAGGTAATGAAAGCTACCACAGGAAGAGCTAACCCAGGCATAGTGAGAGAGATTATTATTCAGGAGCTAGGAGGGAAATAAATTGGCTACTTATTTTGTTATCGCCCAGATGCTAATAGCAATAGCCTTAATTGTCACCGTCCTATTTCAGCTACGCGGTGGAGGTATAGGTGGTATCTTTGGACAGGCTGAATCAGTGTATCGAACACGGCGAGGGCTAGAAAGCACCCTGCTCAGGCTGAGTATAATCCTGATTGTCCTGCTTGTCATTTTCACTATTATAACCGCCACCCAGGCTTAGTATCCACAGATGAGTTTCATAATAACCCTGACTACAGATTTTGGCTATGATGATGCTTACGTTGCTGCTGTGAAGGGCGCCATCTTAAGCATTAACCCTGAAGCTAATATTATAGACATCAGCCACTCCATCAT
>DAOUMB010000100.1:0-11118 GCA_034414335.1 Dehalococcoidia bacterium
GCTGTTCGCCCATTAAAGCGGCACGCGAGCTGGGTTCAGACCGTCGTGAGACAGGTCGGTCTCTATCCGTCGTGGGCGCCGGAGATTTGAGGGGAGCTCTCCTTAGTACGAGAGGATTAGGAGGGACGGACCTCTGGTGTGCCAGTTGTTCCGCCAGGGGCAATGCTGGGTAGCTATGTCCGGAAGGGATAAGTGCTGAAAGCATCTAAGCGCGAAGCCCACCCCAAGATGAGATCTCCCACTGGGTTAACCAGGTAAGGCCGCAAGTAGACTACTTGCTTGATAGGCGGCATGTGTAAGCGGAGTAATTCGTTTAGCTAAGCCGTACTAATGGCCGAGGCCTTGACCTATGCCAGGCTGAGCACAAAACCTTGTAGCGTGTTCGACGCGGGGTAGAGCAGTGGTAGCTCGTCGGGCTCATAACCCGGAGGTCGTTGGTTCAAATCCAACCCCCGCCACCAATTTTTTTACCTTGAGTTTTGAAGCTAACTCAGGTATAATTAAACCTGAAATGACAGATAAGGTTGATGGCACCAGAGATGGTGCCATTTCTCTTAATAGCATCCTAATTAGCCTTCAGGCTCTCTCACCAGCGGAGAGGGCACAGCTAGTATCGGTTCTTCAATCTGGTTCACAGTCTTTATTGAGCAGTCCCAGTGAGGGTATCGAAGACTGGCAAAACGCCCTAAGGCTGCAAGGCTTATCGGAAGGGACGATTGAGCTTTACAGCAGGACAGTTCGAAAGGTTTTGGCTCAATACCCTAGCCCTACTCCTCAGAATATTCGCAACTACCTCAGCGAGCGGCTAAAGTCGGTATCACCAACGAAAGTGAGAAACGACCAAAAAGCATTGCGGAGTTTCTTTAACTTCCTTCAGGACGAGGGCTTATGGCTGGCAAATCCTGTGGCTAAAATGAAGCTACTGAAAGTCGCCAAAGTCATTAGACAAGCTCCCGAACCAGAGGATGTTGAGAAGCTGCTTAATGCCTGGTCTGGGCCATCCAATTTTGGAAGGATAAAGGAAAGGTTGCTCATAGCTTTACTGGTTGATACAGGTCTGAGAATCACCGAGGCGTGCAGCATCAAGGTAGCGGACATTGACCTAACTGGAAGCCAGATTAAGGTGATGGGCAAGGGAAAGAAACAACGGATAGTCCCAGTTAGTCCCGTCATCGTTGGAAAAATTGAGGAGTACCTCAAGTATCACAAGACGACTGAGTTTCTCTTCCCTGCTGATAATACTCTAGGGTATCAAAGCATTCGAAGTATAGAAAAGACCTTTCGCCGAATCTGCAAGCGATTGGGAATCAAGCCTGCCATTACACCTCATGGCCTACGCCATTACTTTGCCACTTATGCCCTCAAGAATGGAGCGAGGTTACAGCTAATCAGCCGAATTCTCGGACACGCCAATGTGGGCATCACCGACTCAGTTTATACCCACATCCAGCAAGCTGAGCTCAAGGAAGAGCACGACAAGTTCAGTCCACTAGCTAAGAAGTAGGCTTAGCCAAAGCAGGAAAGGCCCGACTGACCATCGGGCTTTTTCTTTTTGCGCTGTGAACTATCCTCCTGGGTGTAATACATCACGAATAAAATTCTAGGGCTGTTTTTTCGCTTCTCACGAAGGGATGACATTAAAGAATAATTGACAAGAATATACGTGGTATGATAATATATTCACAATCAAGCTATGAAAAAAACAATCACTGGAGTGAACGAGATTTTAGCAGGCATGGCTTTGCGATGGTATCGAGAGCTTCGATTCCTTTCACTTGCCGAAGTGGCGGAGGAGGTTGGAATCTCAAAGCCCTACCTCTCTTCCCTTGAGTCTGGGAAAAGAGCTTTGAATCGTAAGCTAGAGAAGAGAATCATCGAAGCCATCAACTCTATGTCTGAAAAGACTAGAATTAGGGCCACTGAATTCGCTATTCAGCGCATCAATTCTGAAGTTTTCCAGGATTCCCTCACTGTAAAATACAGATGGAAAGGGGTCCTGGTGGACGATAACACCTTCCGATTCACTACGGAAGGTATCAAGGTCGAGTTTCTAACTGCACAGACGGAGGAGGAGGAGCTATTCGTTCAAAGAACGAAGCGGCCACTTCTCTCAGGGAACATCCGAGTGACCGTTGCCGATGGAGGGTGGTCGAGATACTTCGTCCTTTATCCTGATAAGTTGGAATCCAGCCTTGAGGACTTCGGCGAAGTTGCTGGCCCGAAGGTGGCTGCTTTGTTCGAGCAACTAAAGCACGTTTTGGGCACCTTCATAGAAGTGCGTCCAAAGACCGTAGGAGAGCAATTGCGCCAAATTCTGAAGGCAAAATAAAAAAGAAAGGAAAGAATAGTGGCAATCGTATCAACCGACTTTTTAGCTGGCTTATTAACCAACTTCCAGTCCATTTTTAAGACAGCTTTCGATGGTGAGAAGCCGAGCTACCAGCCCTTGGTGATGACCGTTAATTCGGAATCCGAGAAGGAAAGCTATAACTGGCTCGGCGCTGTGCCTGCTCCTGTCGAGTGGGTGGACGAGAGAGTGATTCAAGGTCTCAGAAGTGAAAGCTATGAGATTCTGAACCGAAACTACGAGGTAACCATCGAGGTTGACCGCAACACGTTGGAAGATGACAAATATGGCCTCATTACGCCCAGGATTCGGCAGTTGGCTCGAAGGGTGGCTGGTCATCCTAATAAGCTTGTGTTTCAGTTATTGAATGCTGGAGCAAGCACCGTGACCTATGATGGCGTGGAGTTCTTTAAGGCTAATCGAACCATAGGTGATAGTGGCACAATCAACAACATTGCTGCTGGAGCTTATGCTGCTGATGCTACCAAAATCCGCGCTGGGATTGCCAAAGCAATTGAGCAGATGATGGCTTTCAAGGATGACCAGGGTGAGCCTATGGGCTTAATTCCAGACACCGTCGTTTGCAGTCCTGTCATGTACCTTGCCATCATGGAGGCCTTAAAGCCTGTATCCCAAGGTGTTACCAGGGCCGAGGCGGACATTATAAAGAACGTCATTGCCAGTGGCTATATGACCAGCGGAGCTACCGCAGGCCACGATTACGTGGTTTGTTGCACCTCCGCAGGAGAGCTTAAACCGCTATTGCTTCAGATGCGCAAAGCTCCCGAAATGGTGGCGGTCGATAAGCCTGACTCGCATGAGGTCTTTATGCGCCGAAAACTTCTATACGGAGTTGATGGGCGCTATGGTGTGGCTCTTTTAGAGCCTAGGACAGCAGTCTTAGTCGACTGCTCAGATTAGCCTAATACATCCCTCTGGTCGAAAGGGATTTGTTAGGGAAGTCTTTACCTATTTGGACACCAGGAGAGGGAAAATGTGTCAACCCTCTCCTGGTTAAAATAAAGGAAAGGAGCTTTAATGAGAAGGAAAATCATTAAGATAGTCGAGTTTTTCCTGCTGATGCCATTTATTCTGGCGTTCGGTGCGCTCTCCGCTAGTACCAATCGTGCCCAGAAGCAAGGCAAGATTCAAAGTTTCCCAGTAGAGGACAATGTTCACATCTACAAGGGAGCGCTGGTCTGCCTGAACAACGCTGGCTACGTTGAGCCTGCTACCAATGCTGCTGATAAGGTTCTTGCTGGTGTGGCTTATGAGGAGTGCGACAACACGCTTGCTGGGCATACACAGGGAGGCAAATCGGTTAGATTATGCAGGGGCGGCCTTTTTAAGTTTGCCTCTGCTGGCATTGTCCAAGCTGAGGTCGGCTTGTACTGCTATGTCAGCGATGACAACATGGTAGAGGATGCAGGTGTAGCCACCCAGGGAGTAATAGCTGGTGTGGTGGTGGAGTTAGAGAGTACCGATGTTGTCTGGGTGGACATCGAACCTGGCGTTAATCAGGGAGCATTGAGCACAACGCCCAATGCGGATGAATAGATAGGAGTACGGAGTGATAGAAAGATTGCGTGAGTCAAATGGAGTCGAAGGGTACGTGTCTGTTGCACATGACTTCAACGATGCCTCCTTTGCGCTGTGCTCTAGGAACAGTGGGGGGTCGTCTCACGGTGTACGTATCAGGCATCATCTTCTCTTCAACCTCCTATAAGTTGCTAGGCTGGGAGGGTCTTTGGCCATTCCTTCCCAGTCTAGCTGAATAAAAAGTGTGAAGGAGTTTAACATGAAAGTAGCAATGACGGAAAGAGAAAGAAGCCAAAAATTGTCTGAGCTACAGAGGATGCTTACTCCTCGTGAATCTCCCAGGTATTCTCCGGTAAATATGGTAGAGGAGCTTCAACCTGTTATGACAGAGGTGGAGGAGATTGAGGAGATGATGAGGGAAAGGGAATGGCTTAGCAGGTACAGACTATAAAAAGGGAAGGAGAATGGTATGCAAGACAAATTAGATGACAAGAAGATTGGAGTTATTTGCAAGGCTGTCGAGGGCTTCAAGGACATAGATGACATAGAGCAGTTTAGGGAGTGGCTGGACTGTGTTAATCGCTACTCAGTCGATCCTTACCGTATTAGGCAACTCCATGACCTTGCCTCAGAACATGAGAGAAGAGTATTTGAGACGACTCTGGGCATCATATTGGGAGTATTTGGTGAGTGGCAGTTTTGTCGAGTTTTATACAAGCTAACCAATAACAAAGCTCTCAGCCACCGCCTCCAAAAACACATAAAAGACGGCATGGCCCACATGTGTAGCGGTGATTATCAACCCGATTGGGACAATCAAAGGCGCATGCCAGACACTATACTTGAATTTAAGGGTAACCTAATCTGGTGTGAGGTCAAAAGGCAGACTCCAACCGAGAAGTGGCATGTTGGTGGTGAGGGCAACTACCGTATGCCTGAACGTGAGTATAACGACTTTACAGTTTATAAGCCTTCATGGCTAGTCATATATGACAACTCTCGCAAATATAGCATCGCCAATGACCCGCAGGACTGGAGAGCTGGTATTATATATGGCAACCTACAGGAGTGGAGTGAGGGCTTCATACATGGCAATCCAGACAGTAAGGGCTTTTTGGGAGAGCCTAAAATCCTCCCTGTCAGAAGTAGTAAGGACTTTGCCGGCGGTGACAACTACTGTTTTTGGCCTAAGACTAAGTTTGAGCCTTTAGCCGACATGTTGTTGCAGCTTGCAGAGTTGCCATAAGGCTATACGGCTTATGAGGTTAAGGAAGTAAGTTATAAGATGAGAAGCGAGATTGAGGAGTACCGCAAAGAGGTTGGTTTAACTTGTGATGAGCTAGCCTATTTATTAGGTATGTCGAGGAAAACACTGTTTGAGATAAGACATGGTGGGCGATTATTCCATCAAGCTGAAAGACAGAGGTTGAAGGACATAATGGCTGGCAAAGTAGACAAGGAAGAGCTAGCGGTCCTACCGGAGAAAACACAGAGAAGGATGAAGCTGTATGCTCGGCATTATAAACAGGAATAGATGCCTTTAGTTAGCCTGTACACTTTGTTACCCAAAACAAAAAGTATATAAGGGTGGTAGGCTTTTATACTACTACTTTTATTACCCATATATTAAATATGAATTAGACGGATTTTATATTTATTCTTGTTCTTTAGAAGTAGTATCAACCCTCCTTACTGCCTTATCTTTTATGTTTTGGGTAACAAACTGTACACCCATTCCCAATACGAACTTATACCTCCTGAGCAGTTTAATCAAATACGTTGAACACTTACTGAGCAGTTAATGAGCGGGTGATTTGACAGCTAATAAACTTAAACCTATACGGCCAATGATGATGATAGTAAAAAGTTATATTTGATGATGATGATAATATATATGTAGTAATTAGTCGGCTTTTCTTCTCATTCTACTTCTGAAGAAGAATCAACTCCTCACCATTGCTTATTTATAAACATCATCATCATGGCTTTCTGCAATATGAATTATGAGAATAAGTAATGAGATTGTGCGGCTAATGAACCTAAACCAGTACGCCCGAAAAGACCCTGATTTGCTGGGCTTACTCGAATTCTTCGAAGAATTTTGTATTCATTTGTTACCCGGGCCAGCGCATCCTTGAGGCCTTGGTTTGGATGCTTAAAGGCTCAAATAGGGATGATGAACCTACGACCGTTACATTTTGGCACCAAAATAACAGCAAAGAACGGCGAGAAACGAGAAAACTGGAGATTATACTACACCGTGGTCCAAAGTTGGGCTATGCGTCAGTGCAAAATTCGCTATATAAAATGGGCTAAATACGAATACGGCGAGCATTGACGAACCGAGCTATCTTACTCGTCGTATGTAATGAAAAAAGGCTATCACAAAAATTACCAGCCCGATGCCACAGAAGAAGAGTCGCAAGGGTAAGAAAAAGTCTGGTACTGCTAAAGCAGCAAACGCTATCGCGACAGCAAAAGCAACAACTGCAATTGTAAGTTGATTAGATTGAATACGAAATCCTTTTTCGAGTTGATTCATAATCTCTCTGTGGCTTGGCTCTCCATCCTCGGTCTGCCCTTCATTAGGCATAACCGTATCTCTCCTGTCTCATTTGGAGTCCTCTATCATCACGCCTTGGTAGCAAAATTAGGGCAGCAAAAAGAGCGCCTAATATTATACAACCCACAATCAAGCAGGCTACAAGTAAGATGAATAGTTCGCTTGATGAATCCATTGTTTCAGCTACCTCCCATTATAACATAATCCTTTGCTACACACAAGCTGAAAATTTTCCCTAAGAATCCTTGACAGCGTATACCCTCTTTTTCCTAAAATTTACACGTTATCGTGTAGGGAGGGTAAATGGAAAGAATAGCTAAAGCAAGCAGAGAACCATTAACTCATCGGGAGTGCCAAATACTCGCCAAAATCTCCCAGGGCCTATTAAACAAAGAGATAGGCTGGCAACTTGGCGTTACAGAGAACACAATCAAAAATCACATCACCACGATAAAACGCAAGCTAGGTCTCCACTCCCGATTAGAGCTGGCCTTAATCCCTATTGGAGTTCAGATTGAGGAGATGTTCCATACCATCTTTGAGAATGGACTCCACTATGGAGTTCTAATTGGCATCGTCATTGGGAAGGACTTGGAAAACAACGGCTCTCCAGATGTGGAGCAAATAATCAAGGAGCACTTCAATGCGAATTAGGTCTCTCCTGTACCAATCAGCCCGAATCCTTGGCGATGTTAATGCCGTCAAAAAGGGGAGGGTAGGTAGGCGAGTCGGTCGAAGGGTGGCTGGCAAGATGACTGGACGGCTAGTCATGAGGAGGCTATTCAAGTGAACCGAGAGATACCCACTGGCCTTGTATATGCCATCGTCATCCTTGAAGTATCCCTTATCTGTTTATTGAGGCTATTCCTATGACTCCTCAGAAGGGGATCTGGACTCACACCCATGATTATCACCTTCAAGCACCTGCTGACCACATTCTTGAGTTAATTTATAGAGGAGGAGTCATAGCGCGCTTCTCTCAGACCGGAGTAACAACATTTAATCTTCACAAGGCGATAAAGGAGGCGTTAGGGCAGAGCGACAAAACTGTCCCGCAGAGGTCGAGAAAACAGAATGAAAGGAGATAAGATGACAAAAAAGAAAGTCTTAGGAGTTCCCTTCCCGATAGTGGCAATACTTTTAACTATAGTATTAGTCGGGACTGTGACCGCTGCTATTCTAGTCACTAAGACTGTACCAGGCACTATCACAATAAAGGCTCATGGTGACATTGAACTCTTTGAGGATTCAGCCTGTACCATCCCACTCACTGAGTTGGCTCCATTCGAACTATTCAGAGGAGACCCAATGGATGGTGATAACTATCTCGAATTCTATGTAAAGAACGTGGGAGATGAGGACGTTTGGTGCTATGTGGAGTCAAGTGATTTACCCACAGGTGTTACTCTTGAGTTTTGTAGTGTAGGCTCAATCGGTCCTGGTATTGAGAATGCTGAGTTGGTAACCACCACCAAGAGAGCCAAATTTACTATCGTTGCCGACGAGACAGCACCCAGAGGGACTTTTTCCTGGACTCTGGATGTTATTGGCTGTGATGCTGACCCATCACCATAAGGCCTTCTAACCAACTCTCTCCAGTTTGACAAAGGAGTCGGGTAAAAGCTCGGCTTCTTTGTGTGCCCTCCATATAGAACTAAAGTCCTATTACCAAAGTCTGGAGATTTTTTCCGATTTTAGCCCATTTTTGGCGCTTAAGACCCTTGAGATTTTTACCCTATCTTTCCTAAGATAGAATTATACGGTAACAGGTAAAATGGAAAGGAACAAAATAAAGAGAAAGGAGACTCAGCTACCGAGTAAGCGTAGCCAAAAGGTCGATAAGAATAAAAAGGAGGGAAGTAAATTGACAACAGCAACAAAACCTAAAGCAACCAAACCCACACAGGCTAAAGAGCCTACAGAGGACAAGGTTCTCTCAGCCAGAGACTTAGCTCAGATGGCAGGAGTTAAACCTCTTGCTCTCCGCCAGACTCTCCGCAAACACTTTGCTGGCAAAATCCCTCGTGGCGAGGACGGCAAGCAGTACCAGATTAAAGCCACTGACCCGCTAGTCGAGGAGATTATAGCCAAAGTTAAGGCTAACGGAGATAAGGCTACCAGAGGAGAGTCTACTACTCCTGTTAACGAGGACAAGGGCGAGGGCGAGAAACCCTCGCCTAAGTCTTTGCAATCAAAGCCTACCCTAAAAACACTGGCTGAGATTCAATCCTCACAACAGGCCAAAGAAGTAAAATGACACAGCTATTAGAGACAAAGAGGCGTTCGAACAAACCGGAGGTCGTTGGTTCAAATCCAACCCCCGCCACCAAGAAACTAACTAGGCAGGACAACTTTCAGAATTGTCCTGCCTTTTTTATTTTCGCCACCTGGCCTATATATACCCCGTCAGTGAGAAACTTGCCATAGAAAATGCCTCCGAATATAGACCTCAGTCTTGTTTCCTTCAAGTTCAAGTAATATAATGCTGGCAAAGAGTTCATGACATCGCTGTAAAGGTCTTATTTATACTAAGATTGGGAGCAAGATTGCATATCTAACTTCTCCCTGAGATAAAGCGAACCATGTCGACCATACCAGATATTAAGGCTGATTTAGAGAATCTCTTCAAAGGTTTTCATTGGAATATCAGAGGGTTTGTTGATGACAAGGGTAATATCTGTGACCTGCCCGATATACCACAAGTAATCACAGGGCTTTTTCAGGAGGTAGCCAAGCAGCGGATCAAGCCGTTCCTAAGGAAACACTACAACTGCGAAATAGTACAAGGCGGCGCAAGGGAATATCCAGAAATAACCGCCTTTGGTGGAAAACTGGGTCAGAAAAAGATAGCTATCGACATCAAAACTACTCGACGTCTCTCTATGAACAGGGTCAGTGGCTTTAGCATTGGCAGTTATGCTGGCTACTTTCTCCATCCTCAAAAGAAGCTACCTGGCTGCAAATTTCCCTATGGTGATTTTGAGGAGCACTGGCTTGTCGGTTTTGTATATACCTGGAACCCAAACGCTGATTCCTTGCATATGGTTAGCAACATCGAGGTAATCATAAGCGAGAAATGGAGAGTCGCATCCAAATCCACTGCCACAGGGACGACTTTTGCTATTAGCTCTGTGAGAGATTTGGATGCCCTAAGAAAAGGCAAGGGTGATTTTGATTCCTCAGATGAATTCGAGAATTTCTGGCGAGCCAAGGGGCTAAGACGTGAAAACAGCAAAACGTAAAACCAAAAATCAACTTGCCTTGATGGAAGAATGGGTAACGGAACCCATTCCGTCAACACGCTATCAGGGAAGCAAGGCAAAGCTGGTGAACTGGATTTGGGAATGCACTAAGAGTCTCGACTTTGAGAAAGTCTTAGACGTCTTTGGCGGCACAGGAGTCGTTGGTTATAAGTATAAGAGAAAAGGCAAGCCCGTCTTCTACAATGATTACCTAAAATCAAACTATCTTATTGGCTTATCCCTTATTGAGAATAACACTATCCGCCTTACAAATGGCGATCTCGAACAACTTCTAAAATGTCAGCCTGAATGGGATTATAAGGATTTTATAGCCAAAACCTTTGAAGACATTTACTATACAGACCAAGAAAACCAATGGCTGGATATGGTGGTTCAGAACATATCTCGTCTGGATGGCCCTTACAAGAGAGCTCTTGCATTCAATGCTTTATTCCAAGCCTGTTTAGTAAAACGTCCATTTAATCTATTTCATCGAAAGAATCTTTACATTAGACTGGCTGATGTTTCTCGAACTTTTGGAAACAAAGCGACCTGGGATAAACCTTTTACTGACCACTTCTGCAGCTTCGTTTATGAAGTTAATGGCTTGGTTTACGATAATGGGCGCGACAACAAAGCTCTAAACCTGGAAGCCTTTGACATTGAAGGTGATTTCGACCTCGTTTACATCGACCCTCCCTACACAAGTCGGAGTGGAGTAACAGTCAATTATCTTCAGTTCTATCATTTCTTAGAAGGCTTATCCCTCTATAATGCATGGGACCAGCATATTGACTATAAATTCAAACACCGATGCTTTGAGGGACGTGACAATCCCTGGAATGATCCCAGGCGGATAAGGCATGCTTTTAGAAGACTTTTTGAACAATTCCGACATAGTGCCCTCGTAGTTTCATATAGGGAAGACGGCATACCCTCGATCGTTGAGATAGTGGACTACCTCGAAGCTCTTGGAAAGAAAGTGAGCGTCGAAACTCTAAGCTATAAATATGTTTTGAGTAACAACCGAAGCACAGAAGTTCTCATTATCGCCATATGATAGTTTTTTACTAAGAAGAGCATCTCATCTGCACCCGCCCTCGCACAAAATGGTGGTTTGTTATGCGTGTGCCAAAAGCCAAATCCCTTCTCAAAAGTTGCTCAATCCACCGATAAAGTCAGAAGCTATCCTCAAACTTCACTGACCTAGCAAATGGTATAATTAGGATGTATACTTTACCTGATGGGTGGTTCAGCAAGCGGACTTGGGGAGGGATTCCAATACTAAAATAACGCAAAGGGTTATTGCGTTTGATAGGAGACAGATGGCTCAGAAGAAAGCAGCTAAGAAGCCGGGGAGAAAAGCCCAGAAGAAGTCGTCTGAGTATCTTCGGAAAGGTTCAAAGAAAGGACGATGAGGGTGGGTT
>DAOUMB010000101.1:0-4258 GCA_034414335.1 Dehalococcoidia bacterium
AATCCACGCTATAACCCAGCCAATAATAGGAATAAAAGACAAAATAAGATAAGCTACAGTTAACACGGCAAACGTCATAATGGATTGCCAGGCACGGAATTTGACAAATGTGCTCTTCTTCTCAATCACCAGGAAAATTATGCCTGTTACCCAGCCAGCAATGTAGCAAAGAAGCCCAGCTATGTTGGGCTGCAAGCCAATACTGGTCTCGGCTGGCGGCTTAGCTGGGGTTTCACTTCCCCCAGCGGGAGGAACAAGCTCAGCGCCACACTTGGAGCAAAACTTAGCCTCGTCAGGATTTTCAGTACCGCATTTAGGGCAAAACATTTCTACCTCCTATCAGTCGTATTTTGCCAGTTATGATGCGTCATAAGTTATAGTGTTGTCAATAAGTTGTGCCCGTCCATGTGATTGGTGACACATTGCCCCAAGTGATACAAATCCCAAAGTTATATATGGAAGAGCCGGGTGTTCTTAAGTTAAAGCCCATCGGTGTAATTCATTCCCCCTATCATGCCGGGCAGGTGCCATATCAGGGGTGTGGGCGGGAGGAAATCGGTGAGGTAGAGGTGTTTGAACGGTTTGCAGAAGGGTTAAAGGACATAGAAGGATTTTCCCATATTGTCTTGATATACTGGTTCCACAAATCTAGGGGATATTCCCGTATGGTCAGACCCCCCTGGGATACAACGCCACACGGGCTTTTCACCACAAGGTCGCCAAATAGGCCCTGCTCGCTGGGGTTATCGGTGGTGAGGCTGGTAGCCAGGAAAGGGAATATCTTGAAGGTGAAAGACCTTGACGCTATAGATGGCACTCCCCTCCTGGATATCAAGCCTTATGTTCCCACTGTAGATGAAAAGAGCGATATCAAAATTGGCTGGCTTGAAGGCAAGCTAAATTCAGAGAAACCTTGACAATAACGCACATTCTTATATTGCTAGCCACCGGTGTAGGTGTTGGTTTTGCCACTGGCTTGCTTGGGGTTGGTGGTGCTTTTATCACTGTCCCGATTACCTACTGGGTAATTGTGGATATGGGCATTTCCCCTGATATAGCGATAAAGACAGCCCTGGGGACAAATTTACTGGTGATTCTGGCCACAGTGGTAAGTGGTGCTTTAGCGCACAATAAGAGAGGGGCAGTCCGGTGGAGAGTGGCTTTAGCGTTGGGCTTGTGTGGGCTGGCGGGAGCTTTGGTTGGTGCTACTCTGGCGACTCATCTTCCTGGTGAGACGCTGAGAGTCGGTTTTGGTGCGTTGGTTCTTGCTGTGGCTTTGTGGATGGGTCTGGATACGACGCTGAACTTAACTAAGGAGAGGGGAGAGCAAAAGGAGAGCTTGTTTTCTTTAGCCCTCTGTGGCTTCCCCATAGGAATGATAACCGGCTTAACTGGCATTGGTGGGGGAATATTAGCAGTTCCTTTGCTGGCATTAGCATTTGGTTTTCCGATGCATTTGGCTGTGGGCACCTCCACGGCGATGATAATATTCACCAGCCTTGGTGGTGTTATTGGCTATATTGTGAATGGTGTGGGAATATCTGCCCTCCCCTATTCAATAGGATACGTGAGTTTACCCATCTGGCTGTGTTTAGCGGTTGTCAGTGTTCCTATGGCACAGCTTGGTGCCAAGGCGTCACATGCTCTGCCAGCGAAACGACTGAGGTATGTCTTTATCGTCATCATGGTCTATGTCGGGTTGAGGATGCTTGGCGTGGTTTTATAGTAACGTTCACCACATACAGGATGTGAGGCTCGCAACCGTGAATGCTATACTGTCGGTAGTTGCACCGCCGTTACTATCAAACACCGTTACCGTGACAGTAAGTGGTTCAGTACCTTCGGTTGACCAGAGAGGTGCGGTAAAAGTAACTGTAGCGCCCTTTCCAGAAATGCTGCCTCCGTCAGTTGACCATTCGTAGAATAGCTCATCGCCATCTGGGTCCGAGGCACTACACTTAATTTTACAACTCTGGCCCTTTCCGATTTTGTATCCCCCGATTATTTTCCTCAGGTATTTGTGTTCCGCAGTGACAGTTAATTTCTTAATAATTGGGGGATTGTTGAATGCTACCCTGATAGACAATGATGCTGAGCTTTCGCCTCCGAACCCATCTGTAACCACCACAGTGATGGTATAATTGCCTGTCTCTTGAGGAGCAATCCAGGTGACGGTATCTCCTTCGCCGGTGATATTGCCTTTGCTGGCTAACCATTCATAGCTCAAGCTATCGTTATCCGGGTCTGAGGCTTCACAGTTAATTGTGCAATTCCCCGAAGGAACAACCCATTCCTTACTGGCTCCGAAATCAACAATTTCTGGCGAACGATTCTCTCTTACAATAATGTTGACCGATTGTGTGGCTGAATTGCCATCCGCATCGGTCACATTGACCGAGACAACATATTCCCCAGCTTTATCAGGAGCAGCCCAGGTGGCTATGGCTCCTTCGCTTGAGATATTGCCTCCGCTAGCTTGCCAGCTGTAGCTTAGCTCACTACCCTCGGGGTCTGAGGCAATACAATCAACCTGGCAACTCCCTGCCGGAAGAACCATCTCTCGCTCAGCTTGCAGGCTGGTAATAACTGGAGGCTGGTTGGCTGGGATGCAGCCGCCTATGAAGAGGATAGTGACGGCTAAAACGGTTACGCTAATTATCCCTTTGTTTACCTTAAAGAAAGCTGGTTTCATTTGGGCTCCTCCTTTCTGCTCTCAATAAACCAGGGGCGAGAATGTAGAAATTTACCCCCTTGGGGAGAGCACCCCAGTCTGTTGCCCAAGAGGTTAGAGGAAAGCGTAGTCTTGTAAGCCTCAAGTCTGTATCCAGAGCACCACATAATATATTCCTATCCCGATAAAGATAATGGAAACTACCACACGAATTATTTTCTCAGCACGGGCAAGCGCGTTGAGCCAGGTAGAAACCCGGGACACGCCAATGGATAGGAGCATGCCAAATACTAAAACGGGGAGTCCAGTGCCAATAGCAAACACCGCTGGCAGTGTCACACCGCCGGTAGTCTTAAGAGCCAAAGGTATCAATAATCCAAAGAATAGAACAGCGCTATAAGGACAAAAGGCTAGAGCGAAAAGTATACCTAACAGTAACCCACCTATCATCCCCCAGTCAGCGACCTTTCCTCCTATTGAAGATAGCTTTCCACCTCCCAGGTTGAAAGAAAGACGATTGATGTTTAGCATTATCAGCCCTACTATAATTAGAAGTGGTCCCAGGATTTCTTCGCCGAAATCCTGAAGAAATGAGGCGAGTCCGGGGATTTCAAGACCAGCCATGATGATTAGGATACCAAGGACGGAATAGGAAATCATGCGCCCCAGTGTGTAGAGTGCTGCAGTCATAACAGCGTATCTGCGGTCTGTCACTCTGCGGCTGACATACGCTACGGCAGCAATGTTAGTAGCCATAGGGCACGGGCTAATGGCAGCCAGCAACCCCAGAAAGAGTGCAGAGAGGGCCGGGATATTAAGGTTTCCCGCGGTGCCACCCAAATCCATCACTCCTCCCCCTTGAGGCTTTTCTCAATCTTACTTCTCACGGCCTCGGTGAATGCCTCATCATTACCAAGGAGGAGCCAAATATACGGCACCTCTTCAATGTGGTCAGTGCCATCTCTTATCGTGTTGATAAACAGAGATGATGTATAAGCCCTATATTTGTTGACAATGGCAGCGTTTTCTTCGTCTTGTAGATTGAGCACCTGAAAAGTCACCTTGCCACTAGCCAGCTCATCGACAAAGTAAGTTTCCACGGTATAGTTAATGCTCTCTTCCGCCTGGATACAGCGTGGGCAGCGAGGTGTGCGGTAAAAGTAAACAACATCGACCCTGTCAGCGGGACCCAAAGACGTGTCTGAAGGCGGAGGTGTAGTAGATGACGCACAAGCTACGATTAGAGACAGGGCTAAGCACACCAGGAGGATGTGAGATAAAGTCTTGGTTACCATATTCATTGTAGCTCCTTTCTCTTCTTCAATTTAAGCATTTCCCGCTCCTTTTGTCAGTTCGGGCGTGGCTATTTCGGTGGGGAAGTAGCGCCGGCGGAACCGAAGAGCCATATTAACCAGGCTGATGAGGACTGGGACCTCTATGAGCGGACCTATCACTGTGGCGAAAGCCTGTCCCGAACCAATCCCGAAGATCGATACTGCTACCGCTATAGCAAGCTCGAAATCATTGCTGGCAGCGGTAAAGGCTACGGCGGTTGTCTTTGGGTATCCAACCTTGAGCTTGTAAGCT
>DAOUMB010000102.1:0-22201 GCA_034414335.1 Dehalococcoidia bacterium
CCTCTGGACATATTGACAATAACAGCAGGAAGTTCACAGGCTGCCAAATAGGAGATCCCTTCCTGCTTGAGGCTGATTCCGGGACTGGAGGAAGAGGTCATCGCCCTGACCCCAGCCAGACTGGCTCCATATACCATGTTTATGGCCGAAATCTCACTTTCTGCCTGAACAAAAGAACACCCCTTCCTTCTGCTCAAGTTGACAGCCATATACTCGGTCAGTTCATTCTGGGGAGTAATCGGGTAACCAAAGTAGCACTGACAGCCTGCTCTGATAGCTGCTTCCCCAATTGCGCTGTTTCCATCCATGAGAACCTTAGCCACGGTACACCTCTATTGCGACTTCTGGACACACTAGCGCACAAATGGCACAGCCTGTGCACTGACCATCATCACTGAAGAAAGCCGGCAGGTAGCCACTGGAGTTGAGCTTATCAGATAGAGAGATTACATCCTTGGGGCAGAACGATATGCAGATTTCACATCCTTTGCAAAGCTCCCGGTCAATCTCAATATATCCTTTCATCTTGGCGTATGTTTCTGTTGGAATCTTGCAGAGGCACAATATCAACTGATAAAGTTATAAAGCAAATCAATACGGATAACACATATAGTGATCAAAATGCCAGAGCCGAGGCACATATGACCACCTGAACTCTCTCATCAGCTAGGACACACCTGTGGTAGAAGTATAGCAACGCAACAAGAGAAAGTCCACTCAGGGTAGCAACTATACACGAGCTAAAGAGACCATGACAACTATAGCAACTTTCCTCTTCCATCCTGGTGTTTGCTTAGTTCAGCCGATTGCGCTTCCGGTCTTGTTGATGCTCACATGGTTGGTATTCAAGCTGCCCAGTGTCCAGCTCAGGTCACCGTGGGAACGAGATGGAGCGTCATCGCCTGCAGGGACTGTCAGGTGCTACTTGAAGACATTCCTGTTCCTGTTTTATCACCCTTCCCAGGCTAAATGAGGAAAACACTGCGTCATAAGGCTTGCCGTGAACTACAACTGGTTCTTCTTAGTCCCTCTTATAGCTGCAATTATTTTAGCTGCCAAAAGTCGGTTGCCCCCGTTGCTGGTATCAGCAATGAGAGGCGTTTGCAAGACAAACTAGTAATCGAGACCTGCTTAGAATTTGGTCCAGGGCTTCTGGCCTCGAAACAAAGAAGGGCCCTTGCCAGAAGTAAACCCATGTGTACAAAATCTGGTTACACATACAACCAGTCTAAACCGGACTCGCAGCAATCCCTTCCTATCTTTGCAGTCAACGTAAATTTATCGACCCACTGCAAAATATTTAAAGAAAACTATTGACAGTCGAGCGATGAATAGCTTATTCTTGAATAAAAAGGGAGGTGAGCTGATGCAAGCATACTGCATGAAGTGCCGTGCCAAAAGAGAAATGAAAAATACCAAGAGCATAATTATGAAGAACGGCAGGCCGGCCACTCAAGGTGTGTGTCCCGTATGTGGGACCAAGATGTTCAGAATAGGGAAAAGTTAAAGCTAATATTGCGGGTGGCGGAACCACTGGAGGGCTGGGTATCTGTACGCAAGGATACCCAGCTTTTCGTTACCGACTATATCAAGGGTTGAGGCTATGCTCACCCACAGCAAAAATCATCTGTGAATTGCTCAGTGGAATCTAATTTGATGAGATTGATACCCATTATGGTGCTAATTTAGCTATCAGCCGAGTCCTCAGATTTTGTTGCCTCTTGCCTAATCTCTGTGGGATAGTGGTGGCTTCCTTTTTGCAAAACTACATGGTCAATGGTAGATGCGGGAATTGGGAATATCGAGACAGCTGCTACAAAAAATAGGTAAATGGCAATATATCTGGCTTTGCATGCTGGTGTTAGTCACACTAGCCATGCATCTCAGCATCATTACCCATCCCACACAGCCCATCTTTGACGAAAAATATTATGTCGCCGATGCCGGGTCTATTCTTCAAGGGCATGGCACGTTACGCCCTGAACACCCTCCTTTGGGCAAGCTCTTCATAGTATCCGGGATATTCCTATTTGGCGATAATCCCTTTGGTTGGCGCATTTTCTCTGTCATATTTGGAACCATTTGCATTATATTGTTCTACTTGATCTGTCGCCAGCTAATGATGCCCAAGATAGCATCAATTTTAGCTACCTTCCTACTTGCTCTAGACAGCCTGAGTTTCGTCCAGGCAAGCGTGGCTATGCTCGATGTCTTCAGCTTAGCTTTTACTCTGCTTTCCTTCTGGCTCTATCTTAAGGGGAAATATCTACTCTCCGGGGTCTCGGTGGGCTTGAGCGCCTTAGCCAAGCTCAGTGGAGCACTGGCCCTTCCAGCGATATTGCTGCACTGGCTGTTGGCCGGAAGAGTGCGCCCTCGTAAGTTCATCCCCTCAATGTTCTTGGCACCTATGTCCTTTATGCTGTTAATGCCCTTGTTTGATTTCCTTGTTTCAGGTCAGTTTCTCAATCCCATCGGCCAAGTAAAGACTATGCTAAGCTTAAGCGGCAGTCTGACCTTTGCCAACACCACCTACGAGGCTCTCAGCCGCCCCTGGGACTGGATACTGCGCCCAGAGATTATGGCCTATTGGTATCAGCCTCACTACATTGCAGCCATTAGCTTCACTATTTGGGCCCTAATCATCCCCAGTGTGCTCTACATGGCCTTCAGAGCGAAGAGGGGTGACAACGCTGGACTTTTCGGCATATCATGGTTTGCCAGTACCTACCTGCTCTGGATACCAGTAAGCATAATCACAGACAGGATCAGCTTCGTATACTATTTTTACCCCACTGTGGGAGCCATATGTATCGGTCTTGGGTTGGGCCTGTCCCGACTTATAGCCATATGGCAGAAAAGAAATACCGGCAAGCTTAGACAGGCAGCAATGCTGGCAGTGGTAGTCTATCTGCTGCTCCATGTAAGCATTTTTGTAGTTCTTTCACCTCTATCCACTTGGTGGTCAGTACCAGCTCCCGCCTGATTCAGGATTTCCTGCCATACCCAACAGATTTTTAATCAAGGGCGTCATGGGTTTGAATCCTTCACAGCCCGCCAAAGGCTACCAGACGAGATTCGCCGCTGAATTTTGTAAGGAATCAGGACGTCAATGCACTAACTCAACCGACACATTGATTTCATCGCTTTCTTGAAAGGAATGACAATCATGTATTAACTTTCCGCACTATCAACAGAGCTACAAAATCTTCGAGAGCCAGTGGCTGCAACAAGCGTTTCAACGGCCCTAGCCAATGCCCTAAAACTGGACAGTTGCCAGATAACGGTGACCATCGACTCAACGGCACACCCTTTATTACAACCCATTACCCTGTGTATAATTCATTACGTTAAGGGAAAGAGTCAATGATGCTATTTCCTGCGTAGCGGCTATCCAAGCTAAAAGGTATGCTAGGGGAAGGAGACTTCAAAATGAATGCTGACGATAGTGGGGATATCATGTTGCGCCACTTTGAGCCGGGGCGGGAACTCTTTCTTGCAGAGGTTTTGAGCGGGCTTCGAAAACCGCAAAAAGAATTGCCATCTAAGTACTTTTACGATGGGCGTGGTTCCCATTTGTTTGAGCGCATCTGCGCACTGGACGAATACTATCTTCCCTCTACTGAGGCATCGATCATGAAAGCCCATATCGAGGAAATCGTCGAACTAATAGGACCACGTGCGCTAATTATTGAATACGGCAGTGGAAACTGTAAAAAAGTGCGTACTCTGCTGGACCATCTCCACAACCCAGCAGCCTATATCCCCATTGACATCTCCTGGGAACAATTAATGCATGTGACGCAGGAGCTTGCATCAGATTATCCTACATTGGAAGTGCTTCCTGTCTGCGCTGACTATATGAGCAACTTCAGACTTCCTAACCCCAAGAGAAGGTTTAACCACGTAGCCATCTACTTCCCCGGGTCAACAATCGGCAACTTTGACCCTGTTCTCGCAAAGCACTTTCTTGAGCACATTGCCTCGGTATGTGGCTCGGGCGGTGCACTGCTAATCGGGGTAGATCTGAAGAAAGATGTTACTGTACTTCACCGCGCCTACAACGACCTCAAGGGTATAACCGCTGCATTCAACCTTAATCTCCTACAGCGAATCAATCATGAACTAAATTGCGATTTTCAACTCGACTCCTTTGAGCATTGTGCGTTCTATAATCCTCATGAAGGTCGTATTGAGATGCACCTGGTAAGCCAGAGAGAGCAGGCCGTGCATCTGGATAACGCCACCATTCACTTTGCCAAAGGTGAAAGCATCTGGACCGAGAGTTCTTATAAGTTCGATCTTGATGAGTTTGCACAGATAGCTGCTGCCGCGGGGTTCAAGGTGGAACAGGTTTGGACCGACAAGCGCCAATGGTTCAGCGTCCAGTACCTAGTGACCACATAAAAGCGAACTGCCTATCAGAAACAAGAGAGGGTTGAAAAGGAGTGAGGTTTATCTATTCTCCCGGCAGCAATTACTTTTACAGAGACAACTTAATAGATCCTTGTTGGGTTACTTGCAAGGCATGAGCCGCACCGTGTTTTTTTCTTCCAGTACTTGTGCCAGAGCCGATACAGTGTCATTAATATCCTCCTCAGTAGTATAACGAGACAGCGAGAATCTAACTGAACAGTGCGCCTCTTCTTCAGTCCTCCCCATGGCGATAAGGACATGGGTGGGTTCTGGTGATCCTGATTTGCACGCCGACCCTGAAGAAATTGAGACACCGTGCTGATCTAATGCAATGACAATTGATTCACCTCGCAACCCAAGTAGCGTCAGATTGAGCGTGTTTGGCAATCTGCTCTCTGGGTGACCATTCAATCTAGCATCTGGCATCAGATTCTTGATGCCTTTCTCCAGTTTGTCCCGCAAGGCACGTATCCGATCAGAGTCCTGGAGTGTATATGTTGCTAGGTCAGCTGCTTTACCAAGGCCAACGATAGCCGACAGATTTTCTGTACCGGCTCGTATTCCGCTTTCCTGCTTTCCACCGTGGATGAGTGGCTCGAGCTCTATCCCCTTCTTAACATATAGGGCCCCAATACCTTTTGGAGCGTGGAGTTTGTGACCGGAGATGCTGAGCATATCAACGTCAAGCTCTTGTACATCGACCTTAATCTTCCCAACCGCTTGAACGGCATCAGTATGGAATAGCACCCCTCTCTCATGAGCGATAGAGCATAGCTTCTTAATTGGCAAGACCGTTCCCACTTCATTATTGGCCATCATAATGGAAACGAGGATGGTACCTTCTTTTATGGCATCTCGTAGCCTCTCAGGATTTAGCCAACCATTTTCATCTACGTCAAGGTAGGTAATTCTGTAGCCAAGCTTTCCTAGAAACTTACAGGTGCTAATTATCGCGGGGTGCTCTATAGTGGTGGTTATAATGTAATTGCCGCTATCACGCATGGCAAACGCCACGCCTTTGAGCGCTAGATTGTCTGCCTCAGATCCACTGCCGGTAAAGACGATTCTCCGTGGCTGTGCGTTTATCAATTTAGCCACTTTGCGCCGGGCTTTCTCTATGGCATCTCGGGCATCTCGCCCTATGCTGTGAATGCTGGACGGATTGCCATAGGCTGTGCTTAGATAGGGTATCATCACCTCCCGTACTGCGTCGGCCATCTGAGTGGTGGCATTATTATCGAGATATATTCGTTTCACAGGCTTGGTTGTCGGTATCTCGGAAACTGGTAGCCCAGAGTCGCAAGCTGACGATTGCATAACCACCGCACGTTGGGTCTCCTCAGTGCCGGGCTCAACCTTTTCCACATCGCAAAGTAATGCCTTATACACCGGAAAGCCAGAAATCTTGTCGTAGTTGTTGAGGTCGGTCAGCTCATTAACATTCCATTCTCGCCATGCTTTTGGTCCGACTGGACTACCCCCACCAAACATACATTCAACAGCCCCCTTCATAATACCAGACGTGACCTTAGCTCTGAAGGGTATGCTGCCTCTGGGAGTAGTTACGCGTACCAGATCGCCACTCCTGATCCTTCGCTCTTCAGCATCCTCAACATTAATCTCTACTAGGGGCTCTGGGGTGTCCTTTACTAGTCCCTCGATACCATGATGTTGCGACCTAAAATCGGTTTGAGGTCGGGCACCCGAGTTGAATACAAGCGGGTACCGTTTCACTGCTTCAGGACTCCCCACTGGTCCTTCAGTGGGCTCAATATATTTCGGCAGTGGTTCATAGCCATGTTCTTCGAGAATTGTGGACCATATTTCAAATTTGCCTGTCGCGGTTTCAAACCCTGGTTTACCGTCATTTCGCAAGCCACCTTTCTGCCATTTCTTATATTCCATCATGGGTGTTGGAATCATCACCCACCCACCAGCCGTTTTCACACCATCAAGTGTGTAACCAGAGCCCTTAAGCGCAAAACGGACCATCTCTTCTTCAGTCTGCGGAAACAGATGGCCATAGCCCAAATGCTTGGACAACTCGGCCATAATGAGGTAATCATTGCGTGCCTCTCCTACAGGCTCAATGATTCTCTCGCGCAAGCGGAAAATAGGTCCGTAAGTCATATATGAATAATTTTCAAACATGGTTGTGGCGGGCAGCACTATATCAGCGTAGGCAGAGTCAGCGGTGAGCTGGCGGTCAATGCAGACCAGAAAATCAAGCTTAGCAAGCATCTCTCGCCATAGAGACGTTTGTGGCCATGAAGTGAGTATGGAAGCACCCTGAATGAGTAATCCATGGATTCGGTATGGCTCTCCCCTGAGCACTGAATCCGCCAGCGCAATAGCGTGCGATTCACCACGATAGTTGCTGTATATTGGGAACTCCTTACGGCCAATGGCTAAATCCAAGTTTGGATTTTCCTGGTTACAGGAATGGTTTATGGGGAAGTTGTTGCCCAGCATGCTCAGCCCAATGCCACCAGGCACATCCAGTTGACCAGCCATGGCGAATACCGTTAACACAGCTCTGGCAGACTGAACCCCACTGTTAGAATACTCAAGTCCGGTGTACATGAGCAGTGAAGCACCGCTGGCGTTGCAGATACGACGGGTCAGGTCCCGGATAGTCTCTGCTGGCACTCCGGTGATAGCTGCCGCCACTTCAGGCCGGAAGTGCTGCACATAGCTTTTTAGCTCGGCTAAGCCATGACACCAGTTCTCAGCGAAGTCTTCATCGTACAGGTCTTCTTCTACCATCACTTCAATCATGCTTAAGGCTAGGGCGCCATCTGTACCGGGCCTAATAGGAACCCATTGTGCACCAGTCCTGATAGCAGTCTCCGTACGCCGAGGGTCGATAACCACTATGTCAGCATCACGCCGAGCAACTGCCTCAAGTCGGTGCATGTCCGCAGGCGGCGAATCAGTAGCCGGATTGGTACCCCACACCACTACCATCTCCGCATTCTCTATATCCGCGAACATATTGATTTGCATCCGTCCCATGGTCACGTGCGGAGCTATCATGTGGAGAGAGACGTAACAGAGAGCTCCCACCCCCGTAGTATTAGGTGAGCCAAAAGGGAACAAAACGTTGGATGCGGAAGAAACCGCTACACCTTTTGGCTGGTACATATCACACAATGAAAGTTCCTGAGCCCCGCGTCCCGTATAGATGGCCACCGCCCTGGGTCCTGATTCTCTTCTTATTCCGTTTAATTTCTCTACAATGATTTTGTAGGCGTCAGCCCAAGTAGTACATTCAAATTCATAGGAACCTCTAGCGCCCACCCGCTTCATAGGGTATTTGAGCCGGTGTTTGGAATAGACGATCTCTGGTGCATGATTACCACGCCTACAGATCATTCCAAGAGTGTGACTGGCATCCGGCCTGATATCTACCAGTTTGCCATTCGAAATACCCGCTTCTACCCAACAGCCGGCTGGACATATTCCACAGAGACCTTTCCTCCACTCCAACTCTAGGTCATATTGCTTCAATTCCCTAGTCGCTGATTCTCTCCGCGGCATCTATACCTCCCTGCGGCCAATGAATATACTAAAACTGTTGTGGCGCGGTTTTTCGACTTGCCCATGTTATGGCTTAGACTATCCGACTTCAGAATATATTTTACGATTATAGATACCTGAGAGCAAGATTAGAGGTAAGAGGCAGATAGAGAGTAGGGACAATTTACCTACTTCTTGCCCGGTAAAGATTCACTGTTTAAGAGAGGAAACTCTGTGAGTCTGAAGCTTCTGTACCATCGGCATCTCACGCTTGCTCTGTCTTGTCGAGTCTCAACTACGGCAATGGTCTGCACGTGGTTTCTTAGCCCCTGGCAGTAAACACACCCCGACCACCCAAACAGCGTAATAACTTGTGCTACCCAAAATGCGCTCGATAGTCCGACCTGACTAAACGTTTCTAGCAGTGACTCAGCTAGCTAAGGAGGAACAGCCTCCAGACCGAAATCATATCTCCGTGGGAAGGCTCTTCGCAATGTCATTCCAGGCACTTAGTTGCCGCATTATGAGCAGCAATTTCGCCTTGGGTCCAGCGACCTTATAGTTGGGATTCCTGAAGGCCTGCATGGTGCTCATTCCGGTATATCTGTCCCCGTTTCCCTATATCATGGCGCAGCCTGAGCCTAGTTTCCTTTAACACAAATTCTTCGAATCAAAAGGCTCAAGGTTATGAGCTCGGATGAATACGCTGACTTAGGTCTAACGGGCCATTTTCAGGAGGAATGCCTGCTGGATTGGGCATCGTGAAATAAGCGCGTTTGCCTTTCAGCCTACTATCTTGTAGATTAGTCTTGGAGGAGCTTGTATAATACCGGTAGCCAATTGGCACCTTTCGAGTTCATAACATTGGAAGAGAGATAATCATGGGACCTCCGAAATCAGGAGTGGTTATCTGCGATGAGAATCTGTGCACTGGCTGTGGGGTCTGCGAGTTGATGTGTTCCTTATACCATAATGGCTTTATAGGCCCCGCCTTGTCTAGAATGCATGTAGCCTATGACCCTTTCACCGATCGAGTCAACATCTATGCGTGTCAGCAATGCGACTCCCCAAGCTGTTACCTCGCATGCCCGCTGCCAGACGAGGCTCTCTGTATCGATAAACTGACCGGCGCCAGATACATCGATGAGGACGAGTGTACTGGTTGCGAGCTTTGTGTTGATGCCTGCTCCTTTGATCCCCCCGGGGTAAGATTCAACATGAATAAGAGCGCTGCTTTCAAATGCGACCTGTGCAAGGGCAGAGAAGGTGGGCCGGCCTGTGTTGAGTACTGCGGCTACGGGGCTTTGCGCTTCGTACCAAGAGATGAGAGGTAAAGACTATGGTTGAATTATGCGGTTGGGCAGGATTGGTTCTCTGGGTTGACTTGACCAGCGGCAAGATAAACAAGGTGCCAACAGCAGAATATGAGCCAGAGAAGTTCATAGGAGGCTTAGGGCTCAATACCAAGGTTTTCTGGAGTCTAGGATGTCCTAAGGTAGCTGCTTCCAACCCACAAAACCCATTGCTGGTTTCAGTCGGCCCGCTGACTGGTACGGTGGGGCCCTTCCAAAGAGGGATAATAAGCAGCATATCGCCACAGCCTTACCCGGACGAGTTATTCTCCTATTCCTCATTCGGCGGAAAATGGCCGGCACAATTGAAATACGCCGGCTACGATGGACTGGTTGTCATCGGCAAGGCGTCTAAGCCCGTGTACCTGTCAATAGAGGATGCTGACGTACAGATCAACGATGCCACCCACTTGTGGGGCGCTGACACTTGGGCTACTGGAGAGGCATTACTGAGCAAGGATATGGAAGCAGAATCTCTCTGCATCGGGCCGGCCGCTGAAAAGCTCAGCCGCATCGCGCCCATTATGACCAGGACAGGAAACACAGCGGGCGAGGGCGGGTTCGGAGCAGTCATGGGCACAAAGAACCTGAAGGCGATTCGCGTAAAGGGAACAGGCGCCATACGAATCGCAAGGCCAGAAAAGTTGCTGAGGCTGACAAAGTTGATGGTCGAGGAGAAATTCGCTGGCGGCAGTGACCTTATGCCGGATTTGAGGAAGCCTCTTGTCGGGAAGCCAGCAAGGGACGAGCTGGTAAAAAAATACCGCACCCGGTTCAGTGGATGCTACGGCTGTCCATATCAATGCATGGCGACATACAAGGTCCCAGAACTTGGCACGGGCGCGGCATCTTGTGCACAGTGGTTATACGGAGCCTATGACCACGAAGATGCCAAATCCATATGGGAAGCAAACGTATTGATGCAGAAGCTCGGCTTCGAAAACTACTCGATCGAAGCGATTATCTCCTTTTTATATTTATGCAAGAAACAGGGTATTCTGCAGGAGGCCGATTTCAAAAACCTCGGCATACCTTTATGTAAGTTCTTGGGCGGCGAAGCTACCGGGCATGAGTTTCTAACATCCCTACTACACGCAATGGCTGAGGGGAGAAGTATCTTCTCAGACGGTCTGCCCAGGGCTATAAAGCACTTCAATAAGGAAGCATTTCAGATTTACCGAAGCCTGTATGCAGCACATGGCTACTCCATCCACCATCATGAAACCATTGGGGGTGCCCTTCACTGGGCACTCGATACGCGGGACACCAGTCCGTCAGCTGCTGACGAAATGTCATTTATGTATGCTCCTCATGTTGCACAGTACTTTGGAGTTGTTGGCGGTGAATCAACCCATAACCAACCCGAGAACACCACCTACGAAGGGAACGAGAGAAATGTAGCATTTTCTGTTAAACATCAGATGTTGAGGAATTCCCTGACCTGGTGTGAGTGGCACTCAAACCCAGCTTCTTTCTTCAGACCCCCTGACATGGACATCAGAACCTTGGAAAGCAGGGTCTTCTCGGCTGTAACCGGGGTAGCCAAGGAAGTAGAGGAGACTTGGAAGGCTGGAGAAGCAATCTGGAATTTGCGAAGGGCGGTAATGATCAAGAGGGAGGGTCGCACCAGGAAGCAAGATACGATTGACGATGTCCATTTCGAGCAAGAGACAAACATTGCTACCACCCTTCCTCTCGATTTCAGGTTCGGCTATGGCGTTCGCAGGGGAGGACCCTTAGACAGGGCTAAATTTGAAGCACTCAAAAGCCGGTACTACGAGTTAGTCGGGTGGGATGTCAACACTGGCTGGCCAACAAGAGCCAAACTGGAGGAGCTAGGGCTTAAAGACGTTGCTGATGAGCTGGCGGGTGCGGGGAAGTTGGTCTAGTAGAGAAGAACTGACGGTCACGCCTTCAGATCCAGGTGAGCACTGCGGATAACATCTATACCGAAACATGAAAGAGACTGGAATGGCAGAGGATAGAGCATATTTTGAAACGAAGGGAGCTATCGGTATTGCCTGGATTGAAAACCCAGCTAAAGGGAATGCGCTTAGCTCAAAGGTTCTGCGAGATTTGTTGGAGATTCTCAATATTGTGGAGCGAGACAAAAAGCTCCTTTTTTTGATAGTGAGTTCAAGAGGTAAACATTTCTCTACCGGGTTTGATATAGCTGGAATAGAAGATACTGGGGCAGTGAGGGAAAGAATTGGCATGTTTGCGCACCTGCTACCTCAAGTTGAAAGGCTACCGGTGCCGGTGCTTGCCGCAGTCAGGGGCGTTGCCTTTGGTGGCGGCTTTGAGCTTGCCCTGGCTTGTGACATGATAGTTGCCTCGGAGAACGCGAGTTTTTGTTTTCCTGAGCCAGCCTTGGGGGCTTGTCCGCTCTTTGGGGCCGTAAGGCTGCCGCAGCTTGTTGGCAGGCTCCGAGCGAAGGAAATCATGATGACCTGCCGCAGGGTGCCTGCTCATGAAGCAGCAAACATTGGTATGGTTAACAAAGTTGTAGCTGATGAAGAACTCATGGATTCAGCAATCAGTCTGGCTGAGGACATAGTCAGAAAAGGCCCTATTGCGATTCAAATGATAAAGGTTGCTATGAATCGGGGGATAGGCGGTCCTGACCTAGCATATTTAAAAGGGGCTGAACTGAGCGAGCGGGCTTTCGAAGATTTCCACGAAGGGGTGAAAACACTTTTTGAAGGCAAGGAGACACGATTTAAGGGCAGGTAGTTTTTGATGACATTGGCAGACTAGTCAAATGTCATGTTCTATTCCGTTAGGTCAACCATCAAGATGGATAAACTGAACTCTATCAAAACGTGCGACTATATAGTCTGTTACTGTTACTTTCATAAGTGCCTTGTCTGACCCAGTGACAAATTCCGCAAGATGGGGATGCTTGGAAATATAAATGTCCGCGAGTACATCCCGCTCGCTCCCTGAAACTTCTTCAGCGGTACCTATCGCAGTCACAGCCAGTGCAGTCTTGAAATCAGCCGTTCGGTTCTTCCTGTTATCTATCATCATCGCCACCTTCCGATTTGATATGAAATTTGCATATTTTCTAGTATTGCGACTAGTTACAAAAATGAGATTCCTTAGCTCACCTGTTTCTGCAAACGCTACAAGATTGCTGTAGGGCTGTCCGTCATATTGCGTAGCCAGCACACAAAGCCGCTGGGATGCACATAGTTTTTTCACCTGTTGTCTGAGCGCAGACACATCTTTTATGTTACCTTTCATAATACCACTAATGATTGCAGCTGGTTTCCCCCCGGGATAAGTCTATTCCAGTAACCCTATTATTGCTGGTGCCATTATATTGCCAATATGCTTGGCCTTCAAATCACTAAGCAAGAATTGCTCTTACCAAGGTGTGTTCAATCAAAATGTTGGGTCCTCCTGTTGCAAAATGCTGATGATAACAATACAGCTATTACTGCCACAAAACTACGCACGTTGGCATGGTGACATGATACAGACTCAATTGGATGACCGGCGGGGGCGCTTGCCGAGGAATTGGGAGTTGGAGATTAGCTTCCCTTAGCAGTCTCCCCAATTTAGCATCGCTAATGCCAGTATTGACAACCTACGAGCTAGTCTTGGTGGGATAGGGCATAACCCCATTGTCTCGTCTAGGAAACGGGCAATTATAGAGCAACGCTGGCCGTTATCGTAGCTTGCAATACTCAAACACACCCCAGTTAGCGGCAGCAACTATGTGAGCAAGGAACCGACCTGGCGATACAATAAAAACAAAGTGCAACAATACACCAAGGCTAAATGTGACCAGAATGCCAATTAATTCCCGCTTTCACATACACCTTCTCGCTAGTTGTTATCAGAAATCTTGAGCTTGTCGAAGTGTTTCTTGCGGAACTTGGCTACCTTAGGAGCAATGGCAAACCTGCAGTATGGTTGTTCAGGGTTTCGCTTGAAGTACTCCTGGTGATAATCCTCAGCCGGGTAGAAGACAGAGAAGGGAGTCACCTCTGTCATAATGGGGGCATCGAAAACGCGTGCAGTCTCTAGCCTTTGAACTACCTGCTCGGCAGTAGCCTTCTGTTCTTCATTGTGGTAAAAGATAGCAGAGCGATACTGAGGACCTATATCCGCTCCCTGACGATTCAATGTTGTCGGGTCATGTATGGTAAAGAAAACCTCCAAGATCTCCTCGTATGATATCTTCCTTGGGTCAAATATGATTTGTACGGCCTCAGCATGTCCTGTGGTCCCAGTGCACACTTCGCTATAAGATGGGTTTGCCAATTTGCCACCTGAATAGCCCGACACTACCTCCTTGATACCCGATAGTTCATGAAAAACCGCCTCGAGACACCAGAAACACCCACCTGCGAGAGTCACTACCTCATTACCAGTAGCGGGATTCCCTTGATCATTTTTCGTGCCTCCGGTTTCTACGAAATCTAATGCGACAGAATTAATGCAGTAGCGAAGCCCGGTCGGTTGTGGACCGTCCTCAAATACATGTCCGAGATGCGCTCCGCATTTCTGGCAACTAACCTCGGTTCTCACCATGCCGCAACTGGTATCTGCCGCAGTTTCAACGGCATGTCCCGAAACCGGAACCCAAAAGCTCGGCCAACCAGTCCCAGAATCAAACTTCGCTTCTGAACTGAACAGTTCATTGCCACAACACACACACTTGTATATGCCATTCTCCTTGAGATTATAGTACTTGCCTGTGAATGGTGGCTCGGTTCCCTTTCTTCGCGTGACCTCATACTGCAACAGCGTTAGCAGTTGCTGCCACTCCTCGTCACTTTTGATAATTTTGTCAGACATGTTGTCTACTTCTTAACGTGCATGCAAATTACCTGCAATTGGGCACATTTGCTAGCGCAGGTAGGCAAAAGACATAGCGATAATGGTGTAATGGAAAACATAGGAAGCTTCAAGAACTTGCCCATCATCTGTAATTGATTCAAACTAGAATTTCAATAATAGCCTAAAACAGTGGCCCTCCGCTACTCTGGAGATGACTAATAGGCTAGCCCCAATAATGCCAGAGGCATGGTCAACATGCCACTTAGGTTTAAAAGTCATTCTCAAGAATCACTGCCAGAATGGGCACTTTTTCCCTTTTCATTTGAGTCAAAGGTTAGTAACTTAGTCAAATACAAGCATTGACTAGGTCCCCTAATCTCCATTAATTAGAAGACTAATGCCCGTAGAATCTCTTCAGTATGGTTAAAAAATAGTGACAAATGGCCCTCACCGGGGTAGAACTTAACTTGGCAACCGGGGATGGCATTAGCTATATATTGCCCTATAGCCAAAGTATATGCGGTGTCGGCCTCGCCGTGCCAGAGGTAAACCTCCGTAGGAATATCTTGCAGCCTGAATCCCCAGTGACTTGAAACCAGTGCCATATCCCAAACAGCACCACGAGTTCCAGAGCGGTGCGACGCCAAGTAATTCTCTATAAATCCTTGCCCTGCCCCAAGCCGAGCAAATATTCTTCTATCTGGCTCAGAAAATATGGTGGCGACCTGCGACATAAAGCGATCCAGGTTAATACGTGCTCCAACATGCCCCAGCCACAGAAGCAATCTCATCATACTTGGTGCTTCGCGGGCTAGGAAGTTGAACAGGCGAATGAGTCGGTCGATGCTGTGGTCAGCAGCCACCATATTGTGAGGAAACTCGCAGCTGACGAGACCGACTGCAGTGAGACGTTGGTAAATCCTGAGGGCACACGCCGCTGCGTATGGTCCACCCGACGAGAACCCAAGCACAGCAAACCTATTGAGGCACAAAGCGTCAGCCAGTTCGATTACATCGTCCGGCCAATCTAGGATCTGACGACCAGGTTTGAAGTTGGAGAGTCCGAAGCCAGGGCGATCAACAGCAACGACGTGAGCCTTGAGCTTGGTGGCTACCGGCGCCAGAACCTTACCCGAAAGCCGTGAACTATGTGCACCGTGAAAGTAAAGAATCGGCTTACCGTCAGGATCGCCAAATTCCGCATATCCCAGCAGCCGCCCATCGCGCAGCTTGATTTGCTGGTTGTTAGTGGGCAACTGTACCTTGTCTCCTTTTCCAGCCTAATTTGCAAATAGGCCGCAGTTTATTATATACACAAAGGCACCGCCTTACATTACATCCCGAGGTTTTAATTAATCTTCGTTGTTTTGCCATTAGTCTATGATATACTGATTTTATTGATACTTGGATGGATTGCGATATTCTTTGTAATACTGTTGACTTGTAGTTTAACTGTCATCCCTACTATGCTAACAACGGTGGCGGATGGGTCTGTGGGATATACATTAATGTCCACTAATGTCCACTGTCTTTAATCCCATCTTCGATACCGTTGGGCTATTTATATGCATCATCCTATTATTCCTTACTAATAAGGGAAAGTAACCTCTTAATCTTCAGGTATATCAGCCACATGATAACAATGCTTGCGACTGACCACCCAATGACTATTCCACCTATTAATTCTAATAAAGCTCTAATGTTGGCTAAGTCATTCATGGTGTCTTAATCCTTGATAATGATGGTTGTGGAGTGTGTTTCCTCGTTACATTACATCTACTAGCACTCCGTCGCTGAGGCGATTTGATAATAGGTATCCTAGAGGTGATATGGTATGGCTGTTGACATACATCTTTCCAATTACGGAATGGGAAGTTAATCCCTGCTACCTCTGCTGGTGTTTTGTCCTTGAGCGACATATGCGGTCTGAAATAGTTGTAGTGGACTAGCCATCCGTCCATAAACATCCTTACCGACTCTACCGTGTGTAGACCACGCATCACCTTTGTTCTGCTCTTAATTGTTCCGTGAAAACGCTCAATAAGGTTTGTATTAACCTCTATATCAAACGGCCCACCTCGTCTGTGCTGTGTATCTGCACCAAAGGCTATCTCTATACCGTCTAGATATGCTTGGAGTTTGTCTGTATAGATTACTCTTGGTGCTCTGCCAGTGCGTTGATATGCCTTCTGCATCAATTCGTGTGCATCTTTGGTAGTGCGACTATATGACATATGAGAAGCGATTAGGAAGCGTGTCTTGGTATCTATGATGTCCCAAAACCAAATATTCCTGCCGTCTAAATCTATCATGGTTTCATCTGCTACCCATACTCCACTGACATTAGGTTTATATTTGTCAGCCTCTTTAACTGCCAAGTCTGTGAACCGTCTCACCCAATTATAGACTGAGCCTGTGGAGACGTATTTCTCATCTTGTTGAATGAGATTACGGCGTATCTCAGCTTCGCTTAAACCCTCATAATACATATTCAAAACGTCTGCTATGCACTTGGCGTCCGTTTGCATCTTGGGAATTGCGTCAGGATTGGAGAATTTACGTTTGCAGTCCTTACAGTAGTAATACTGCGTTAGTTTGTATTTGCCAAACTTGATTACATTTGGAGATTGGCAGTATTTGCAAGCTATGTTTTTATGTGCTTGGTTCATCTTGCTTACCATCACCTGTGTTTATATCAGGAAATAATTTATCTAACACCACCTTTAACTTTCTTAATTTATCTATCTGTATTGCTACATCATTTATCGATTCTTCGTTTAAATCTAGCTCAAGCATCTTAGTAGAGGGTTTTTTATGTCTCATTAAACTCTTCACCCATAATACAACTAATGCACCAATTGATATGACTATAATCACAACGAATATTGAGCCTATTACACCGAAAAATCCATCCCAAAATGTTATTGAACCTATTGGGGAAACGGGAGCAAAGAAAGGTAAGGATTGTAGATTTACACCGCACATATGCCACAACCTTGTAATGAAATCCCGTGTGTAAACAGCAATAGCCATAGAGAATGATAGAATTGCCAGCCATATTTGCAAGTTGTTCGTAGCAGAAACTGGAGCCATGGAAAACAACTCCCTCCATCGACTAATGGGACGGTACTTGTCTTTAGCCATATTATCCCCCCTAGTTTTTTAAGGGGATTGTACCACCTACGAAGTCCTCGTGTTACTATATTAGTAGCATTTAACCTATCTAAGCTGGTGGTGAAGATGCTCCAACAAAGCTCTATGGTGACTTGCCATAGTTCTAGAGTGACAGTGTTCAGCTGTCGTAGGAGGATAGCGTTATGCTGAGAAACATAACATCTGCTCTCTTGGCTATTGTAATCACCATACTCTTTGTATGGCTGATTACAATAATCCTGCCCATAGCTTTCTAGGGCATTCCTAGAAAACCCAACTCCCCTCACCACCAGCTTAGATAGGTTAAATAATCTGCACCAACGAAGAATGATTAAAAGGCATCCCGATTACTAAAGTAATATCACAGACAAGAAAAAAATCGTGAACAGCCTTTGTATCCACAGACGTGCAACAGACAATTTGGTGGCTGGTTACGCCTAGCAGAATCATTTAGAACCAGATAGTTGTTCTGTTTTTTGGTAGAGCTGGTTAGTCATACTCGACAATAGCCACAACTGAAGTATAATACGTGAGCGAACTCGCCTCAAGCCAATTGTTTGTGCCATGGAAAAGCGCCTACTCCTTACTCTATTATTAGTTGTCTTTGCCGCACTTCTCGGGGTTGGCATCATTATCCCTATAGTACCTGTCTACGCGATGAACCTGGGTGCTACCGGCATCACCCTTGGGCTTATGATAGCAGCCTCATAGGGCTACTACTATATGCTGCAGTGGGGGTTACCTATACACTGGCTGCTTCAGTAGAACACCTAATATTGATACGTATCCTCCATGGTATAGGTTCCGCTATGATCGTGCCGATTGTAATGGCTTACATCGGCGATATGGCTCCTCAAGGACAAGAAGGTAGATACATGGGCATGCTTAATATCGCCATCTTCGCCGGTATCGGTGTGGGGCCTGCCCTTGGTAGGCTCTGGACACGATGGGCATCAAGCCTTCTATGCCATGAGCGCGTTGACAGCGGCTTCACTGGGGCTGGTACTGGCCTTATTGTCACCCGAGCGCTTTGACCGTGAAAGACGCCTGACTGCTGGACTGCTGATCACATTTCGAAAAATGCTGCACAGTAGCAGAGTCACGGGAATGCTACTTTTGCGGACAAGCACCATGATTGCCATGATTCCTACTATGGGTTTTGTACCCATCGTCATGGATCGACTCATGGGAGCCACAGGTATCGAGATTGGTGCCGTAATTTCCACACGTACAATAGTAAATGCTGGCCTCCAAAGCATTTTCGGAAGGATGGCTGACCGATATAACAAGGTAGCACTGCTCCTGATAGGCTGTTCCATTGCCAGTACAGGTGTATTTGTGGTGCCTTTCTCAAATAGCTTCTTACAGCTAGTTGGGCTATTTGCCCTCATTGGGATAGGTGAGGCCTTAGTCTGGCCAACCTTAGGAGCAGTAGCGGTAGAGGAGGGGCACCAATACGGCCAGGGGTCAATGATGGGTATCTTCAATATGGCTATGAGCGTTGGGATACTAGTAGGCTCGTTCGTGGCGGGTTCACTGATGGACCGACTCGGACTGGACTATGTGTTCTATATCACGTCCATCATCTTTATTTTGAGTGCGTTTGTGGGTGGCCCAATGATTGCCCGAGGAGGACAAACTCAATGGGAAGGTGCCCCTGCTGATTTCGACGATGATTGAAGATTGTCGGTAGATTCCATCAGATATTCATGATACCGAATTTTGGAAATACTCAGGGCAGCAAGATGCCAACTCAACCAAGCTTCCCGTCACTAACCATTACACCATAAGCTAGCAGCTAATTCTCCTTGATATAGAAGATCAAAATTGCTATACTCTCAAGCTTCAGCCATGAAATTATGGAGACAGCCTTTCGATGCCGCCGAGAAAGCTACAAAGCCAGGGCAAATACATATAGATAAAGAAAGGTGCAAAGGCTGTGGCTTTTGTGTCGAATTTTGCCCTAGGGAAGTCCTGCAGATGAGTTCGGAACTGGGTCCCAAGGGATATAACTTTGCTGTGGTTGATGATGAGAGCAAGTGTCTCGCTTGCGGTTTTTGCGAGTTAATTTGCCCCGAGTTTGCCATAGAAATGTCGACACCGCTGGATAGTGGCGGCGCTTAGCAGCCTAACTATGATGAAAAAACAAGAGCTGGTGGGAGAGTTCTTCATTAACGGGGACGAGGCCTGTGCCGAAGGAGCCATTAGTGCAGGCTGCCGCTTCTTTGCCGGTTATCCTATCACACCGGCCACTGAAATAGCGGAGAGAATGAGTACGCGACTCCCTCAAGTAGGAGGTGTATATATCCAGATGGAAGACGAACTTGCCTCCATGAACGCCGTGCTTGGGGCATCTTGGGCAGGTGTAAAAGCTATGACTGCCACCTCTGGGCCAGGATTTAGTTTAATGATGGAGAATCTCGGATTAGGGGTGATGTTAGAAACTCCTTGTGTAGTAGTTAACATTCAACGAGCAGGGCCGTCTACTGGGTTGCCCACTATGGTGGGACAAGGAGATATGATGCAGGCCCGATGGGGCTCTCACGGGAGCTACGAGATAATCGCTTTGGCGCCAATCTCCCCCCAGGACATTTTCGACCTTACTATCCTGGCTTTTAACCTCTCCGAGAAATACCGTGTTCCCGTCCTGATCATGTCTGACGAGGTTGTAGGTCACATGAGTGAGAAGGTGACTATGCCACGTATAGCACTGGAAGACCTTGTAGATCGGCCACGGCCTGAGCTAGTTTCAGGAGAATATCTCCCTTATAAGCCTAATGCGAACCTTGTTCCCCCTATGGCTGTAGCAGGAGAAGGATATCATTTCCACGTAACCGGTCTGACGCATGACGAAAGGGGTTATCCAACGATGACCGCTGAGGCACAAGACCGGCTGGTACGTCGTTTGGTAGACAAGATACGATTCAACAGCCACGACATAATAAGATACAAGGAATTTCAAGTTGAGGATGCGGATATCGTAGTCTGTGCCTATGGGATTCCCGTCCGCATAGCCCAATTGGCAGTAAGAATGGCGCGAAGCGAGGGAATTCGGGCAGGGCTCCTACAGTTGATAACAGTATGGCCATTTGCCGAAGAGCGTATCAGGGAGCTATCGTCACAAGCTAAGGCATTCATAGTCCCGGAAATAAACTATGGGCAAATCGTGCTGGAAGTGGAAAGGTGTGCCGGGGGCAGAGCTAAAACGATACTTGTGCCTCACATGGGAGGGGGCGTACACTCACCCCAGACTATTCTCGAGGCTATACAGGAAGCATCACAGTGACTGCTAACTCAAATTTAGAAAGTCAATCAACGGAAAGATACTTAAGGCAAGACAGACTGCCCCATATATGGTGCCCTGGCTGCGGCATTGGAATAGCTTTGGACGCTCTTCTCAGGGCTATTGATCGCGCCAACATAGTTCCAGACGAAGTAGCTGTGGTTTCAGGAATAGGTTGCGCCGGCAGGGTAGCAGGTTATGTCAAGCTCGATTCCTTTCATACCACTCACGGCCGTGCCATCCCATTCGCCACTGGCTTAGTACTGGGAAACCCAGAGCTAAATGTGGTGGTATTTTCCGGAGATGGGGATCTGATAGCTATAGGTGGCAACCACTTGATACACGCGGCACGCCGTAATATCGATATGACTGTAATTTGTGTAAATAACTTTAACTATGGCATGACTGGTGGACAGGTAGGACCTACCGCTCCTTTCGAAGCCCGTACTACCACTACCCCCTATGGTAATTTCGAATTCCCCTTCAACCTACCCTACTTAGCATCTGCTAGTGGCGCATCTTACGTAGCTCGATGGACGGTACTACATGCGCGTGAATTGGAGAAGGCTATGGCTGAAGCTATAACTAAACCGGGGTTTAGTTTTATAGAGGTCATCAGTCCCTGTCCCGTGGTCTATGGCCGTATGAATAAAGAACCGAAGGGACTGGATTCCATGCACTATTACCAGGAAAAAAGTATCATGCGAAATGGTGCAGACCCCAAAGAAGCGGACATCGAGTTGAACGGCCCCATTCTAGTGGGCAAGTTTGTGGATATCGAACGTTCCACACTTTGGAATAACCTGCGCCAGATATCCACCAAGGCACAAGAGAAGATTAAAGCACAAGCGAAGGTATAGTCAAGCATGGGATAGTCTACTATCCCTTGAGTCAGCTGGTTTAAAGGTAAATGGATAGAAAGGAAATCCGGATAGCTGGGTTTGGAGGCCAGGGCATTGTGCTTTCAGGCTCCATCTTAAGTAAAGCTGCTTCAATATATGATAAAAGGTCCGCCTCGCTTACGCAAAGTTATGGGCCTGAGTCTCGCGGTGGCTCTTGCCGTGCTGAGATAGTAATTGACGATGCACCCATTGAGTATCCCTACATAGTTAACCCTCAGTTGCAAATCATCCTATCCCAGGAGGCATACAACGAGTACGGGGAAAATGCAGCTCCAGACGCCTTAGTGATCATCGATTCGGATTTAGTGAAAGTCGACCCAGTCCAGAACCCCAAGCCCCTTTCTATTCCCGCCAGCCGTATGGCTCAGGAGCTAGGACGTGTGGTGGTTGCCAATATTGTCTTGCTGGGATTCCTGGCGGCGATAAGTGATGTAGTATCATATGAAGCCCTCAAGAGTTCTATTTTGGACTCTATACCTCAAGGGACAGAAGATTTCAATATGAAGGCTTTTGACTTAGGCTATAAATATGGTGTTGAGCATGGCAACAAGGTTTAATAGTAGTGTGTCCAAAAGCGTTGGCATCGTTGGCAGCAGCATTTCTGCGATACAGGCAGCACTTACCTTGGCCCAGATGAGAGTTAAGGTTAAGCTGATTACAAACTTAACTGCATTTGGATGGGATGACGCTATTAGCAACACACTAGGCAATTCCCCTATGGACCAACGTTTCCTTTGGCCTTTGTGGTTACGGGTAGCGAGCCATCCTTTGATAACACTGTACACTGG
>DAOUMB010000103.1:0-7821 GCA_034414335.1 Dehalococcoidia bacterium
CTGGTGAACATGGCTGGTGAGGTGATAGGCATCACCAGCGTCAAAATGGCTGCAGTTGGGGTGGAAGGTATGGGCTATGCCATAAGCAGCGATGAGGCTAAGCTTATCATCCCTGATTTAATTCACCATGGCCACGTAACCTACCCCTGGCTAGGAGTGGGATTATATACCGTGGACCCCTCACTGGCTGCATCAATAAACCTTTCAGTCGATAAAGGTGCTCTTATTGTAGAGCTAGCTGATAATAGCCCCGCAGACCTCGCTGGATTAAGAGTGGACGATATTATCACCCATTTTGGGGACAAAGACATAGCCAATGTTGCTGACCTTGTCCAAGCCATTCGCAGCAGCCAAGTTGGACAAGAGGTAGAAATAACCTTCGTCAGAGGCAAAGATACTATAACAACCTCAGCCCAATTAATAGAACGCCCAACTCCCTAGGATTGGCCTGCTTCAATCAAATCCTAAGCACCAAAATGCGAAACTTTTTAGCTTGTGGTCTGTCATTTTGCACTTTTATTTTTGCTTTTCGCATTTTGAAGGAATTTGTTTAGGGCCTAGAAATTAGGATTTAGAATCTGTCTTTTCGATTGCCAAAAAGACGTCGCTATCTGAAATGCGATGTTTCTCACTATAAGCTCTATCAGGAGGCAAACCATCTATAAGCTCCTGAGATAACGTCTCCTGCTTAATATAGCTGGCAAAAGCATTTATCACTTGCTTGATAAGTGGTTCTTTTGCCTGATAATAAGTAACGATGTGGTCCGTAATTTCAAACCTGGCATTGCGACGCATATTCTGAAGATGACGCACCAGCTCTCTACTTGCTCCTTCAGCAATTAGCTCAGGGGGCAACTCAGTGCTTATGGCCACCCAATATCTGGCGTCGTTAGCTACGCTGTAATCTGGCATGTCCCGATGGCATCGGGATTCCTCTCGTTCCTTTGCCTCACTCAATACGACGAGTTGCTTAACATTTATCTCTTCCATTATCTCAGTAGCTAAGTTCTTTAAAGCTTTCTTCTCCCCTTCGGTCTCTACCCCGACCACAGCTTTCTCCAGTGGCTGGCGCACTTTAATCCCCGCCTTGGCTCGTGCTGCCCTGCCCAAGCTAGATATTTTCATAGCCAGTCCAACATCACTATTCAGCTTGTCATCGATTTTAGCCTCATCCGCTACGGGGAAATCAGTTAGATGAACGCTTTCCTTGGCTTCAGAATCAATAGAGCGTAGCAAATTCTGATAAAGTTCCTCAGCCATAAACGGCACGAAGGGCGCCAACAAGCGAGACAAAGTCGCCAGGCATTGATATAGCGTAGTGTATGCCGCCAATTTATCGGCATCGTTCTCGCTTTTCCAGAACCGGCGGCGGTTCCTCCTCACATACCAGTTAGAGAGATTATCCACAAATACCTCAATCCTGCGTGTCGCAGAAGTGGGATTGTAGCTATCCATCAATTTCGAAACCTCGCTTACGAGACGATTAAGCTCTGAGCTAATCCAATTATCCAGCTCACTGAAAGCTTTTTGCTGATAGCTGTCAGCCGCTAAGGGCTGGGGAACAAAGCAGTCGATATTGGCATAAAGGGTGAAAAAAGAATAGGTATTCCACAAAGTAAGGAGAAATTTACGCGTCGTCTCAGCAAGCATCTTGGTAGAGAAACGGTGGTTATCTTCCCCTGTCGTAGAAACCAGCATATACCACCTCAGGGCATCGGCACCATAATTACTGATCGCAGCCCAAGGATCGATTACATTGCCTTTGGACTTGCTCATCTTCTCACCCTGGGCATCGACAACATGCCCTAAGCAGATGACATTCTTAAAACAGGGCTGACCAAAAAGCAAAGTAGATATGGCATGCAAACTATAGAACCAGCCTCGAGTCTGGTCCACAGCCTCGCAAATAAAATCGGCGGGAAAATTTTGCTCAAACTTATCCTTATTCTCAAAAGGATAATGCCACTGAGCTACCGGCATAGCTCCAGAATCAAACCAGCAATCAATTACCTCGGGAACGCGCTGCATCTTGCCACCACACTTAGGACAGACGAAGGTAATTTCATCCATATAAGGGCGGTGTAAATCCAGGGGCGTGGTTAAGCCACTGAGATTTGACTGCGCCCTTAATTCATCCAGGCTGCCAACGCACTCATAATTGCCACAAGCTTCACAGCGCCAAATATTGAGCGGAGTCCCCCAATACCTCTCCCGAGAAAAGGCCCAATCGATGTTGTTCTCCAGCCAGTCGCCAAACCGGCCATGCTTAATATAATCAGGGTACCAGTTTATCTCGGCATTTCCGGAGACAAGTTTTTCTTTCACCGCCGTTGTCCTGATATACCAGGTCTGCTTGGCATAATAGAGAAGAGGTGACTCACACCTCCAGCAGAAAGGGTAGGTATGAACAATTTTCTCGCTGCGATAAAGCAAGCCCCTCAATTTCAAGTCATCTATAATAAGAGGGTCTGCATCTTTAACGAGTTTACCATCCCAAGGTTTATTATTCGGTATTAGTCTGCCCCCCAAGTCTACGGTGTGCACAATGGGTAGACTTTGCGATTGCCCTAGCTCATAATCTTCCTCTCCAAAAGCTGGCGCAATATGTACGATGCCTGTGCCATCGGTCATAGATACAAAGTCAGCCGGCGCTACCCTGTTCTCTGGCACGCGTGGTAATTTCTTACTATCGCCTACAAACTCAGGTTTAAGTTCGTAGAGACGCTCATAGAAGATACCTGCCAAATCCTTACCCAGAAACTCTTGCAGAACTCGCCAATTCCCAGGGCCTAAAGCTTCGTCAAGGAGAGCTTTGGCAAGAATGAGTCTCTCAGTCACTCCATCTTGTGAGTGTGTCTGCACCAATACATAGTCCTGATCAGGGGCTACTGCTAGAGCTACATTACCTGTTAATGTCCAAGGAGTGGTAGTCCATGCCAAGAGAGAAGGTATTTCCTCTTTCCACTTAGCTTCATGAAAATCCCAGCCCAGCTTTTCCAACGCATTACGAGCAATTTGGGGTTGTACTCTCTTACTAAGACGAAAACGAACATATATGGAGATATCCTCAGCATCATCTCTGTAGCCCAAGGCTACCTCATGAGAGCTAAGGGATGTGCCACATCTAGGGCAATGTGGCGTTACTTTATAGCCTTGATAAATCAGGCCCTTGTCCCATAGCTCTTTCATTATCCACCAGCAAGATTCTATATAGCTATTGTCCAGGGTTATATAAGGATGCTCCATGTCTAACCAGCAGCCAAGGCGCTCAGTCATAGCCTCCCACTCCTTAATATATTTGAACGCGCTTTGGCGACAGTGCTCATTGAACCGAGCCACCCCATATTCCTCAATTTGCGCCTTACTGGTGAGGGCAAGGGAGCTTTCCACCTCCAACTCAACGGGCAAGCCATGGGTATCCCACCCTGCCTTCCGTGGCACATGATAACCCTTCATCGTCTTGTATCGGCAAACAACGTCCTTATATAGACGAGAAAGGACATGATGAACTCCCGGGCTACCATTAGTTGTGGGTGGACCTTCATAAAAGGCATAATGTGGTCCCCCTTCTCTTATCTCGATGCTCTTGTCAAAAATTCCGTGCTCCTTCCAGAAGCGAAGAATATCTTCTTCCAGTTGAAGAAAGTCAATCTTACTGTTTACTTCTCGGAACATAGCTACGCCTGTCTCAGTAAAATAACCACCTTCCTGCTCTCACCCTCGCCTATGCTATGAGTTGTTACATCTGGATTATCGGCCAGAGTCAGGTGAACAATGCGGCGTTCGTCAGCAGGCATTGGCTCCATAGTTATAGCACGGCGTCTTAATTTCACTTGCTCGGCTAGGTATAAGGCCAATCTTTGCAAAGACTCACGACGGCGCTTTTTGTATCCTCCCACATCGACTCTTAACGGAAGCCAGGCCTTTAACCGGCCAGCCACCATAAGCTTAGTAATATACTCCAAGGAAGCCAGAGTCTGACCTCGTCGACCAATCAAGATACCCAAATCGTCACCTTCAATATTCAAAGCTAGAGGGATTTCATTGGATAGCACTTCAACCTTGCCTGTTACCTCCAGCATCTCAAGCAACGTTTCTAGAATTTCTGTGACCACCTTGACCACATCCCTTTCCTGCCGGTTTACCGGAATCACCCTAATCAAAGCCTCTTTACTTCCCACTCCTAAAATTCCCGACTTCCCCTCTTTGACAACCTCCACCTCAAATTGATCTCGGCTCATCCCTAACTGCGCCTCTGCCTTCTCTATTGCCTGTTCTACTGTCGCAGCAACTATCTCAATCTCTTCCATAGTCTGATCTCCCTTTAGCCATTTGCTTTATTACCAGTACAATTCGCGACCGTCTCTACAATGCCAGTTAACCTTTATTTCACTGGTGTTGGTCGAAATGGAGAACGGAATTGAAGGTAACCCCAACCACCGGTGAAGAAATATTGACTTAAAATACCAATTACGTTGGAAGCTGCCCAAAAGAGCGGCAAGCCACTGGGGAACATCAAAGTAAACAAGCCAAACATAAACGGCATCATCAGCAACATCATGCTGTTTGTGGACTGTTGCCTGGGATCAACGGTTGGGGCAGTGGTCATCTTCTGCTGTACCCACATTGTGCCACCAACTATGATAGCCAAAATTAAAGTATGGTCAGGTTGTCCTAAATCGAGCCACAAAAATTGGCTATTTAACGGAATGGCTTGACTCACCACCCCCCAGGAGTAAAGATGCTGAGCTAAATCAAGCAAGTTCTCTGGCGTGGTAGCCAAAGCTTTAATAATGGCTTGATACAGAGCAATCCAGATAGGAAACTGAATTAGCATAGGCCATAAGCAGCCCGCAGGGTTTATCCCCGCCTCCTTATAAAGCTTCATCATCTCCTGCTGAAGTTTTTGCTGATTTTTACCGTACTTCTTCTGTAATTCTTGGATTTTCGGCTGCATACTCTGCATAGCTTTAGTGGACTCGAGCTGTCGCCTCATAAGAGGCCAGAGAGCTAAACGAACGATAATGGTAAGTGCAATGATTGCCAACCCAAAATTATGAAAAAGAATGCTACTTAGAGCAATCAAGCCATTGAGTACCGGGTTACCTATGATTAGATACCATGCTTCTGCCATTAGGCCTAACCCTCATTCCTCAATAGTCAAGGGGGCTTTCCAACTTAATCCCCCCTTATCAATATCCAGAACATATACCCAGTTATCTTGACCTCGAATGTAAACTAGTCCTCCTTGGGCACAAAGAGAGCACTCAACAACAGCACCAACTGATATAGTCTTTAATGGCACTACTGCCTTACCTTTGATCTCAGCATTGAGGTCAAAAACATATACACTGCCCGATTCATCAGCTACTATCAGTAGGTTATCCATCAAAACAGGTGAGGAAACTATAGGGTTTCCAGCGTCAAATTCCCAGAGTTCTTCCCCTGTTTCTGCGTCGATAGCATAAACTTTGCCATCGAGGCAGCCAGCATAAACGACTCCCTTGTTAACTAGAGGGGCAGCCCAAAACCAGTTGCCACCTGGAAAGCTCCATGAAGGTTCACTGCCACCTATCTTTATGGCATAGAGCTTATTATCAAAGGAGCCCACGTATATGGTATCTCCGTAAATCACCGGACATGAAGCAAAACCCGTTCCTGACTCAAAGGACCATGGCAATAAAGCACCTGTTTCAACTGATAAAGTAACGATATGACCATCATAAGTGCTTACATAAATAGTATCGCCATCAATCACCGGAGTCGTCCATAGTTTTTCACCTAGAACAGGAATATCTTCTCGCTTCCAATTCTCATCACCAGTTCCCTTATCCAAAGAATACACCTTGCCATCCGAACTGGCCACATATATGGCATCCTCGCTCATTACCAATCCAGCTACTATAGCGTTGCTTCCTGCGTTCGTTCCGGGGCAATCCCACTCCCATTCACCATACCTCGTCTGAGGAAAAGGCAAATCCTGGCTTCTAGCCACTGTGTTCAATGCCAGAACTTTCCCACTGTAACTTCCAACATAAACCACGTCTCCATCTACAATCGGTGTTCCATATATAGTAGTGGAAGTGGGCGATTGGCTACATGACATACCGCTAGAAGGCGCAGTAGTAATAGTGTAAAACCACTGTGGATTTCGGCTCGATATATTTATCGCCACCACCCTCCCATCAACAGAGCCCGCATAAAGCATACCATCGTGAACCGCGGTTCCCGACCAACCCTTCGCTGCCTGAGTTCCACCCGGAACACAGGAACTCAGGACTAAGGTAAAAAGAGAAATTATAACGAAGAATAATATCTTTGCTTGCTTCACTTCAGTAAATAATTAAGGTACCGGGTCATAGCCACCTTTGGAGAGGGGATTACACCGAGCGAGCCTCTTGGCTGCTAGCCAGCTACCTCGGGCAAACCCGTATCTTTCAATTGCCTCAAACGCATAATGAGAGCATGAAGGCTGGAAACGACAAGAATGAGGGGTAACCTTCGACACTGTGTCCTGATATAGCCTAATTAAATCCAGAGCTAATTGCCTCATTCACTGCCCTCCAGCAATTGTGCCCGAGTTAAAAGCTTGGCTACTGCCCTCTCTAGCTGGTGATAATCAGCGTTTGCTGCTACAGACCGAACAATAAAGACGATATCCCATCCAGGCTTTAGCGACTGCAGCCTCATTACCTCTCTGAGTAACCGCTTTAAGCGATTACGCTGCACCGCCTTACCCACCTTTTTGGTCACAGAAAAACCGTATCGGCTCAGGCTCAAACCATTGGGCAACGCCTTCATCACTACCAAGCTATTTGCCCACACTTTGCCTTGTTGGTAAACCAAGGTATATTGAGATCTATTAGTTAAAGATCGAGACTCCTTCATAGGATAGAGTCAAACTGGAGTCAGCTTATGCCTCCCCCTAAAACGCCTTGCCTTGAGCACTCGTCTCCCGCCCCGACTGGCCATTCTAGCGCGGAAACCCAGCTTGCGCCTCCGGGAAATTTTCTTCGGTTGATAAGTACGTTTTGGCATCCTTCAACCCGTCGAGCGGGATAGGCCCACGCCCCCTGTTTTCCAAATATGGCTTGGTGCGTAAGGCAACATAGCGAGATAACGAGCTCTCTTTATAGCTTGTGCTAACCTTCGTTGATGTTTAGCACAGGTTCTGCTCCTCCGTCGCGACACAATCTTACCCTGACTGGAAATATAGTGTGATAACACAGAAACATCCTTATAGTCGATGTTCATCTTTCCCTTGCAGAAGGGACAGACTGCTGGCTTGGTGATTAAGTCCCTCGTCCCCCTTGGTCTTCTAAAATTAGCCAAATCTTCTCCTTTATGTTTTATTCAAATGGTAAATCTTCAGGCTCAAGCTCCCCCTCTTCGGGAAGGGAAACTGTAGCTACTCTGTCGAGGAAAATTACTCGGTTTGCAGACACCTCCAGGCTGGTACGCATCTGCCCATCTTGCCCTTCCCAACTGCGAGAGTGTAACCTCCCTTCAACATAAACTCGCTTCCCTTTAGATAAGAATTGATTACAGCTTTCAGCTTGCCTACCCCAAACACTAACTCTAAACCACTCCGTTTCTTCCCTGCGCTCCCCATCGGGACCAACATAACGATAATTGGTAGCCATGCGAAAAGAAGTGACGGCCTTCCCATTGGGCGTATACCTCATCTCCGGCTCACTACCTACATTGCCAATGAGCATTATTTTGTTTAAGCTTGCCATGTCAATCCCCCACGTTTACTACAAGATATCGCAGAACGCCACCAAAAGCACTAATTTCTGCTTCAAGTTCCTTGACTGATTT
>DAOUMB010000104.1:0-17204 GCA_034414335.1 Dehalococcoidia bacterium
GTCCCACACCTTAAGGCAAAGTAAATAAGAGGATTGCTCACTTAATAGCATAGGCAGATGAAACTTATTTGTCAAGCAGCCGAAAGTTAGGACACTGTTCAAAATCTGCATTCTGGGCTTCATTGCAACCTTGCGCACTTCCGGATTAGCTCTTTTCTGGCTACCCCCGCTTTTTTAATACGCTATTTTCTCAACTTCTCTATTCCACAGCGAGTGTCTTGTATCGCCCTCACCTTGGCCCTTATCTCAGCCAAGAGTTCCCAGGCCCCTTTTGCATCCCGGTCGATGAGAACTTGCTCCAACTTGATTACTTGCTGTTCATCCAAAGTTATCACGGCTTTTGCCATCAATTACCTCCTGCCATCTACTTCGTGCTCACATCAGCCTTTCTGGCACTCTTTGCATAACCCACGAAACTCAAGCCGATGGTGTGAAATCCTGAAGCCTGTTTTTCGAGCTACCTTGTCATTAATTTCTTCATCAACTGGCTCATCTACATCAAAGACACGCCCACACCGCTCACACCTGAAATGGTAGTGATTATCTGGCTTGCCATTAAATCTGCTCAATGTGCTGGCCAAATCTATCTCCAGAATCTCTCCAGATTCCCGTAATAATTTTAAGTTACGATATACCGTTCCCAGACTAATATCGGGAATCTCTTTTCTTACCTCCTCATATATCCAGTCAGCGGTAGGGTGAGAGTTCGTGCTTCTAACGACCCTAATAATAGCTTCTCTCTGCTTACTTTTTCTCAACATCGATTCATAATAGTTATCATTACTATATTTTAAAATTTCTTCTCCTTCTTGTCAAAAAGGTTTGCTTTGAGGGCGTTTAGCAACCCCAATATAATTGCCACGCTTCGCTTACAATGAAGGGCGCAGAGTTGGCAAACAACCTTTTTTGCCAGCCGCTTCGCTCAATAATTTACCGAAGGGAAAAGAAGCTCCCGGTCTATGTGGGGGAGGTAGAGAGCAGCCATATACTCATCACCAAAGGGGGCAAAATGGGAAAGTTCCACATTGGTTATGCTCTGGGAAATGCTTATAGCTTTCTCAAAGGAGTAAGAGGAGACAAGAGCCATTCGGGCGCCCATAAGTGAGCTGTTGCCTATGAACTCTATCCTTTCCCTCGGTATATCTGGCAATAGGCCTATACCAACAGCCTTATCAATATCTAGATAGTTTCCAAAACCGCCAGCAACATGAATCTTGTCAAGCTGGTCGAAGGTGAGCCCGGCGTAGTCAATCAGAGACTTAATTGCCGCGAATATTGCTCCTTTAGATCTCATGATATTGTCTATGTCAGTTTGAGTTATGACCAGCGCCTGCCCAGTCTCTGTCTCATCGGGAAAGGCCACGATATATTCCCGCTCTCCATTTTCTTTAACAATTCGCTCATCTTGAATTGAAAGGCGGAATCTACCATCTATGTCTAGTATGCTATTTCTAGCCAACTCGTAAATTACGTCAATCAGACCAGAACCGCAAATTCCCCTTGGTTTAGCTTTGCCGATGGTTTCGTAGACTAGTCTGCCATTATTTATCTCCACCTTTTGTATGGCTCCCCGTGTTGCCCGCATGCCAGATTTTGTATCTCCACCTTCAAAGGCGGGACCAGCAGAGGCAGAACAGGAGAGCATCCATTCGTTATTGCCAATGACAATCTCCCCATTGGTGCCTACATCAATGAGACAAGTTGTCTCAGGCCTATCCGCCAAGCCACAGGCTAATACACCAGCCACAGTGTCACCACCAACATAGCTAGCCACGCTGGGCATCACTTGCAATACCCCCTGGGGATTTATATTAATACCTACATCCTTGGCTAATATCTGAGGGTAGAGATCGACCGTAGGGACATAAGGGTCATCTCTAATTGAACAAGGCGTCAAACCCAAAAGAAGGTGGCTCATGGTGGTGTTTCCTGCGGCAACGATAGAGGTGATATCTTCGATATCAACACTTTTCGCTTGGGCTAAAGTTTGGACCAAGGTATTGATGTTTTTGACCACTGCCTGTTGGAGAACCTCCATAGAGCCCTTGCCGCAGACAAAGGCGATTCTCGAGAGAACATCCTCACCGTAGCGGGCCTGCAGATTGTGGCTGCCTTCTACCCCGATGACTTGACCAGTTTTAAGATGGACCAACTGAATTACTACGGTGGTGGTGCCTACATCGAGAGCCACACCATAGTGTCTGTCCGCAGTGTTCCCGACTTCTATTTGCAGTATCAGACCAACATCGCTATGTCTGGCTACAGTGACGGTGATTTTCCACCCTTGCCGACGAAGCTTCGTGGATAGATTCTGTAGAGAGGGTAAAGGTATTTCGTAGAAAGAGTACTTGAGCTTTTTCCTGAGCTCCCTAACTATACGTGCCGTATCAGCGATATTATCGTCAATGTTTGGTTCAGTGAGTTCTAAGTATACTTTGCTCACCAGTGGCTCGAAAAGAGACGCTGGGTCATGAGGCCTCTTGTGTAAGGAAACCCAATCAGGTTCGCTATAAGTGATGGGACATGTTCCCCTCCACGTGTCTTGCTCTTTTAGATGTGCGCCTGTTAAAATTTGCTCCTCCTCGAGACGAGACTCTGGAGGAATGACTACCTCCAGGTTGTCTTTCACTTGAGTCTGACAAGCAAGAACGTAACCATTTTGTATCTCTTCCTTGGATAAAAAAGCAATGGAGCGTTTGTCGGCCTTTGCCTTTCCCTTAGTTATTTGAACTCGACATTTCCCACAGACGCCTTCTCCTCCACAGAGACTGTTGAGGTATACCCCTGCCTGTTCCGCTGCCTTAAACAAGGTAACACCTTCTTCCACCTCAACCTCTTTTTGATCAGGCAAAAAGGTTACCTTTTTCGTGTTCATAATAGCTTCCCCCCTCTTTCTCCGAGCACTAGTGGGTATTTGTATGAAGTAGGGGTGCTTTAGCTGTTTTTAGAGGAACGCATCATATGTTAAGCCTTGCCACGGTTTCCGTCAAGCTTAACATGCCTTAGCTTGGGAGATATGGATGGAAGCTGTGATGCCAGAGCGGTGAGATGTTTTTAGGCAAAATCAGACTATCCCTACCGGGTCGACATCTATAGTCCAGCCTTGCGGCAAAGTGACCTGGGATAATATCAGAGCTGGGTCGGGGGCGCGAAGAAAGAGCTGCCAGCGATACTTACCCCTGACTCGGGAGGCAAAAGCGGGCATAGGACCAATTATACTGATGTCAATCATGTCCTTTCTTGTTTTTTCCTCGAGGACTAGATGATATACCTTCTCCACCTCACGGCGGCACAGGTTCTCGTTGGTATGGCTATAAACCAGGCGGATTAATCGGCTAAAAGGGGGATAATTGTATCGGTGTCGATACTCTATTTCTTTATGATAGAAACCCAGATAATCATGTTTGGCAGCAGCTTGAATAGTGTAGTTGTCGGGGGAGTAAGTTTGGATAATAGCCCTTCCTGTTTTAACCCCACGGCCAGCCCTACCAGCTACCTGGCACAGGAGTTGAAAAGTGCGCTCGCCACTGCGGAAATCGGGAAAATTAAGGCCAGTATCGGCACTGATTATCCCCGCCAAGGTCACTTGAGGCAAATCTAATCCCTTAGCTATCATCTGGGTGCCAATAAGTACATCTGCCTTATGGTCACGAAAATTCTTTAGCAGCTCCTCGTGAGCGTATCTCTTGGCAACCACATCCCTGTCCCAGCGGAGGAATCTCGCTTCAGGGAAGTAATGTCTTGCCTCCTCTTCAACCCTCTGCGTGCCAATACCCAGAAACCTGAGATGGCGTCTAAAACACTGTGGGCAACTTTGAGGTGCTGGAATAGAATAGCGGCAGCGGTGGCAAATTAGTTTTTTCTCCATCGAATGGTAGGTAAGAGCTATGGAGCAGCGGGGGCAGCGGAAGACAAAGCCACAGTTACGACATCGAATAAAGGTAGCAGTACCACGACGGTTAAGGAAAATAATTATCTGCTCACCCTGCGCCAAGGTTTCCTTCATGGCAGCTAATAAAGAACGACTAAACAAGCTTGTGTTTCCAGCTTTAAGTTCTTCCCTCGAATCCACTATGCTTACTTCAGGGAGAGGGAAGTAACCACGAGGTGTAATCCTCTCTTTTAGCTCTTCAAGACGATATTCGCCTAGCTGTGCCTTATGGAAACTACCAATATCGGGGGTAGCACTGCCTAGGATGACAAGAGCATCGCTGAGTTGAGCCAATTTAATGGCAGCATCTCGGGCATGATAGCGAGGCGATTTATCTTCTTGTTTATACGTCCACTCATGCTCTTCATCGATAATAATAAGGTCGAGGTCGGGCAGGGGGGCAAATAAAGCGCTCCTTGGGCCGATAACAACATCGCAGTTTCCTTCCATTATCCATTGCCATTCGTCGAACTGTTCTCCTGGGGAAAGGCCGCTATGCAGTACTGCTACACGCCCCGGGAAGCGATTAGCAAATCTCTCCACTGTTTGTTGGGTCAAAGCGATTTCAGGGATGAGGCAAATGCCCCTTTTACCTGTGGCAACGACCTGGGCTAAGGCCCGCAGGTAAATCTCAGTTTTGCCGCTGCCAGTAACACCGAAGAGGAGAAAAACCGATGGCTTGCCAGTTTGCTTAGCTTCTCCCACAATGGCGTTATGGATTGATTCCCAGGCAGCTTGCTGAGATGGGGTGAGAGCTGGGGGTGGAGAAGTTGTGTAGCTGAGGTGAGATAAGGGGTCACGCCTTATCCTGATGCTTTCCACAGAGACCAAATGGCGGCTTTCCAGGGCTCTAATAGTGGTCAGAGAGCAATTGAGGTTTTTCCTTAATTCGCTAACTGAAATGGGTTGAGTCTGCTCGGTTAGGAATGCTAAGAGCTCTACCTGTTTATAGGCTCGGGACCTTTCCAGGCGGGCCTTCTCCGCTTCAATTTTCTCTCTGTCAGCTATTAACTTAACATAGAGGACCGTTTTGGGCTTTATCTTTACCTCCTCCAATTCTAAAGTTTTTGTCATTAGCTGGCGGTCTAGCAACTGGTTGGTGATTTGCCTGGCTTTCTTTTTGCCAATTGCTTTCTCCACCTCACGCAAGCTCGTCTTCTTTTTCCCTCTCATAAAATGGAGGATTTGCCTCTGTTCTGGTGTCAGGGATGACAAATCCACCTGGGTGTCTACTAATTGAAAGTAAGTAATGGTCTGCCTCTCAAATCCTGGAGGCAGCATTAAGGCCATAGCATCGAAAAGAGGGGAAAGATAGTATTCGCTAATCCATTGGGCAAGCTTTATTTGTATGGAGGAAAGCACAGGGTAATCAGTAACGAGGTCAGCTATTTCCTTAGTTGCCTCGACTGACGGCTGCTCCGATAATTCGACAACAATTCCCTGAATAACCCTGGAACCAAAGGGTACCCATACTGCTTGCCCGACATTAATACCTAGCCGTGCTGGAATGGCATAGCAAAAGGTTGACCGGCTCCCCGGTGAATTGACTGCCACCTCGGCATAGCTCATTCAGAGGTCTGTTCTTCTTCTTGAGGCATGGCTTGCTCTGCTGCTTTTTCTCGTCTCTCCTTAAGTCGAGCCCGCTTAGCGCTGAGCCTCCGCATATAATAGAGTTTGGCTCGGCGCACCTGGCCATGCCTGAGCACCTCTACATTTTGCACCGAAGTGGACTGGAATGGGAAAGTACGTTCCACTCCAATGCCATAAGATACCCGCCTTACCGTAAAGCTTCCACCATCAACACTCTTCCTCATTTTAATCACCACGCCTTGGAAGTGCTGCAGTCGTTCTTTATCCCCCTCCATAGTCTTCAAACTAACCTTGACTGTATCGCCAGGGGAAATTTGAGGGAAGTCAGGATTTATTTTTGGTTTAACAAATTCTCTAACATTCATTTCTTGTCCTCGTCACAGAGATTGGCTGTATTCAGGAGGTCAGGGCGCCGTTTTGCCGTCCGCAGGATAGCCTGACGGCGTCGCCATTGAGCAATTTCGCCGTGATTTCCTGAAAGCAAAACCGAAGGCACTGACCAACCCCGATATACTTGGGGTCTGGTGTATTGGGGGTATTCCAAAAGTCCGTTACTATGAGAATCACTGCCGGCTGAATCATGTGAGCCAAGCACGCCCGGTATGAGTCTAATGATGGCGTCCACCATGACCAGGGCAGCTAATTCACCCCCGCTAAGTACATAATCCCCAATACTAATTTCATCAGTAGCTAAATGCTCACACACTCTCTCGTCTAAACCTTCGTAATGGCCGCAAATTAACACAAGATGAGGATGGAGGGCTAGTTCCTGAGCGATGGACTGAGAAAAAAGCCTGCCCTGAGGACTGAGTAATATGATAGGCATGTCACTTACATCAAGCTGCTGTTTTATCGCCTCTGCTGCCTCAAAGATAGGCTCGGGCTTGAGCACCATGCCAGGTCCACCGCCGTAGGGATAGTCATCTACAGTATGATGTTTGTCATGTGCATAATCTCGAATATTATGAACCACAATGTTCACCAATCCCCGCTCACTAGCACGCTTAGTGATGCTTTGGTTGAGTGGAGAGGCAAACATTTCAGGGAAGAGACACAAAATGTCGATGCGCATGGACTCCCTCAATAAAAACTTCTGAATTGCATATCTTAGCATGCAGACGGCGGCAAAAGAAAGTCGTTGTGTTTCCCGTGACTTTAGGTCCCAGGGAGCAATTTATTCCCTGGGCTGTATTGAGCATTGCTTTGTTTTCTTAATCGCTAAGGCGAAAATCGTTCGAAAATTGAAAAAAAGGACGAAAGGTATTGACAAAGTGTAACCTAAAGGTTTATATTGGAATAGTGGGGAAAAGTGGGGAAAAAGGGTAAAAAGGAGCACACTATGACAAAAGGTGTGGACTCAAAAGTACTGTCTGGGGCGTGGGACAATTACAGCCACAGCCTGACCAGATTGCGCGTGCTCCTTTTTTGCATGAAATATCCCAAGTTGAAGTTCACCGCTGAATGCGTTGCAGTGAATCAAGGAGTGGATAGAGTTGTATTGGAGAAAGAGATACAGGGTCTAATTAGCCAAGGAATACTGGGTAAAAGAACTGAAGCAGGTATTACCTACTATTGTCTGAATAGGACGCAACAAGAATTGACGGAATTAACTGAGGGATTTTTGAGAGATTGGCACTTGCATGAGGTTGGGGTAAGAGCTGAGAGGGCCTAATATGTTCTTTGGAGAATATTCATACAAAGTTGACGAGAAGGGAAGAGTACCTCTGCCGCCAAAATTCAGGCGGGAGTTGAGGGAAGGCGTGATGTTAACTAAAGGGCTCGAGAAATGCATCGTTGTTTATTCTGTAGCTGAGTGGAAAAGGCTGTCTGATAGCCTATCTGCCAAAGCAGTGACTCCAGCTAGCTTGAGAAGACTGAATCGCGCCATCTTTGGCTCTGCCTTCAGTACCTCCTTCGATGGGCAAGGCAGGATGACATTGCCATTTGCCTTGCGCGAATATGCAGGGATTGGTGATACGGCGACCGTTGTTGGTGCCAACAACTGCGTGGAACTTTGGAGTGAATATGAGTGGGGGGCGGAGAAAAAATCGGCCGAAGAGCAGGCATCGAAGATAATTGAGAGTTTCGGTGAATAGTCAATGAGCCTCACTATGTCTTTACCTGTCCATATACCTGTTTTGCTTGATGAAACTATAGAAGGGCTACAGGCTCGGCGAGGAGGTTACTTTGTCGACTGCACTGTAGGTCTGGGAGGACACGCAGTAGCCATACTGGAAAAGATCTCACCCTCAGGAAGGTTTTTGGGCATTGACGCTGATCCTGAGGCTATTCATGCAAGCCAAGATAAACTTAGAGACTATGGCGAAGCAGTTACTTTGGTTAATGACAACTTTGTGAACCTTGATGCTATCTGCAGAAGGTACCATTTTCATCCAGTTGATGGTATTCTTTTCGACCTCGGTGTTTCTTCTCTGCAACTGGATACGGCCGAACGTGGCTTCAGTTTCCGCCTGGATGCTCCTCTGGATATGAGGTTTGATATCAAGCAAGAGTTAACTGCATCTGATATCGTTAACACTTTCTCCGAGCAAGAGTTGGCACAGCTTATCGAAAAATATGGTGAAGAACGTCACAGTCGGCAGATAGCGCGAAACATTGTACAAAATCGGCCCATCGCTACTACCCTGGGGCTTGTCCAGTTGATAGAGCAAGTTTTGGGCAGCAAGCGTGCCAGAATTCACCCTGCCACAAGAACTTTTATGGCACTTCGCATTGTGGTCAATAGTGAGGTACAGAATCTGGAGTCGGCTCTCGAACAAACTATTAACCTTCTCCGCTCTGGGGGGAGATTAGTGGTTATTAGTTATCATTCTCTGGAAGACCGTATAGCTAAGCAATTTATGCGGCGCGAAGCTAGTAGCTGCCTATGCCCCCCTGGAACAGTAGTATGTCGCTGTGGGCATGTGCCCACCTTGAGACTCATTTCACGGAAGGTTATTAAACCCTCCTCGTTGGAGATAGAATCCAACCCACGCAGCCGTAGCGCTAAATTGAGGATAGCCGAGCGACTCAACTAGGCAGTATTCTCAGCAATAAGGAGGTGAAAATGGCAAGAAAAATCATTTCAGCTATTGATGTCGGCACAACCAAAATAGCCACTATCGTGGCTAATGTCAAAGAGGAAAACGACATTGAAGTTTTGGGAGTGGGAGTCGTTCCTTCTCGTGGCCTACACAAAGGCATCGTAGTCAACATGGATGAAGCCAAACAGTCTATTGCCGCATCATTGAGGGAAGCTCAGAGAATTAGCGGCATACGTATAGATTCTGCCTATGTTGGGGTTACCGGTAGACATATAAGTAGTCTAAATAATCGAGGAGTAGTAGCTATTCCTCGAGATGATCGATTAGTGCGTACTGAGGACCTCAAACGGGTGCTATCTGCGGCTCGTAATATCACCGTCTCCGAGGGAAAGAGGGTGCTCCATGCTATTCCTCGATATTATGCCCTAGATGGGCAGGAGGGAGTGAAACAACCAGTAGGCATGCATGGGTCCAGGTTAGATGTAGAAACCCATATTATCACTGCTTCAGTAACTTCGATACAAAACTTGGCTAAATGTGTCCGCAGTGTCGGGGTTGATGTTGAAGACCTGATCCTTGAGCCCCTGGCTAGTGGAGAAGCAGTCTTGACTCCTGAGGAAAGAGACACAGGGGTTGTTATGGCTGACATCGGGGGCGGCACCACGGATATAGCGGTATTTAAGAACGGCAGCATCTATCACACCGCTATCCTTCCAGTAGCTGGTTATCAAGTAACCAGCGATATCTCCATCGGCTTGGGCCTGCCTTTTAATATTGCGGAAAAGATGAAGAAAAGCTATGGCAACGTCGTACCCACTTTAGAGATTGACAATGCGGTCCAGGTGGGTATTGAGAATGGTCATAGTGCCTCTTATAAAGACCTATGCAATATTATCCGGGCTCGAATGGAGGAGTTGCTGCAGCTCGTATTGCTGGAGATGCCGACCAGCGATTACCAAAATTTGGTGCCTTGTGGTTTAGTGCTCACCGGTGGCACAGCCAATCTGTCCGGGCTTGACGAGTTAGGACGGTCAGTGCTGCAAATTCCGGTGCGCAAAGGCCGACCTTTGAGCACAGGCATCTATGGCATTTCCGATATCCTTCATGACCCATCTTATGCTACTACCTTAGGATTGATCCTATGGCAGGTGCAGGGCAAAGAGGGGTCGGCTTTCCGGGAAAAAAGGAGTGGTGCCTGGAGCAGCTTTATGAGTTTCGTTAGAAAGCTGTTTCGTGCCTAATTTGTGAAAGGAGGTTAGAATGGCAAAGCAGATTTATACTCCAACTCCAGCAAGAATCAAGGCCATAGGCATTGGTGGCGGTGGTTGTAACGCCATTACTCGCATGGTCCGGGAGGAGATAAAGGGCGTTGACTTCATAGCCATGAATACTGATGGCCAAGCGCTGGCTTTGGCTGAAGCCCCTACTAGAATTCAGCTGGGTGAGAAATTGACCAGGGGTTTGGGTGCTGGTGGTGATCATAAGGTTGGAAGCAAAGCAGCTGAAGAAAGCCGCGACACAGTCGAAGAACTCGTTCGGGGTGCTGATATGGTGTTTGTCGCCGCTGGCATGGGTGGTGGCACAGGCACTGGTGGCATTCCTGTAGTGGCTGAAGTAGCTAAGCAGAGCGGCGCGCTCACCATTGCAGTGGTGACCAAGCCCTTCGCATTCGAGGGGTCGCATAGAGCTCAAGTAGCTGAGGAAGGCTTGCTTGATCTCTCGAACAAGGTCGATACGCTCATCATTATACCCAATGACCGCCTTCTTCAGCTTTGTGATGCCAAGACGAGTGTGGACAACGCCTTTAGGCTGGCTGACGAGGCTCTTCTTCTGGGGGTTCAAGCTATCTCAGAAGTAGTTACCATTCCAGGACTGATCAATCTAGACTTCGCCGATATTAAATCTGTGATGAAAGATGCTGGCCCAGCCTGGATGTCTGTGGGTAAAGCTAGCGGGCAGAGTCGCGCTGCTGAAGCGGCCAAGGCAGCCTTGGCTAGTCCCTTGCTCGATGTATCTGTGACCGGAGCAGCAGGGGTGCTGTTTAACATTACTGGTGGACCCAGTCTCACCCTGTTTGAGTGCAATGAGGCTGCCCAAGTAATTAGCCAAGCAGTGGCCCCCAACGCCAATATAGTCTTTGGCGTAGTGTTTGACCCCAAAATGGATAGCGAAGTTCGAATTACTGTTATCGCTACCGGCTTTGGTAAGCAATGGGGCAAGGGAATATCCAGTGCTGATGAGCTTCGTCGCCTGATAAGAGGCAGCAGCGATGTTCTTGATGTGCCCTCTTTCTTGCGCCGCGGACAGCATTTTGCTGGTTCTCATCTTGATAGTAGCTCAAAAACCCCCCAAACGGTTACTCCAGAGCCAGCCAAAATCTCTCGACAGTAAACCTGAGCCTCATTAGAGGAAAGGGGTAGCTCTGGCTACCCCTTTCCTCTACCATCAAGGTTTTGTGGAGGCTGAGGTACACGGGTAAAACTCATGATATGGTTAGTGATGAGACTAACATAACGTGAGGAGTTACCGGAAGGAGAAAGCCAGCCAGCTTCTATTTCTTTAAGACCAAGCCCATTACCCCGGAGAATAGGTATGAGCGCTGGAAAGGGGTGGTAGAGCTTTCGGGCTTTACAACTCCAATCTATCTCTAGACTCTGGGGAACTCAATCCCCGCTAACTGAATGGCTAATCGAATATGATTTCAATCGTCCTTACCAATCCTTGGGTTAACTTAGGCCCAAAGGGTTTCTTGAATGCTATAAGTAAAATGATAGAAAGGAGTTCTTGTGTCATTAGGGTAGTGAACGAGGACAAAGTATGGCGTTTTTATTTACAATGGTGTAAACTTGCTTCAACGATTAGACTGCAGTAGTCGAATCTGTAATATATACAGTCGAAAGATACCATAAAAGAAGATTAAGAAGATGGCTGTTCCACTTGATGCAATCCGGGCGATTCACAACGCATTCCGAAAAGATATAGCAGCAATGGATGAGGCTGCGAACGTTGCTGCTCACGGGCATGGCAACCTAGAATTAATCTCGAAGCGATACAACTTTTTCAACGAAGTCCTGGTCTGGCACGCTATGGGAGAAGAAGAATTCGTATTTCCAGCTATGGAGAAGCTTGCCCCGCTGATATCGGAACCATACGAGCAAGACCACCGTGGTCTAGACTCACTATTTGATCGTTTAAACAAGGCAGTCAGTACTTCCGATTCAATAGAAATCGCACGCGCAATGGCTGCATTTAAGTTCCATTTAGATATTCATCTATATAAGGAAGATACCCACCTTTATCGAATTTTCAATGAAAGGATATCGCTGCCGGACCAGGGAACTATCAGTGGGAAAATGGCTCAAAAAATACCGCAGGAGCGTTTCCCTGAAGCAGTCATATGGTTCTATTCACTCATAGGCCCTAATGACCGTGAGAACATGACCAGGATTTGGAAACAAGCCCTCCCGGGACCGGCTTTCGTGAGAGCGACCGAACTCATCCGAGCAACTATCGGAAACGACTGGGCAGAATTAACTCGTCGGATCCCGGAACTCAATTCAACGGGGCATGCTTGACAGTAATCACGGGTCACAAACTACTAAGGGATAAGGCGGGAAGTCTCAATTCTAAGTGGTATTAAAACGGGGGCACCCCATATCATCCAAGCACATTTTTTCTTTGACTTCCTACAATGAACCAGTTTACTCGGGTCCATTTCTAATTTAGGGCTGGGCTAGTTCAGATAGATGGGCGTCACTCAAAGGTGTACATATATTTTCCTGGCACTTGTGATAGTTACTTGTGTCATTGCGAGCTCAGCGTGGCAATCTTTATCCTCAACAGTCCCACCGAGATTGCTTCGTCACTTCCGTTACTCGCAATGACAACGCAAGCAGACAATGTGTCACTAAGGTGGTGAATGAAGAGTACCGGCCAGCAGGTTCTGTTCGTTTTTAGTTGATGAGAGTGGAAGGCAATAAAGTTCGATAACTTCCCCCTTGTTACATGTATCTCATTGAGGTGATATACTATGCGCAAAATAAAGCATAGGGGGAAGCTAGTGACTACTGTAATAGCCATGATTTGTTCAGATGGGCTTACATGGGGTCTGACACAAAAACTGTGGGGGGTGATATCAAATATTCGGAAAACAAGATTGGCGAATACAGATTAGGGGACTTACCTTTGATTGTTGGTGAAGCTGGCAGTGCTAGGCACTGCAAAGATGTCATTAGTTGGATGGGACTTGATAACTTAAATGAGAGACTAGGAAGAGACCAGACATTCAATGCATTTCTCAGTGAGTCTATAGAAGTCTATATGCCACGATTTATCCGTGATTATGTTACCAAATATGGGCAAGAAGCCGATGTGGAAATGTTAATTGGGTGTATAGATGAAGAACATAAACCACGCCTGATACAACTGTATAGTGATGGTGATTATGACCACATGGAAAGCTATGCGGCTGTAGGTAGTGGTCATATATTTGGTGAAGTCTTATTGCGCAAGTTGTTCTCTCCAGAAATCACGACTGAGCAGGCAGAGAAATTGATAGCTTACCTAATATGGGAGATACAAGAGGTAGATGACCATAGTGGAGAAGACATGCAAATATTGTCTATTAAATGCACTGGAGAAACACATAAGGTGACACAAGTTGATATAGACACATATAAGAATCTCCCTAAAATCATATACCAATCTTATCAGGCATTGCGTGGGGAAATAGAACAGACTGATTTAGAATCCATTAGGGAAATTGTCAGGCAGTTACATAATCTAACAAGTAGGGATAAGGCGAAATTAACGGGAGGTGATACAAATGGCAAAACCAACGAAGGTACAACAAAGAGAGTTAAATAGAACTGTGGACATAATAAGGCGTCAAAAGGAGCTAGCAGGAGCAACAAAACGCTCAGTCAGCCAAGGCATTACTAGGCAAGCACTTCATAAACTGGTTGACAAAGCATCACAATCTATTGAACCGTCTGAATCTGATTCAGAAAAGTCTTGAGCATAGGTTGCTTGTCTTGGTTCTCCAAGATAGAAGAAATGAAATTTTTATAAAAAAGTTACCAAATGTTCGACAGGGTACTTGACAAAAAAAGTACGGATGATTACACTGATTCTGTAATAAAAAGCCTCTGCTTACAATTTGAGGCATAAGTGTGCTCGGGGGCAAGAGATAGATAATAAGCGCCCCCTTCTTTAATTCTTCTCAATAAGTTTCCTCAAATCGTCAAGTTCTATAAATTGAGTAGACGCATTAATTAATTCTAGGGAAGTCATCTGCTTTCTGCCAACACATATAACAGTTTTACCCATATTCCTTAAATGATTTATGATTGGAATGTAGTCCAAGTCCATACCCATTAGGATGCCTTCATCCCACCCAGTCGCAGAAGCAAGCATTCGGAAAACAAGCTCTATGTCCAGATTACCCTTAAGTTTAGTTATTCCAGATGTTGGGTCTTGAATAACGTGAACTTCCTTGTCTATTACCTCATACCCCATGTAAATTAGGGCTGTCCTAAATTTACGATATCTTTGAACTGCTTGTGGGTTACTAGCGGCTGGAGTTGCAGTAAAATAGAAAGCCCCGCATTTTTGTTTACCAGCTATAAAATGCTGTAAGACTGCAGCCCAATCAATATGCCAACCTTGTTGCTTCTGTGCGTAGAACATATTAGCACCATCAACAAATAACGCTACTGTCGTCATTTCTCCTCCTATTCCATATATATTCTACCACTACTTGTCAAGCATGCTAGGATACTTTCACCAAAATTTTCCATCCACTTCAACCGAACAGAACCGGCCAGAAGGTTCTGTTCGATTTTGGTTGATAAATCATTTTTTATCACCTTTATGTCTCCCATCTACTATAGCTTCAGCCTTTGCCCAATGCTCCTTGGCACGGCCATCTGGATATCCTTCTTCCTCCCATAAACGGTGAGCTATAATCTGTACCTCTCTCTCCCGCTTATCCTCATCTTTTAATACGAAATGTAATACAGCAATTAATATTAATTCAGCAACAAATATACCTAGTGCAACCCAGCCCGCATCATTTCTATGGAACAGAGTCCCCAATGTCCAAATAGCTAGGGGTATCACACTAGCTGCAGCAGCATATGCTAAAAAGCCAAATACACGATTCAACATACCTTGCACCTTCTCTGCCCATTTGCGTGAACGCAAAATTTTCCTAATATAGTCTTGCTGGGCATATTTGAATCCGAAGGCAAATATAGCGAAAATGATAGCCCAAAGAGCCAACCAAAAAGCAATCTCATCAACCATTGGGCATAGTATAGCATTCTGTTTTCAATCATTATCCGCATTTTTATCAACTCCAACCGAATAGAACCGGCCAGCACAACCTCTTGACAAAGTTTTATGGATGTGTTAATATAATTTGGCCCCAAGTAATCGAACAAGAATTTGGCAAGTGCGGAGCCAGCTGCCAAGTAGGTGGAAACTGAAAGGTGTTGGGAGGTAAAAGGCCCAGCACAAGGTAGGTGGAAGCAGAAAGGACGGTGGGTGGAAAGCCAAGGCAAGGGGGGTTACTTGGGGCGTTTTTTTGGCCCGGAGTTTTTCTGCTTTTGTTTATTGTGGCCCCGTGCCTTTGATTAGCTCAGGGTGGAGGATGCCAACAAAGGGTAAATTACGATATTCCCCATTGTAATCTAATCCATAGCCTACTACAAACTCATCTGGAACTTCGAAGCCTACGTAATCAAGAGGAACATTTATCAATCGACGTGCTCTCTTGTCAAGCAGTGCGCAAACACGAAGACTAGCGGGATTGTGAGCAGAGAGATGACCAAGGATGTAATTTAGTGTCATGCCAGTATCTACAATATCTTCAACCATCAGCACATGCTGCCCTGTTATGCTGCTATCGAGGTCTCTGGTTATTTTGACCACCTGGCCATCACCACCATAGTATGAGATAGCCATAAAATCCAAGGTCACTGGAAGAGAAAGGTGTTGCATCAAATCAGCCATAAAGCAGACAACGCCCTTCAGAACGCCTATCAGAACTAATCGCTGACCAGTGTAATCGCGGGAAATGTGCCTGGCTAGGGTTCTTACTCTTCGTTGAATTTGGACGTGGCTATACAAAACGCGATCGATTCCCGCCACTTTAGCTTCGCCTAGAGGACCATAACCATATTTGGCCAGCAGCTTGAGAAAATCATTTTTGGTCAGAAGCCTAATATTGACTTCGGGGTAAAGTTCCTTTAGCTGGCGCAACTTTCGATTCTTCTCGGTTATAAGACTTTGTTTTAATGTTGTGAGTTCGATATAAAGGTCTAGCTCAGGCAAATAAAAATCAGGAGTGAACATCTCTGCTATCTTGCCACCTTCCCACCTAAGAGGAAATGAACGAGGCTCATAAAGCCACTCGATACAGTAAAAGTCCAGAAGTCTGGCAAAATCCTCCTCGCTGGGATGAGCGAAACTAGTCGGCCTCAGCATAGTAGCAGGTAACGGGGACACTCGGGACGATTTTTTTCTTCTCTCGCCCGCTTTGTAGCCTTGTTCTAACAATTGATGAAGCTCTGCTCTCTCAAAGATGACAGCGCACATATCCGCAACACTGAGCAGGAAGCTTTTGTCAGCCTCGGAGAATTGGCGAGGCTCACGAGTATAAATTCTAATCTCTCCGGTAGCTTCTCCTTTCCTGAATATAGGAACCCCGAGTATGGAAGATATTCCCTGTGCCTGCGCATCTTGGCGATATTGAACTCTTTTATCCTCGGTAGCATCAACAATAGACACCACTTTGCCTTCAAGGATATCCGGGAGGCTTCTATGGGCGTCTAGGGGGCCCTTCTTTAGATAAAGGTCACTCAAACCATACGCGCCTACAGTGATTAAATATTCCTTTTGGGGATCGAGGGCCAAGATATGGCAGCTATTTGCCTGCATTGCTTTGGCGGTGCTTTTAGCTATTGAGTTACAAATCCTCCTCAAACTAAAGGCTGAATTGGCAATTTTAGTTATCTGCTTGAGAGCTGAATAATAACTATTTGTCGAGCTACCCACTTTTCCCGTACCCTATCCGCATTTAGTGAAGCCACAGTTGAGGCAAATATTGCAGCCTTCCTGATAAATCAAGGAGCCTCCGCAATCGGGGCATTGCCCTGCCCAACTTTTGACGCTCTCAGTATTTTTAGATTGGGGCGTCTCGGGATTGCTGGCTGTCTCTGCTCTAATATATTTTTCGAGCACGCTAGCAATAGCATCGGCACAGGACAAAATAGCATGTCCCTGTTCCCAGGCAATGGAGGGGCATCTAATACCGCGCAGATGCTTCACAATAGAATTTACATCTATTCCAGACCTTAGTGCCAGGGATGTTAGGCGACTGATAGCCTCAAGCTGTGCTGCGGCGCAACCGCCAGCCTTCCCTAGAGTGGAGAAAACTTCGGATATTCCCCGACTATCAAAATTTACTGTCACATAAATGTAGCCACACCCGGTATTTACCCTTTCGGTTACACCTCTGGTAACTTTAGGCCTTTTCCTAGGAGCTAGCTTGCCTTCAGCCTTTTTTACCTCCTCACCTACAGTGAGAACCTGACTTTCACGGCTTCTGTCACGGTAAATAGTTATCCCCTTCAAGC
>DAOUMB010000105.1:0-3993 GCA_034414335.1 Dehalococcoidia bacterium
GAATCAGACCCTCGATACCACCCTCCTCCAGGTTTTCTATAGCCATGGCCCTGCCCTGGCTGGTCATGAATTCAGGTGAGCGGGCGGTGCCCAGTATTGTCCCACCCTGGTGGATAATATTGGCGACGGCTCTCCTGTCCAGGGGCTCCATTTCACCCCGGATGAGTCCGTCGTAGCCACGCCTTATGCCAAAAATATCCAAGTCGTTGGCCAAGGCAGCACGCACCGCCGCCCGTATACAGGCATTCATGCCCGGGGCATCGCCGCCACTGGTCAATATGCCGATCCTTTTCATAGATACCTCCTAGATTATCTTCCCTTTTATGCCGCATTCTTGTTAGGGCGAACGGAGCTTGCCAGATTTTCCTAGAGGCTGAGCGCCTACCAAAGGCTTCGTTTCCTGCCAAACCAAATTTTATTGATTATTCTTTGGGGATAATTCATTACCCGCACTATTCGCCACGAGTACTATAAATCTTCACCCCTTTTAATCTCTCGGAGAGCAAAGGCAGCGGCACCAAGCACACCGGAATTTCGACCCAGTTCGGCAGAAGCAAAACGCACCGTCCGGAAAGTTTCCTTATAGGCCCTCTCCCTGGCTACCTCGAAGGCTGGCTCAAGCAGCATGTCACCGATGTTGGATAAACCACCACCGATAACTATCAACTCAGGGTTGAATATGTTTATTAAATTTACCAGCCCCACACCTACATAGTAGCCAGTCCGAGCAATAAGTTCCTTAGCTAGGCTATCACCTTGTTGGGCAGCGCTATGAATGACCTGCGCCGTCACATTTTCTACGTCACCCTCGGCATATTCCAGAATGGAAGTCTTGACTCCTTCTTCAATCCGATGCCTTGCTTCCCTGGCCAGAGCTGTCCCCGAAGCCAGCGTTTCCCAGCAACCTCTGTTTCCACAGTTGCAAATCGGGCCATCATCATCAATTGTCATATGCCCCACCTCACCAGCAGCACCGATAGCTCCCCCGTAAATCTTGCCATCGATAACAATGCCCCCGCCGATGCCGGTGCTGATAGTAATGTAGATGAAATTACGAGCACCCCGGGCAGCGCCAAAATATAATTCCCCCAAGGCAGCGGCATTGGCGTCATTGATGAGGAAGGTCTTTTTGCCCAGTCTTTCCTGGATTATGTCTCTCAGGGGAACGCCTCGCCATCCTGGCAGATTTGGTGAGGTAAATAGGATACCCGTCTCGGGGTTTGAGATACCGGGAGCCCCAACCCCTATAGCAGTAAGCGCTGAAATGGCAATGTTCGCCTGCGCCAAAACACGATGTGCAGAATCCAAAATAGACTGGATAACTGCCTCATGCCCTTTCTTAGCTGGCGTTATACTGTGGTCGCGCGATAGCATCTTCCCCTGAGAGTTGGCAACTGCCGTCAGTATTTTGGTGCCTCCAAGGTCAACACCAAGAATCAAATCGTCAGCATTTTCACACAACTTTAAACTCCTGATACAGACCCTCAGCTATAAGTAGACATCTTTGCCGAAACTAGCGTTTCTTTCAAAAAACAAAACTTGTTCCCGATTTTATTCATAGACTATCCTGCCGGTATCTTTGTACCCTTACTCCTGAGCTTGGCAAAGATAGTCAGGTTGGATCATATTAACCTTCTCACAACCTGCACACCCTGTCCCAATACCAATAATAGGTCTTGTTACAGTCTATATTATATTGTATATTGAGGCGGATAATAAGAAAAGACAGTAGGTCTCTCCCATGCATAATCAAAGGCAGATCCCCATTATTTACAATCTATTTCCCCACTTAGCAGGGACTATGCCTGATTGGCTACAGCACACATCTCGTATTGCAGAAATGGGCTTCAACTGGCTATACATCAACTCAATCCATTACCCAGGATTCTCTGGCAGTTTGTATGCTATAAAGCATTACTACCGCATTAATCCGCAATTCCTGCCTCCCGGTGCTAAGGATGATGACCTGTCTGTCTTAGAGCAAACTCTTCAAGGATTCCGGGATTTAGGGCTCTGGCCCATGATGGATCTGGTCATCAACCATAGCTCACGGGACTGCCCTTTGACCCAAGCCCATCCTGCCTGGTATGTCCACAATGACCATGGTGAAATCGTCAGCCCTTTCGCTCGGGACCCTGAGGACCTGGAAAAAGTGACGGTTTGGGGCGACCTAGCGGAAATAGACAACGAAGGGTCAAGTGATAGGGAAGGCCTCTGGGCTTACTGGGCCGAGCTTGTAAAGCGCTACCTTAAACTGGGATTTAAAGGCTTTCGATGTGATGCAGCATACAAGATACCTGCAGCCCTGTGGCGCTTTCTTGTTGAGGAAACAGCCAGTATCGACCCAGAGGCCATGTTTTTCGCTGAAACGTTGGGATGCACGGAAGAGGAAGCCTTGGCGCTACATGATGCCGGGCTGCACTATTTCTTCAACAGTTCTAAATGGTGGGACTTTACGCAACCGTGGTGTCTGGAGCAGCATGAGAAGTTCGGCAAGATCGCTCCATCGATCTCCTTCCCAGAGAGTCATGATACGACTCGCCTTGCTGCTGATACAGGTGGCAACGAAGCTGTACAACGTCAGCGCTACGCCTTCGCCGCCTCATTCTCGGCCGGCCTCATGATGCCCATCGGTTATGAGTTCGGCTTCCAAAAAAAATTAGATGTTGTTTCCACTCGCCCTACAGACTGGGAGACAGTCCCTTTCGACATCCAGAGATTTATAAGGAAGGTTAACAAACTCAAGATAGAATATCCTCTGCTCCATGGTGAGGGAAAATTTAAGACGGTCACAAGTGATAAGAGTATTCTTGTGCTGGAACGATGTACAGAGGAAGCTTCTGGACAGCTAGCTTGGGTCTTGGTAAATAAGAGTAAGGGTAGACATACAACAGTAACCCTTAATAGCATTGCCCTCAGCCCCCGCCATCGCTTGCGCCGCATTTGCCGAGACGAGAACTCCCCGCCTGAAGTACCGGTTTTAGGGCAGCCTGTTGTGCTTGACCCCGCCGAAGTAGTCCTGCTTTTGGAATCCTAAGAAAGCAATGCTAAGATTTATCGAGGATAACGAGCTGTGAGCTTTCCCAGAGCAAGTGGCATATTATTGCACCTGACCTCACTCCCGGGCCGATTCGGGATAGGAGACTTGGGAAGAGAGGCTTATCAGTTCGCAGATTTTTTGGCTAGCACTGGGCAACGTCTTTGGCAGATTCTACCCTTGGGTCCCACCGGATACGGTAATTCTCCATACCAGTGCCTCTCCGTCTTTGCTGGCAACCCGCTACTTATAAGTCTGGAAAAACTGGTTGAAGACAAGTTCCTGGAATCGGTTGACTTGGAGGATGGACCTTCCTTCCCTAAAGATAGAGTTGACTATAATTCAGCTATCAAGTTCAAAATACCCTTGTTGAAAAGGTCCTTTGAGGTCTTCCAGAGCAAAGCTGCCTCAGAAGAACGGGAGCAATTCGAAGTTTTCTGTCAACAGAACGCTACGTGGCTTGAAACTTACTCGCTGTTTATGGCGTTGAAGGAAGCTCATGGCCTTGCTGCCTGGAATGCCTGGGAGCAAGATATCCGAAAGCGGCAGCCGGACTCTCTCGAACGCTGGAGCAAGGAGCTGGACTGCGAAATCTGCCGCCACAAATATCAACAATATCAGTTTTTTAAGCAATGGTCTCAGTTAAAGACGTATTATAATGAGCGTGGGATTAGGATTGTCGGTGATATGCCCATATTTGTTGCCCTCGATAGCGCAGAGGTCTGGTCGCATCCAGAGATGTTCTATTTGGATAGCAGAGGCAAACCAACGGTGGTGGCTGGGGTGCCGCCTGACTACTTTAGCAAGACAGGACAGTTATGGGGAAATCCTCTCTATCGTTGGGAAGTAGTGGCCAAGGACAGCTATTCCTGGTGGATTGAGCGCTTCCGTGCAACACATTCCCTGGTAGACATCATCAGGCTGGACCATTTCCGCGGCTTCGAGAAATACTGGGA
>DAOUMB010000106.1:0-5871 GCA_034414335.1 Dehalococcoidia bacterium
AGATGGGAAAGGAGATTAAAAGCCACCTTCTCCGAGGCTGGTGGCTTGACATAGGCAGTAATGACGCGCTCATTGCGGCTAATCGTGTTGTTCTTGATGCCTTCTTGAAGCAGGACATTAAAGGGGAAGTGGATTCGCAAAGCCGCATCGTGGGCAGAGTCCAAATCGGGGTGGGAACAAAAATAGAAAGCAGCCTTGTTCAAGGCCCGGTATTTATTGCGGCAAATTGTAAGATTGAAAATTCCCTTGTCGAACCTTCCACCAATATTGGAGCTGGGACGGTGGTCGAGGATTCATCTATAGGGCATTCGGTGATACTGGAAAACTGCCATATCTCGAAAATTAAGCATCTAGCTGATAGTGTTATCGGTAGAAATACTGTATTATCTGGAGGGGGGAAAAGCCCTAAGAAGGTGAGGCTGTTTATAGGCGATGATTGCAGGATAGAATTGGAGTAGAAAATCATGCGGAGGTTGTTGATCGTTTCCAACAGGCTGCCTATTACCGTTCAAGAGAAAAAAGGCACTTTGCAGTTTGAGGCTAGTGTTGGTGGCCTGGTTACGGGTCTAAGACCATTGTATAAAGCTTATAACAGCATCTGGGTAGGATGGACCGGGATAGAACAGGAAAGAATAAGGGAAGAAAAAGATATCGTGGCGAGATTGCTATGCGAAAGATGCTACCCTGTTTCTCTCTCTCAGCACGATGTCGAAGCCTACTATCATGGAATCTGCAATAGGACTATCTGGCCTCTTTTTCACTACTTTCCCCTCTATACGGTATATAGAAAAGATTTCTGGCAGGCTTATGAACGAGTAAACACGACTTTTGCCAACGCAGTCGTTGAAATTGCCAAGCCTAATGATATTATCTGGATACACGATTATCACTTGATGCTTCTCCCAAAGCTTGTAAGGGAGAGGTTGCCAGAGGCAACAGTTGGTTTCTTCCACCACATTCCCTTTCCGTCTTTTGAGGTATTTCGATTGCTACCATGGCGTAAAGAAATCCTAGAAGGAATTTTAGGTGCAGACCTCATAGGTTTTCACACTTATGACTATACGGGGCACTTCCTGGACAGCGTACATCGTTTATTGGGTTACGAAGTGGCTATGGGGCAGGTCACTGTGGCCGATCGGGTGGTGAGGGCGGATGCATTTCCCCTGGGAATAGACTATGAACAATTTTCTAGCATTTCCTGGGATGAAAAAGCGCAAGCAGAGATAAAAAGGTTCCGCAAAAAAGTCGGAGATTGCAAGGTAATTCTGTCGGTAGATCGCCTGGATTATACCAAGGGCATCCCCGGGCGGTTGGAAGCCTTCAGTACTTTTCTAGACCGGGACCCAAAGTTCAAGAGAAAGGTGGTTTTTGTTTTACTGGTAGTGCCTTCACGCACAAGAGTGGAACCGTATTTGCAGCTAAAGAAACAGGTAGATGGACTTGTGGGTGAAATCAATGGAAAACATGGGACTATAGGCTGGATACCAATCTGGTACCTGTACCGTTCTTTACCCTTCCACTCCCTCGTTGCCCTTTACAGGCTCGCTGATGTTGGCCTTGTTACACCTCTAAGGGACGGGATGAACCTTGTAGCAAAGGAATATGTGACGACTAAGACGGATGGGAAAGGAGTTTTAATACTCAGTGAGACCGCCGGAGCTGCTCAAGAGCTGGGGGAGGCAATTATAATAAATGCTAATAACCAGGAAGAGATTATCCAGGCACTGGAAGAAGCGTTAGAGATGCCAGAACAAGAGCAAATAGAGCGCAACCGTATAATGCAGAAACGCCTACGACGTTACAACGTGGCGCGGTGGGCAAATGAGTTTATGGATAGATTGCTTTCCACCAAGAAATTTCAGCGGGAGATGAGAGAAAAGGCATTGACCCATGGCATGCAGAAAAAATTAGCCAGCGATTTTCAGGAGAGTGTTAAGGCGCTGCTGCTATTAGATTACGATGGCACACTTGTCCCTTTCTCGCCCAAACCAGTGGAAGCAAGGCCGGGAGCCCAGCTTATAAAATTGCTTGAAAGGTTTACGAAGAACCCTCGAAATGAAGTTGTGCTCATAAGTGGACGTGACAAAGACACCTTGGGAAAATGGTTTGGCGGTCTAAATGTAGGACTAGTAGCTGAACACGGCGTGTGGATTAAAGAGAAGAGTGGAGAATGGGAGACGATAGAAACTCTGACAAGCGACTGGAAGGAAGAGGTGTATCCAATACTTGAGTCATGGGTGGATAGAACTCCGGGCTCCTTCATTGAAGAAAAGGAGTTCTCTCTTGTCTGGCATTATAGAAAATCTAACCCCAGGCTAAGTGAGATTCGAGCCCGAGAGCTGATAAACAATCTCTCAAATATTACCGCTAATTTAAACCTCCAAGTGTTGGAAGGAAGCAAGGTAGTGGAAGTGAAAAACGCCGGTGTAAATAAGGGGCATGCGGCTTTGAAATGGATTTCGAGAGAGGAATGGGACTTTGTGTTGGCATTAGGCGACGATTGGACCGATGAGGACACTTTCCAGGTCCTTCCTCCTACGGCGTGGTCCATAAAGGTGGGGTTTGGTGCTTCCGCAGCTAGATTTAGCGTTAGTTCCCCTGATAGAGTAACTTCTCTGTTAAGAAAAATGATGAAAGAAATGAGAAGTGAGATTTTGCCTCACACTAGCCTCTTGCGCTCATAAAAATCGGCCTCTCCTTCGTTTGCGCAGCTTAAACCAGGGGTGAAAACTCACTATGCATTCAGCACAGAGTTTCTTGCTGACAGCCCCGTTTATAACCATGTTTATGGCCATGAGATAGTCGGCAATCCGATCGGGAAGGAGAAAGTGCTCCCCCACATAGTGTCTGCCCTTTTTGCCCATCATCTCAGCAGCCTTAGGGTCGTCCAGTAGACGGACCACCTGCCGCGCAGTCTTGGGTGATGTTCGGTAAAAGTAGCCGGTGTCGCCATCTTTGATCTGAAGTGGTATGGCACCCACGTCGGCACCTATTACCGGTTTGGCTTTCCACAATGCCTCGGTAATCACCAACCCAAAGCCTTCTCTAGTGGATGGCTGCATCACCACGGTTGCTGCATGCTGGAAAGCGTTCACTTCCCTGTAATTCTCCAGACGGTCTTCCAGCGAAAGGTTAAGCACGTGGATATCCTCTTCATTCTGTGTGTCTTCATAAACTTTGGCCAGAATCCTCTCTCCTTCCGGGTCATCGGCGGCCAAGCCACCTGCCACTATAAGCTGGCATTTTCTCTCTTTCCTTACCTGGCGGTAGGTAGCGATAGTCCTGCCTATTCCCTTCCAGGGGTCAAATCTCCCAATTTGGGCGATAATTGGGACTTTGGGGTCTATGTGGTATTTAGTGAGAACCCTGTCTATCTCCTCTTGGGTCAGTTCTCTGTTCTTCTCGGAAAGGGGGTCAATGTAGGGAGGGATTATGAACTTGGGCAGCGGCCACCGCGTGACAATGTAGTGAGCCGCCGAAAATATAGCGGCATCATAGTGCTCAGCCCAATCGGTGAGAAAATCCCACAAGCCAGGGTTGCCCCTTATGGTTTCTTCATCGATATCTATGTGGCATCTCCAAAGCCAGGTTTCCCTTGGTCTTTTGAGATAGGGATTTAAACCCAGCGGCTGAGGGTCATGCACGTCTACCACATCAGGTTCGTAGTCAATAATATTGTGCTTGGCACATTCTTCGAGGGTGCACAGATATGTGTGCTGGCACTCTGGACTGAGGGCGCCTTTCTTGCCCTGTAGGAGGTTATGCAGCTCCTTCGTGCACTCGAAGTACTCCTTGGGGCCACGGACGATCTTCCATTCAGTTTCTATGCCCAGCGTATTCAGAAATGGGACTGCGCTATAAAGCATCTCAGCTACACCGCCGCCTTGAGCGGTGGCATTCAGCCCCAGTATCTTCAAGCCTTTCAGCTTCTGAGCTACTTTCTGCAGCCTTTCTATTCTCTCCTCGCCCAAGATTGAGGTATAAGCCTCCAGAGGAGACGCAGAGAAAGGGCAGAAGTTCTTTCTCTTACTGTAGACCGTTCCATCTGCCAGGACGGAAACGATGCCTGTTTTCGCCATTCAAAATCCTTGCCTTATAAGGTATAACACAGGCCGAAGCCGGATTGCGCTGTGCATGTCGACTCATTTTATATCCTTCAGCGGACGCTGGCAAGTATTACCATCCTCCAGCCCTGTGCTGGTGGCGAATGGAGCAAGGATATTTTAGATTGGCTATCCCAGCCTTGAGGTGGTGGAGGGACCGATTGACAGGCTGATTGATTTGGTACTGGCACTAGACTTCGAGGCCAGCGCGCGCACCTTCCCCGATGGCCTCACGTATCAGCCTCGGTTCTACGCAGTCACCCACTGAATACAAGGTGGCCACCTTCCCCTCCAGCTCGCAGGCTAACTCACCCTTGGGCTTGGCTCCTGCAGCGAGGACTACCGTATCACACTCGAAAAATCCTGCGTTACCATCGCTAATAGCTTCCACTCCATTTTCGGTTATCCTCACAGCTTTCGTGTTCGCCCGCATTACTATGCCAGCCTCTCTAAGCCTGGTCATGGTGGCCAATCTATTGCTCACCTCAATGTCATCACCCACTTGAGGGAGCATCTCAAGTATGGTCACATGTTTTCCCTTCGCATGCAGGAATTCAGCGGTCTCACAACCTACCATTCCTCCACCTACAATGACAACTCTGTCACCTACTTCCTTGACACCGGCCAAGACATCCTCAACCATGACAACGTTATCCCCCTCGATACCTGGTATATCAGGCACAAGGGGCGTCGCCCCAACAGCAATGATTACCGCATCGGGCTTGCCCTCTGACACGGAATCAGCAGTGATCTCCTCCCGCAACCTCACTTCCACCCCTGCCTTCTCTACCTGTCGCACCATATATTCCCTCAGCTTCTCAAAAGGGTCCTTCCAGGGCAGGGTGGGGATGATGTTGAGTTGTCCTCCCAGCTTCTTACCCTTCTCGAAGAGGGTTACCTTGTGGCCTCTTAGCCCAGCCACCCGGGCTGTTTCCAGCCCCCCAGGGCCACCACCTATCACCCACACCCTTTTTGGGGCAGCAACAGGTGCTATTCTAAACCGGTCCTCACTCGTGGCAGCGGGATTTACTGTGCAGCGATAGGGAGAGGGCGGGTCCGTGGCTGCAGTGCACATATTACAGCTCAGGCAGGGGACGATATCCTCTTCTCTCCCCTCCTTCACCTTCTGCGGCCAGAAGGGGTCAGCGATGAGCTGGCGCCCCAAGGCTACCAGGTCGGCCTGTCCTCTCTGGAGTATGGCCTCAGCCACCTCAGGCGTGTTGATGCGACCCACGGTGATCACAGGCACATCCACCCTGTGCTTCACCATCTCCGCCAGATGAGCGAAGACGCCCATGGGAGAGTTACTCCCAGGAGTCATGTAAGGTAGGCTCTCGGCGGGGTCGATGTCTAGTACATCGACACCGGCCTTGACAAGCTCAATGGCGAATACGAGGCTATCCTGGAGGATGATGCCCCCCTCTCTTCTCTCCTCCATACCCAGGCGGCAAAAGAGTGGGAAGTCGTCCCCCACCGCCTCCCTCATCCCGCGCACACACTCCAGGCCGAAGCGCATCCTCCCCTCGAGGCTGCCACCATACTTGTCCTTGCGCAGGTTGTAGAAAGGCGAAAAGAACTGGCAGTTCAAATAGTTGTGGGTGAGGTGCAGCTCCACGAAATCAAAGCCCGCCTTCTTGACCTCAGCTGCAGCCTTGACGTGGTGGGCAATGATAGTCTCTATCTCCTCGATGGTTAACTCGCGCAGCCTGTCCCCGATTTGGAGCAGGCCGGCTGATGTCGGGGGGTCTCCTTCTATACGGGCCGAGAC
>DAOUMB010000107.1:0-13018 GCA_034414335.1 Dehalococcoidia bacterium
GGATGGGGAATAGATGAACTTCTAAATAAGATAGCTCGCTATTTAGAGGAATGAGCTAGATAGCGTCATTGAGCTTGGCCTCTTAGTTGAAACTGAAAATTACAATTGTTTATGACAGCGAAGTAAAGGAACATGTACAAAGAAACTTATTCAATGATTCGGCTTTGGGGTGTGGGGCAGAGCTGGTAATTGAATTATGAAGGACGCTCTCTCTCGCCAAATATCTTAGTACCTATTCTGACTATATTGGCACCCTCCTCTAAGGCAACCTTGTAGGAATTGGTCATGCCCATTGAAAGATACTTCATCTCTACATTGGGCAATTCCAGCCTTTTGATTTTACCAAATATCCGTCTTGTCTCTACAAAATAAGGCCTGGAATCCTCAGGGTTTCAAAAACTAGGTCCCATAGTCATAAGACACAGTACTTTGACATTTCCAAGACTGGATATTTCTCTTATTAATTGTTCCACATCTTCCGGGAGAACTCCTGATTTCCGCGGCTCTCTGCCACTGTTTACCTCAATCAATATTGGCATTATTTTGCCAATTTCAGCACATTTCCTATCAATTTCCCTTGCTATTTCCAAAGAATCAACGGTTTCTATCATGTCGAATATTTCTAGCACCTTTCTCCTCACATTATGCTTTTGAAAGGTTCCAATAAAATGCCATTTCTCCCCCATTCCCACCAATTCATATGCTCTTTTTGCTTCCTTGACATAATTTTCTCCAATAATTTTCACCCCTGCCTGAACAACTTCCGAAACTTCCTCAGGTGTCCTTGTTTTTGCTGCTGCCACTACCTCAACTCCATTTGGCAGTTCAGCTAATAAACTGGCAATGTTTTGTTTAATTACCTCACTAAGCATGTTATGATTGTAATCCTGAGCCTCCTTATCTAGTATAAGACTCTTTCTCCTTTTAATTTAGTGATTTCTTCCCGGGACATGCCCAGAAGCTTGCCAAAGACATATTCATTATGCTCGCCAAGTGAAGGGGCATCTTGTATGATTCTTGCCGGGGTAGCTGAGAGCTTCCAGGGTGGGGCAACCATCATGTATTTTCCTGACCTGCGATCGACAAGCTGCGAAAACTCCCGCTCGGCTAAGTGCGGGTCGGTGAACAAGTCCTCGCTTGTGAAGGAGGGCACTGCGGCCACTCCTGCCTTTTGAAGCATGTGCATCAAGTCATAATTGCTGTAATTGATCATCCAGCCTTCCAGCAGTTTATCCAACTCCTCTTGATTTTGCCACCGGTTATAAGCGTCGGAGAATCTTGCCTCTTTGCTCCAGGCTGAGTTCCCCATGACTTGACACAGGGATTGCCATTCTTTGTCGGTGGAAATAGCAATACTGATCCACCTATCTTCACCCAGGCAATGGTAGCAATTATGGGGAGCCATAATTTCATCGCGATTTCCGTCTCGGGATTGCACCCTTCCGTTCATAGTGTAATCCATGATTGAATCACCAATAAGGCAGGCTATGGCCTCCTGGGCGGAGGCATCAATGTATTGTCCTTCCCCTGTCTCCTTCCGGTAAATCAGGGCAGCAAGGATGGCAAAAGCGTTAAGATGGGCAACCAAATTGTCGATGGTAATTCTCATTACAGTTGGCGGACCATCGGGGTAACCTGTCATCTCGCCTAATCCGGAGGTGGCATTGAACATGGGGGCATAACCGGCATATCTTGCCTCAGGACCTGTGCTTCCATTGCTGGAGGTGGAGAGCATAATAATGCTGGGGTTGACTGAGCTTAATATTTCATAGCCCAGCCCCAACCTGTTCATGACCCCAGGCGTAAAGCTTTCCACCACCACATCGCTTATCCCGACCAGTCTTTTTGCCAGCTCAGTTGCTTTTGGCTGGCTGAGATCCAGCGCTACGCACAGCTTATTAATGATAAGGTCTTTAAAGTAGGGGCAGTCATCTACATCATAGGGCTGCCCTGTCACAGGATTTGGCTGCCTTCTGGTTATGCCGGGCCGTTTCCTACTCTCCACTTTGATAACTTCCGCCCCCATGAGTGCCAGGAGCTCCGTAGCGTATGGCCCGGCATAAGCCCAGGAAAAATCGATAATCCTCACACCTGTCAAAGCATCCATAGCTTCTAACTCTTAGATGACCCCGGCCTCTCTTAGCTGTATCAATTCTTGTTTGCTATAACCGAGACGCTGGCAGTAGACCTCCTCATTGTGCTGGCCAAGGAAGGGGGCAGGACGACCAGCTTTCCATGGTGTTTTAGAGAACTTGTAAGGTGCCGAGGGGCACTTGGATTTCCCTGTCTCAGGGTGCTCAATCTCCACAAAGAACCCTCTTGCCCCCATCTGTTCTGAATCTAACACTTCCTTAGTCGTGTTATAAGGGGCAACGGGACACCCCAGCGCTTGCCCCTTATGGTAAATTTCCTCTTTACTATGATGCTTCATCCATTCTCCTACGAGCTGATTCAACTCATGGCCATGCTTTGCCCGAGACAGTCGGTCTTTGAATCTCTCATCTTTTGTCCACTCGGGGTTTCCCATTAAGCTCACAAGTCCTTGCCATTCATGCTCCTCGTAAAGGTCCAATTCCATATATCCATCTTTGCACGGTATGATGCCCCCGAAGCGCAATGTTCGCGTGGCCCGGCTGGCCAGCCATCCCTCATTAGGGTAGCAGGCCAATTCCCGCGGGTTCAGAGCTATTAGAGCTTGCTGTTTGGAGACGTCTATGCTTTGCCCCAGGCCGGAGAGCCTCTGACGATACAGAGCTCCCAATGTAGCCACTGCTGCACTTATGCCACTTTCATACTCGCCTACATATTTGCCTTTGTTGAGTGGGGGACGGTGAAGATAGCCAGTCCCCATCCAGGCTGGTGTGAGATAACCTTCCCCTCCGCTATGAAAGGTGTTAAGGTGGTAGGCCTTATAGCTGCTATAAGGTCCTGTCTGGCCAAAGGGAGTAATCGAAGTCATAATCAATTTAGGGTTGATTGCCTTCAGGGATTGGTAATCCAGTCCTAGTTTGTTCATCGTCTGCGGAGGCGTATCCTCTACCAGAACATCGCTTTCCTTTGCTAATTCCACAAATATTTTCTTTCCTGTGGGGCTTTCTATGTTCAAGGTGATTCCCAGCTTATTGGTATTAAGATAAAGGAAAAGCCCGCTTCGTTCAGGGTGAGGGCTATCGTTGAGAAAGGGTGCCCTTTTTCTGGACTCATCGCCAACTCCAGGCTTTTCAACCTTGATTACCTCGGCACCCAAATCAGCCAGCAGCTTCGTACAATAAGGCCCAGCTACTAGCTGACAATATTCGAGCACCCTTGCCCCCGCCAGGGCTTTTGCGCTCGCGCCTGATGGCCTTTCCATACTGAGTATTCTTAGTATATTGGATGATGAAAGCAAGAGCAAGAAGCGTTGCCTTACAGTATCACTAAAGTAATGAATGGGGACAGGTCCTTTACATTTGTGGTGGTCATATAGTATAATTATTAAATATAGGATCGCTGGAAGGGAGGCAAGAAATGGCATTTACCTTGGCATGTAAAGATTTTGGGGTAGATTGTCTCTATGTGGCTCGTGGTGAAACCAAGGAGGAAGTAATCCAGAAAGTTTCAAAGCACGCAAAGGAAGTGCATGGCTTCACGAATCATCAGCTTAAGGACCCTAAGTTTCTGGAGCAATCCAGGAAACTAATCAAAAAGGCATAGTTCTTTTATCTTGAAAGTTATAAGATCAGACGAGGCCACAAGATAGTTTCAGCCTGTGGCCCCATTTTATTATGTCACGGGGGCACTAACGGAAATTAACTGGTAGATCAAATCATTACCTTTAATGAGGACACCCCGTTGACAAATCGCGTCACTAGGTTTTACCTGATAAAGACGACGTGCCTCAACCCGCGAACAGGACTTCTCTTTTGGCACCTTGGCTTGTTGCGGAGTTCAACATCTAGAGGCCTGTTTTTTGGAGCAAGAACCTGGTGTGACGCCAAGAGATTTTAAAACTCGCTCTGAGAGGCGATTTTAGGGGCATGAAAATGACAGGGATACATCTTTTAAACCTCCTCTTGCTTTGAGGGGTTTGTTTAGCTGGTGATATTTTTGGGCAGCGCTGCCCATGTATGCAGTCCTTTAATGACCCGAGCCTGGAGAAAAGAGGCACTGGAGGAGAATGCTTGGTGGAAAAGACGGTCCAGGCCTCAATATTGTTCATCAGTGAAAAAGTCGCCACTGTAAGAGAATAGGGGGCTGAGTTTTATGAGTGGCTTTCCCTGAGTTGTTTATTTCTTGGTGGCGAGGATAAGCATTTAGGTCTTTTGAATATCTTGAGCAATGCCTTTCTAGTTCGCGGATGGAAATTATTATTTTACAGTTAAAAAGGAAGCACTTGACATGAAAATGTGAAAGTAATAACATAAAGTGATTTCGTAAACTGTCACTTTTACGAATATGAGCAATTTATGAAACATGAGAATTAGAAATGACCTTGAGTTTTTGATCACTGATTTCCTGGAATACCTGGAAATCCATAAGGGATGTTCGCCTCTTACCATTCGCGAGTACAGACATTATTTGCAGCGTTTCCACAACTGGCTTACGGAGAATTCCCCTGTCACAAAACCCGAAGAGATAAATCTGGAGCTTATCAGGAAGTACAGGTTATTCCTTGCGCACCTGCGCTCCCGCTGCGGTTTACCGCTGGAGCGAGTCACCCAGAGCTACCATATCGTTGCGTTGAGAGCTTTCTTGCGCTATCTCATGGTACAACGCGACATAGCCACCCTCTCCCCCGACAAGGTAGAACTTCCCAAACAGGGTTCACGTTCCCCCGCCTTCTTAAACCCGGACCAGATTGAGAGACTGCTAAACAGCCCGCAAATATCAAATATAATAGGCCTGAGGGACAGGACTATTTTGGAAACATTATTCAGCACAGGATTAAGGGTATCAGAATTAGTTAATCTTAATCGTGACCAGGTAGATTTAGAGCGCAAAGAATTCGGCGTAAAAGGCAAAGGAAACAAGTTACGTGTGGTCTTTCTGTCAGATACAGCGGCGCAGTGGATTGAGCGGTATCTGTGTTCGCGTCAGGACAATTTCAAGCCGCTGTTCATACGCCATAGCGGTAAAGTAGATGCTCAGAAAAACGGTGAAAAAATGCGTTTAACGGCGAGGTCTATCCAGAACATAGTTTCTAAGTATGCAAAAAGGTCGGGCTTACCAATCGAGGCCACCCCCCACACCCTGAGGCATTCCTTTGCTACGGACCTGCTGATAAGCGGCGCCGATATCCGCTCCGTCCAGGAAATGCTGGGGCATGAGAGTATAAGGACAACGCAGGTTTATACTCATGTTACCAACAGGCATCTGAAAGAGGTTCACAAAGCCTTCCATAGCAGAAACAGACAGGTGTAAACTTTATGCCAAAACGGCTGCAATGAAATATTATGTCAACCAGATATATAAAGCCCCTAGCCAAAATTTGAACATCAGCAGTAAGGTCTCGCCAGATTAAGGCAAAACCCCGCCTTTCCCAGGAAATACCCTGCCCTATCCCTAACTGACCTATCGAGCAAGTTTTCCTAATCTCCATCTATAACAAGCTCAGTCAAGGATCTCCCCTACCATTTTACCTACATATCGTGCAATGGCGAGTGAGGCAGTGAGCCCCGGGGATTCTATCCCGATTAGATTTATCAAGCCCGGAAAGCCCGCTTGCTCTTCATGGGCAATGACGAAATCTCGGAAGGCTTCTCCTGGCCTCTGAAGCTTAGGTCTTATACCAGCAAATTCCGGGGCTAAATCCTCAAGTTCAACAAGGGGAAAGAATCGTTTGGCTGAATTGTAGAAAGCTTCTTTCTGGGTCTCATCAACCCTATAATCTATTGCCTCAACATAGCGAGCATTGGGGCCAATCCGCAACCCACTATCAAGCCCCGGTGTCACGTGAATTCCATGTCCAGCCTGCTCCGGGGTGGGGTAGATGAGCTTGCTTACAAGATTTCTATATTTTGAACTTAGGCTGAAGTATTCGCCTTTGCAGTAGTGAAGCTCGTAACCCGCTTTAGCTATATCCATCCCCGCAAGCTGGGCTACCTTGTCGGAGTTCAAGCCAGCAGAGTTCACCACAACATGGGCAAGGAAAGCAGAAATCCCATCTTGACTCCTTATTTGAACTTTGTACTTTGTACCTGCCTTCTCTATTCCTATTACCTCAGTGTTGAAGACAAACTCGGCTCCCTTTTCCCTCGCTTGGTTATAAAGGAACTTCAGTAAAGAGTAGGAATCGATAATTCCGGTGGAAGGAGATAATAGCCCAGCTCTAGCTTCAATATTTGGTTCAAGCTTTTTCAGTTCTGTTTGTGAAAGAAGCGTCAAGTCTTCAACGCCATTTTTTCTCCCCTGCTTATAAAGCTCTTTAAGCTGTGTCACTTCGTTTTGGTTGACTGCCACGATAATCTTTCCCAGCTTCTTATGGGCGATACCGTTCATCTCACAAAGCTCGTAAAGCAAGCCTCTCCCTTCAACACAAAGCTTTGTTTTCAAAGAATTCTCAGGGTAGTAAATGCCGGCGTGGATAACTTCACTATTCCTGCTACTGGTCTCAAGTCCGAAGCTATGGTTCTTTTCAAAGACGAACACTTCTTTTTTTCGTTGGACGATTTCACCAGCCATAGCCAGGCCGATTACTCCGGCCCCAATAATCGCTACATCGATTTCGGCAAGCATTTATCCTCTTGGTTCGCGAGAATTCTGAATAACTAAGCAGACGCTTTATTATCCGGCGAATCTAGTGTATCGGCCAAGGACCTACCTAGCTACTAGCCTGCCCCCAAGGCAGCCTACGCAAGGCTTTCATCTCGGCTAGTCTCTCAGTGCTCTGTGGCCACATGCTGGTCAGAAGGATCTAACGGCGGTATAGAAATGCTTAGCACCAGAGCTTCAGCATCGGTTCGAATCCCGTGGAGTGTATCTGGTGGAATCCTCAAAATTTGGTGAGACTTGAGTACTACCGACTTATCATCCACCGTCGCTTTGACAGCCCCTTCTAGGACGAAATAGATCTGGGTGGTCTTATGATGGTGGTGCAGATAGACAAACCTGTCCTTTGCTAACTTCAGGAGCCTGAAGCTGCATTCCGGCGTTTCTTGGTCAGATACCACTTCATAATCCCCGATGTGCACGTGTGTCATCCCTACCTCCTTAAACAATTTTACAGCCCAATTGAGCCAAGTGTCGCCATCTCCCGTCGAAATACTCTGACAATTTTCGCCCTTGCTGTCTCAACAGGGTCCAGGGCATCCCTCAAATTCACGAAGTCGACCCCCTTAACTACTCTGCTATCCTTCACATCCAAACAGGGTATGACTCGCACTACATTCATTTCACAAGTCCCAGAATCTAATTAAATCTCGATACTCCATAACAGTGCTCATAGCACGATTTTCCACTTCTATGCCGGATTCTACAGCCGCAGCTACAGGATTAAGCCCACCCAGAAGTATCATTCCTACTTTGTTTAATTCCACAGGAACCTCACACACAGACTTGCTCACTTCGCCCATCATAAGCACTCCACCCAAATTAGCTTCTTTTAATCCAGCAACGACTTTCTCTGCTATTGGTTGGCACATAGCTGGTATCTCGCGAAAATTGGCTAAAATCCTTCCTTCCCCCTTTCTAACCACTTGACCAACACTAGTCATCTTACTAGTAATGTATATCTCTGAGGGGTCTAAGGATGAGCCCGAGTATTGGATAAGCTCCACAAATCGCAAAGGCTTATGGTTCTTAATTTGGAGGATGCCGCCAAATCTGGAATCCATAGGGACACCAGCTTTAAGTAAAGCACCATTGACTATAATGCTACAGACAGTGGCCAGACCTATTTTATCTTGGGGCATGATTATTCCTCCCAAATTTTCACCTTGGCGAGCTACGGCTACAAGCTCACCGACACAGATCCCAGCCTGAAAAACTCCCTTCATAACTTCAATTGCCTTCTTAAATTGCCTCTCAGGGAAAAACGAGATATTAACGGGAACTTTGCCTTGACGCTTATCTATGTCGAACTCTGTTTGATAAGCCAGAAGCTCAATTTTAGAAGCCACAAAGCCGACCTTGTCGCTAACTAAAGCACTTTCCAACTCCTCAAGGCCTAGCTGTGTAATTAACCTTCCATCTCTTCCTGTGCTCTCTGTAAATCCGCGTTCATCTAATAGTTTGAGGTGGTACCTGACGGCTCTTTCGCTTAACTCAATGCCGTAATCCTTAAGATGGCGGGAAACAACTCTAGCGCCAAGAGGCTCGCGGGATTGGCTCAGAATTCTGAGAATAGTGATTACCTTTCTCTCTACTTCTTGTGCCTGTTGTATTTGCAAATTTTCATACTCCTCTTTGTTTGCATACGGTAACCTTTTGCCGTATAATTTTGCCATACATATGACTAGCTTGTCAATTCCCAAAAATAACCCAGGTTGCAGATCAGAATTGGCATAACTCAGATCAACTGTACAGTTGGCTCTATCCGATGGATAATAGGACTGGATGCCATGAGCCCGAGGTGCCACAGACGAACGTGGCATGACTATGCCAGCTTTTCGTCGCAAGGTAGCTCACAGGGCAGAGAGCAAAAGCCGTCAGGTTCTCAGCCCGTCCCAGGTGCCTTGCCCGTAAAAAGCCGGGCTGAGTTCAACCCCTCATTTTCTTTTCCACTTCTGCCGCGCCAACTACGGGCACTTCCAGCACAGGTACGTGCCAGATCTCCGCGCCTGCGAGAGCCAGTGGCCAGGTCACCGCGGCCATTGCCTCGTCGCTCTCAGCTTCGACGACAACAATGCTTAGCACTGTGTGCGGAGGCAGGCCGGGAAAGGCGATTCCCAGACACGTGTACGTAGCCAGCGCTTTTATCCCCTTAGGGGGACTGGCCCACAGCTTATCAGCAACCTGTGACACCTCCGCCCCCTTAGCCGCATCCGCAGCAATGAACCTCAGAAACTTCATCTTACTCCTCCTTTCTTACTCCCTTTTTGTCAATATTGATAAGAGGGCAAAGCACCTGGGGCAAACTATATTCTATTGCAACTGGACCTAAAGGACAACAGAGCCTATCCATAACACCTAGGTTACAGAAATGGCTCTTCAATGTCTGGTATACTATAATTTGTTGCAATAAGGAGGCAAATTGCACAGCATAAGGGTTGGCATAGCTCAGATTAATTCCACTGTGGGCGACCTCAGTGGCAATACCAAGAAAATAATGCAATCCATTGACCAGGCGAAGTCGCTTGGAGTCGACCTCTTGACCTTCCCTGAATTGGCCATAACCGGCTATCCCCCTGAAGACTTGCTGCTTAAACCACAGTTCATTAGGCAAAACAGGGCAAGCCTTAACAAAATAACAGAGCACAGCTCAGATATAGCGGTAGTGGTGGGCTTTGTTGACAGCGATGGCGATATATACAACGCTGCCGCAGTGCTCTATAACAAAAAATTGATGGGTGTTTATCACAAATTCTATTTGCCGAACTACGGCGTGTTCGATGAAAATAGGTATTTTCAGGCAGGGAGGGAATGCCCCGTTTTTATCATCTATGGCATCGGCATAGGCATAACTATCTGTGAAGACATGTGGTATGAAGCCGGGCCGGCAATCGTACAGGCTAACGCTGGAGCTAGAGTGTTGATTAATATAAGCGCTTCCCCATATCATGCCGGGAAAGGGCTCTTTAGAGAAAGGATGCTTGCTACCAGAGCATCAGACAGTGTAGCCATTGTGGTCCATAATAATTTAGTGGGAGGGCAAGATGAGCTTGTATTTGACGGTAATAGCCTGATTATAAATGAGAGAGGAGAACTCATTGCTCGAGGGAAGCAGTTTGAGGAGGACTTTGTAGTAGCTGATTTGAATGTGGAGTCAGTATTCCGCTCTCAGTTGCATGACCCTCGACGAAGGAAAGATACTACGTGGATTAGGGAGAAGCTAGCAGAAGCTACCAAGATAGAGGTGTCAAGCGAATATCCGGCAATTGCCAGGACCCCTTTGCCACTAAGACGAGTTGAAAGATTGGATGAATTTGCTGAGATTTACCAGGCTCTCGTCCTCGGCATTAGAGATTATGTGCACAAAAATGGCTTTGAGAAAGTAGTCATCGGTTTATCAGGTGGGGTTGATTCAAGTCTGGTGGCTACCATAGCAGTAGATGCCCTTGGGGCTGAAAATGTCATAGGTATTTCCATGCCCTCTCGCTATTCATCGCAGGGCAGCAAATTGGACGCTGAATCTTTGGCAAGAAATCTAAGAATAGAGTTCAAGGTAATATCTATTGAGAAAGCGTTTAGCTCCTATTTGGAAACACTGGCTGAATCTTTCAAAGATACTCAACCGGATGTCACCGAGGAGAACATTCAGGCAAGGATCAGGGGCAACATTCTCTTTGCCTTGTCCAATAAGTTTGGCTGGTTGGTGCTTGCTTGCAGCAACAAGAGCGAGACAGCCACGGGCTATACTACCCTTTATGGGGATATGGCTGGAGGATTTATTCCCCTAAAGGATGTTCCTAAGACGATGGTCCTTGAATTAGCCAGGTACAAGAATCGCCAGGCAGGGAAAGAGGTGATACCAACTGCTGTTTTAACCAAAGCACCATCGGCTGAACTAAGGCCCGACCAAAAAGATATCGATACCCTGCCACCATATGAAGTATTGGACCCTATTTTAAAGGCTTATGTGGAAGATGATGTGACAATTGACCAGATTATAGCTATGGGTTTTGACCCCGAGATAGTTATGAAAGCAGCTCGTTTGGTAGATAGGAACGAATATAAGCGCCGTCAGGCTGCCCCTGGCATAAAGATAACTCCCAGGGACTTTGGCCGGGATAGGAGATTGCCCATCACCAACCGATTCAGCGAGGAATAGCTTGAGGAAAATCGGCGGTATCTTGCTAGCAGTCGGCCTAGGCATTTTAATAGGCTGGGGACTTTATTGGTTCTTCCGTTTAGCTTTCTTATCACTGTCCTTGCCGATTAAGATTGCCATCGCCGCCATAGCCGTAGGGCTTATTATACTCTTGGCATCGCTAGGTTGGGAGAGGTATCGAGTATCCAAAGAAGAAAAGGAGAAATTCAAGGGGCTAGAAAAATGATTGTGGTTACCACAGAGCAGATAGAGGGTAAAAGGATAACGGAAACCCTGGGTTTGGTTAGAGGCAGCACTATCAGGGCCAGGCATGTGGGCCGTGATATTATGGCTGTCTTGCGAAACATTGTCGGCGGCGAAGTCAAAGATTATACCCTAATGCTGGCACAAGCTCGAAAGGAAGCACTACAGAGGATGATTGAGCAAGCCGAGGAAATGGGTGCTAATGCTATAATAGGCGTTAGGTTTGTAACCTCGATGGTGATGTCTGGAGCTGCCGAGATGGTAGCTTATGGAACAACAGTAAAAGTGGTGTGAGTTTATCTGATTCAGCTTCGTGTTCCTGCGAATAGACACCTTCTGCTCACAGGATTGGTAAATATCTCTTAAGCTCGTATTCGCTTACTTGGCTCCGGTATTGATCCCATTCAATCCCCTTATTCTTGATGAAAGCATTTAAAACGTGGTTGCCAAGGGCTTTTTGCACCAGTTCACTTTTCCCCGTGAGTAGGATCGCCTCCCAAAGGTTGCCAGGTAGGGTGCCTATCCCTCGTCTCTTTCTCTCCTCTTCAGTCATTTCATACACATTCTCCTCCACGGGGTCTGGTACCTCATATTCCTTCTCGATTCCCTCCAATCCAGCAGCCAGCATCACGCTGAAGGCAAGGTAGGGATTGCAAGCAGGATCAGGGGACCTGAACTCTATCCTGGTAGCCTTTTCTTTGCCCGGCATATATTCTGGGACTCTGATCAAGTCAGCCCGATTTCGCCATGCCCATGAAAGGTACACAGGTGCCTCATATCCAGGAACCAATCGTTTGTAAGAATTGACCCACTGATTGGTAATTGCGGTTATTTCGGGGGCGTGCCTTAACAGTCCAGCGATGTAGCACTTGGCTACCCTGGAAAGGTGGTGTTCATCATTTTCCTCAAAGAAGGCGTTAGTGTTACCTTTGAACAGCGACTGGTGGACATGCAAGCCGCTGCCATTGATGCCGAAGACTGGTTTGGGCATAAAGGTGGCGTAAACTCCCTGCTGTAAAGCTATTTGCTTGACTACCAGACGGTAGGTCATTACATTGTCAGCCATGGTCAGGGCATCAGTATACCTCATGTCTATCTCATGCTGGCTAGCGGCGACCTCATGGTGGGAATACTCGACGGCTATGCCCATCTCCTCCAAGGTAAGAACTGTATCTCGCCTTAGGTCAGAGGCGACATCCAGGGGTGTCATGTCAAAGTAGCCTCCTTCGTCTAACCCTTGAGTTCCCTTTGAATCCTGAAAGTAGAAGTACTCCAACTCTGGGCCAACATAGAATGTGTATCCCATGTCAGCTGCTCGCTTCAAATTCCTCCTCAGCACATATCTGGGGTCTCCTTCAAAAAGCTCTCCACCGGGTCTCTGGATGTCGCAGAACATCCTGGCTACGGCATGGTGCACCCTGGGTCTCCAAGGGAGCAACTGAAAGGTGTCAGGGTCAGGCATGGCCACCATATCGCTCTCGTCGATTCGAGCAAAGCCCTCGATAGAGGAACCATCAAAGCCCATCCCTTGCTCCAGGGCACCTTCCAGTTCTTCCACAGTAATGGCAAAACTTTTCAAAATACCCAGAATGTCGGTAAACCACAGCCTGACGAACTTAACATCGTGCTCCTTAGCCATCTTGAGAACATACTCTTTGCTTTCCTCGTTGCTTCTGTTTTCCATTTTTGACCTCCTTTTTCCGGTTCTTAATCTCCTTTCATATAGCGTTGTCTCCATCCTTCCCAGTCCTGATACGCACTGCGTTATCAACAGGAAAGACAAATATCTTTCCGTCTCCCATCTCGCCAGTTCTAGCATTGTTGACGATAGCATGTAGAATTTTGGACACATCTTCGTCCAAGACAACA